>JABMQH010000106.1 GCA_013203355.1 Candidatus Omnitrophota bacterium | reverse complement strand
TGATTACTGTATCGGAGGTATTTAGGTGGTAGTTATTAACTACGCAAAACTTATACGCTCAAGACCCCATCGGCCTGTCAATACCAAAAAGAAATATGGCACCCGTTGCTTATCGCTTAAAACCATAACCCAAATACCTATATTACAAAGACGATAAAGAAAACAGCAATTCCTTAGTGCGAGGTAAAGAAAGAAAGTGAAGATACACCCTACAGCAGTAATAGATAGCAATGCAGAGCTGGCAAATGATGTTGAGGTTGGGCCTTATTCTGTGATCGGCCCTAATGTCAAGATAGATTCCGGTACGAAGGTAGGCCCGCAGTGCGTGATTGATGGCTGGACTACGATCGGCAAGAACTGCAGGCTATTCGCCGGCGCTGCGCTAGGCGCGATTTCGCAGGATTTAAAATTTAAAGGCGAAAGAAGCTTCCTGAAAATAGGGGACGATAATACTATTCGGGAGTTTGTAACTATAAACAGAGGCACCAAAAAGGATTCTACTACAAAGGTAGGGAATAATAATTTGATAATGGCCTATTCACATGTTGCCCACGATTGTAACATTGGGAATAAGGTTATAATTGCCAACGCCGGGACCATGGCCGGTTATGTCACCATAGAAGACGGAGTAATTATCGGAGGCCTGGTCGGGATTCATCAATTTGTACATATCGGTACCCTGGCTATTATAGGCGGCTGTTCAAAGGTAGTAAAACATATTCCCCCTTATGCGATGGCGGATGGCCATCCGGCCAAAGTTTATGGCTTGAATACTATCGGATTAAGACGTTCAGGTATTTCCAAAAATTCAAAAGCAAAATTGAAATGCGCCTTCAAGTTATTATTTAATTCAGGCCTTTCCGTACCACATGCCTTAAGAGAGATCCAAAATACCATATCCCCCTCAAACGAGATAAAAAATCTAACCCATTTCTTAAAAACTGTAAAAGCGGATACAAAAAGGGGAGTTTGCAGGTAACCTGTGATAAAGAGACTCGGTCTTATTGCTGGAGGCGGAGATTTCCCGTTATTATTTGCGAGGACCGCAAAGGATAAAGGCATAAGTTTAATCTGTATCGCCATCAAAGATGAGGCCTCGCCTGAACTGGAAAAGCTCGTCGATAAAACCTATTGGATCTCCTTCGGTGAGGTCAAAAAGGCGATTGATATTTTAAAAAAGGAAAAAATAAAAAAGGCGGTCATGCTTGGCAAAATTACAAAGACCCGCATTTTTAAAGAAGAAGATAGATCAACAATAGATGATAGAGGTAATCTGATTCTTAAACTGGCAAAGGACAAAAGAGACCTCACCATTTTTAAAACAGGTGCCAAATTGTTAAGGCTGTATGGCATCAAGATAGTCAGCTGCCTTATATGCTTAAGAGAAAATCTCGCCCAAAAAGGCTGTTTGACAAAAAGGCCGCCCAGTTCAAGAGAGTGGGAGGATATACGCTTTGGTTACAAGATAGCAAAAAGGCTTTCAGGCCTTGATATAGGCCAAGCCGTTGTTGTGAAAGATAAGGTCGTGCTTTCCGTTGAGGCAATAGAGGGAACAGATTCGGCGATAAAAAGGGCAAGTATCCTCGGAAATGGCGAAGTCGTTGTAGTTAAGGTGGCACGCCCCAACCAGGATATGCGGTTTGATGTGCCGGTCATCGGCATCCATACCATAAATAGCCTCAAAGAAGGAAAGGCATCCTGTTTAGCGCTTGAGAAAAACAAGACGCTGATCATAAATAAGGAAGAGCTCACCAAGGCTGCCGATGAGGCAGGGATATCAGTCGTAGTTATCTAATAATCCACACTCCGCATAACAAGCCAAGAAAAAGAATTGCTCGCTTCAGAGAAAATTCTTAACGCCTTTTATCTCGTATTTTGACGGGGGCGGTGAACTCACCGACACATAAAGTGTCGGCTCGGACATCCACCGCCCTTTTTAAGCTTATAAAATATGCTAAGGAAACCGCCAAAATACTCATAAAAGTCTAAATTTTCTATTCGCTCCCAATTCTTTTTCTTGGCTTATAGTAAGGGGGTGGCGATTAAGCGACCGCCAAATTTTTTTTAAAAATCCGGTTTAAATAAACACGGGGTTAGGTTTGGAGGAATTTGAGGATAGCAAGGGCGGCTTTGCGGGAGGCGCCGTCGGGGGAAAGCCTGTTCTTCACAAAAGCGATTTCCTTTTTCATGGATTCATACTTTGATGGGTTGCTTAGTATATCGATAGCGGTTTGTGCTATCTTTGCTGATCTTGCCTTAAACTGCATTAATTCGGGGACGACCTCTCTTCCGGCTACTATGTTTACCAGTCCGATATTTTTTACTCTCAAAAGCGGTCTCCCAACCATATATTCCAGAAGCGCCAGTTTGAAAACTATTACCATGGGCTTGCCAAGGTTTGCGGTTTCAAGCGTAGAAGTGCCGGTTACCACTA
>JABMQH010000105.1 GCA_013203355.1 Candidatus Omnitrophota bacterium | reverse complement strand
CCCCTGTATCGGGTAAGATCACTACTATTAGCTTTCCTTTATTTTCCTTCCTCTTACTTACCTCTAACGCAGCCCACATCGCTGCGCCGGAAGAAATCCCTGTAAATATCCCTTCCTCTTTTAGCAACCGTTTGGCGATACTACCCGCATCTTCACTGCTAACTTTGATAATCTCATCGATCAAGTCCGTTTTTAAAACTTGTGGTATAAATCCTGCCCCTATACCCTGGATCTTATGGGGACCGGGGTTTCCTCCGGAAAGGACAGGAGAATCTATGGGCTCAACTGCGATAGCCTTAAATGCAGGTTTTCTTTTCTTTATTACTTCGGCTATACCTGTAATGGTGCCGCCGGTACCGACACCGCTTATTACAATATCTACCTTTCCATCTGTATCATTCCATATCTCTTCTGCTGTAGTCTCTCTATGTATTCTGGGATTAGCAAGATTATTAAACTGTTGTGGCAAAAAGGAATTAGGTGTTGTTTTTTGTAATCCTTCTGCCTTTTTGACTGCCCCTTTCATCCCCTCAGCACCTGGCGTAAGAACAATATCTGCGCCAAAAGACTGAAGTATGTTTCTCCTCTCTACACTCATTGTATCAGGCATTGTCAGGATACATCTATACCCCTTTACAGCAGCTACCATTGCCAACCCTATACCTGTGTTTCCTGATGTGGGTTCAATAATAGTTGCGCCTTTCCTTAATAAACCTTTTTTCTCTGCGTCTTCGATCATAGAAAGACAAATTCTATCTTTAACACTTCCTCCCGGATTAGAGGACTCAAGCTTTGCCAAAATCTGCGCAGTATTAGGCTCAGCGATCCTATTAATCTTTACTAAGGGAGTCCCCCCGATTAACTCCAAAACATTTTTAGCTATTTTCCTCTCAGAAGCCATATGCACCTCCTAAATCGAATAAGTTAACCCGCCCTTTTTTCTCTGTACGTCCTTAACTAAATCTTCGAATGTAACTTTATCAATTATATCGGAAGTGGCCCGGGTTACTTCCTGCCACATCTTCTTAAATATACATGCGTAAATATCATTGCATCCGGAATACCCCTTTTCTACACAGGCGATTGGCTCAATCGGCCCATCTATGAACCGGATAATATCACTTACCTTTATCTTAGAAGGGGCCTTGGCTAATAAATAGCCACCCTCTTTACCCCGTTTACTTTCTACAAAACCTCCTCTTTTCAAATTCAATAATACCTGCTCTAAGAACTTAAAAGGGATATCGGCACTCTTGGCTATATCCTGTATGGTAACTACTCCCTTCCCATAATGTAACGCAAGATTCAATATTGCCTTTAAGGCATAATCACCTTTATAAGTTATTCTCATTTAAGCACCCCTCTTTTCTAAACAATACTATTAACTCTATCGGCATAGTAGAGTATAGCATATTAAAAAAATAGTGTCAAGCGGGATTTTTGATTTTTTTAGCCTTTCAAAGCTAACCAGGTTAGATTTGGCAGGTTGGTTATTTTTTGGAACTATTAAAAACCTGCTGGGCTTTCTTGACGGTGGCTTTGTCGTGGACAATTGCCTTTACCGCTTTGAGCATTGCAACGGGATGTTTGGACTGCCAGATATTCCGCCCCATGTCAACTCCCCTAGCCCCCCGCTGAACAGCGTCATATGCAAGTTTTAATGCATCAAGTTCGGTATTCAATTTTGGACCGCCGGCTATGACTACCGGGACAGGGCAGCTTTTTACGATTTTCTCAAAGTTGTCACAGTAATAGGTCTTTACCGCATGCGCGCCCATTTCTGCGGCAATGCGGCAGCACAAAGAAAGATATTTGACATCCCTTTTATCCAGCTCCTTGCCCACTGCGGTAACAGCCAAAACAGGAATACCGTATTTCTCTCCTTCGTCTACAAGTTTTGCCAAATTCAGGATTGTCTGGTGCTCGTGTTCCGTGCCTATATATAAAGAGAGGGCGACTGCTGCTACATTCAATCGTATAGCGTCTTCCATCGAAACAGTAAGTCCTTCGTTTGAAAGGGATTCCCCTACAATACTATTTCCTCCGGAAACCCTCAGGACAACCGGCACATCAATTGCATCCGAGACACAATTCCTAAGCACGCCCCTCGTGAGCATAAGGGCATCCGTATAAGGTAAAAGCGGCTCTATGGTTTTCCTGGGATCTTCCAATTTTGATACCGGCCCCAAAAAGTATCCATGATCTACTGCAAGCATGACAGTACGTCCATCCTTAGGACTAAAGATTCTGTTTAAACGATTTTTCAATCCCCAATTCATATCATTACCCCCTATTTTTGTGGCTCGATTATAACCTTAATCGATTCCTTTGCCTCAGTCACAAGCTTGAAACCTTCCTGTGTTTTACCCAAAGGGAATCTGTGTGTTACCATTTCCTTAACCTTGATCTTGCCTTCACCAATTAACTTCAGTGCTTCAAGGTGCTCTTCGGGGCTTGCCGCATAAGATGAAGTAAGTGTAACTTCATTCCTCCAAAACAAATCGTTTATATCAAATGCAAGCGTTTGTTTTTGGCCTGCTGCCGCAAAGAACAGGATCGTCCCCCCTTTATCAACCGATTTCATTGCCTGACCTATCGCCTGCGGTGCGCCAGTACATAATATCACTAAATCTGCGAGACGGCCATTATTTATTTTTGATAACTTTTCCGGTGCATACTCACTTGATTTAAACACGTTATCGGCCCCGAATTTCTTTGCCGCCTTAAGTTTATAATCAACTATATCCGTTGCGATAACCTTTGAGGCACCATTTACCTTAGCCATCTGTATATGAAGCAATCCTGAAATGCCGCTTCCAATAACCAAAACCGTCTGGCCTTGTTTGATGCCGGCTAGTCTTTGTCCGCGCAAAACACAGGCCAATGGCTCAGTAAATGTGGCTTCTTCATACGTAAGGTTATCAGGCAATGGATATACACCTTGTTTTTCTACGTTAATAGCAGGGAGTCGTACGAATTCAGAAAAACCGCCTGGGTCAAAACTTGTCTTTCTGAGGGTTTCGCATACGCTTGTGTGCCCCATCTTGCAATAATGGCATTCTCCACATGGGACATGATGCGAGCAGGCGATCCTTTGACCTTTTTTGTATTGAGTTAAGCCCTTCCCTGTCTCAACGATTTCCCCGGCAATCTCATGCCCAAGCACAAGCGGCACCCTGTTGATGCGATACCACTCCATAACATCTGTTCCGCAAATACCGCTTGCTAAGACCTTTATTAAAAGTTCACCCTCCCCCACCTTCGGGGTTGGGCGCTCTTCTACCCTTACATCTTTATTGCTATAATATACTCCAACTCGCATATTCTCTATTATAAGAAATGTACAACTATTTCGGTCAATACTACAATATCCTCTGTGCAAAAAATCTGACGTATGCTTTCATCAAAAAGTATATTTGCGTCAGGCGTAAATTCCTCATCCCCTTTAGAAATCGTAATAAGGAAAGGTACTCTTTCTAACGGCTCAATTACAAGCCCGAGATCCCCTATCTGGACCTTCTTTGCGCAAAAGCGATTAGCCGCATCCAGTAAGGTCTCAGGCCTTGAGCCGTATTTCCTTAATATTACATCTATGGTCCGTTTCTTAAAAGCGGGGTAATAGCCTGCTCCGCCTTCAAGCTGCCTGAAATCTATCCAGCTGCCGGTTGGCCCTGGTAAAGTTTTAAGTTTTGCCTTCTGAATAAGATAATGAAGCAGGATAATGCTTGTATAGTCCTTTGCGGGGACATTACAGGATACCGATAAGATCTTCTTGTCCTCTGAGTTAATATCATATTCATCCGCTAGAAGCTTAACCGAAAACCTCTTCTCTTCGGTTAGGCTTAAGATCTCGCTCCATGCCTTTTCCAATGCCTCTGTATAGCCCATATAATAGATATAATAACATCCTTATATAGAAAAAACAATATCTTAATATAGTAGTTAAAGATCCCTCGCTTTGTCCCTCGCTACGCTCGGGACTTCCTATGGTCGCTCACTGAGATTTATTTGACAAAGCCGAGGATATAGGGTAAGGTTATATAAAGCATTATAATAAAAGGAACTACGAAAGGGGGAATTTATGGGAGAATGGATCACACCAATTAGTGAACCTATCACAGCTATGGTAATAAAAATCTGGAGTTATGTTCCTAATGTCATAGCCGCAATTGTTATACTGCTGGTCGGTTTAGTTGTATCCAAGATTCTGTCCAGTGCCATCATAAGATTGCTCAAGCTCTCGAAGATTGACGTCTTGTCTGAGAAATCAGGTCTTGCCAAAATGCTTAAGGTAGGTGAAATCAAATCCACCTTATCGGAGATTATCGGGATAATAATCTATTGGCTTTTCATTCTGATAGTTGCCGTTACCGCAGCGCAGGCGCTTAAATTTACAGCCGCGGTAGGGTTGATGACAAAGCTCATCGGCTACATCCCCAGCATAATATCTGCGATATTGGTTTTGGCTGTGGGATTATTTCTGGCCTCTATTCTTGGTTCCTTTGTGCTTACGGCGGCAAAAAATGCCGGGTTAAAGAAAGCAAATCTTCTAACCCAGCTTGTTAAGATAATATTGATTATCTTTGCCGTAGCTATTGCCTTGGAACAGCTTAACGTTGGAAGGGGCATAGTCACACAAGCCGTAAGCGTAATGCTGCTTAGTGTCGGGGCAGGTTTTGCTATCGCTTTTGGTCTTGGCTGCAAGGATCTTGTAGGTAAGTGGGTTAAAGATTTTGTAGATAGTATGAAATAGATTAGCAGTTGCGCCCGTCACCCAGCAATAATTTTCCGGGCCTGTAGGTATTTGCGGATGGTTTTTGTGATGATTTCTTCAGGTAAGTTGGGGGCGGGCGGTTTTTTATCCCAATCTAAAGTCTCCAAATAATCACGTACAAACTGCTTATCAAAGCTTGCCTGCGGTCCGCCCGGCTGATATACGTCTGCCGGCCAAAACCTGGATGAATCAGGCGTTAACGCCTCATCAATTAAGATAAGCTTGCCTTCATGCATCCCAAATTCAAACTTTGTATCCGCGATTATTATGCCCCGCGTCCTTGCATATTCACTTGCCTTTTTATAGATAGCTATACTGATCTCTTTCAACTTGCCGGCAAGCTCCTTACCGATTGAATCCTCAATATGTTTTTGCGTTACGTTCATGTCATGGCCGGTTTCTTCCTTGGTGGAAGGCGTAAAAATAGGCTCAGGCAACTTTGCTGATTCCTTAAGCCCGGCCGGCAGTTTCACGCCGCATATAGATTGCGTCTTCTTGTACTCCTTCCAGCCGGAACCGGATAGGTAACCCCTTACAACGCACTCAACGGGGATCGGCTCTGATTTTTTGACAAGCATGGAGCGGTCTTTTAAGGCATCTTTATATTTTTGTGTCTCTTCCGGGAAGTTGTTTACATCGGCGGTTATTAGGTGATGGGGTATAATTTCCTTTATATAATCAAACCAAAAAACCGACAAGGCCGTTAAGACCTTGCCTTTGTCCGGTATGCCGTTCGGGAGGACTACGTCAAAACAGGAGATTCTATCACTTGAAACAATCAAGAGCTTATCCCCTAAGGAATAGATGTCTCTTACCTTGCCGCGTTTAAAGAATTTTAAATCAGAAAATTTTGTGGATAGCGTAACTTTTTCACCCATCGCGCTCCAGGCGTCTAGAAAGTGTTTTGTATTCACTCCATAATTCATCGGGTAAATCTTTTTTAAAGCGTTTAAAAAATTCCTTTATACCTTTCAATTCCTCAAGCCAATCTTTCTTATTTACCTTAAGGAGTTTTTCTAAGGCCCCTTTGGACAATTTAAGCCCTTTAATATCTATATCAGAGGCCTTCGGGATATAACCTATCGGGGTTTTAACCGCGCCTACCTTCTTGTTGCAACGGCTTAACACCCATTCTAACACCCTAAGATTTTCCCGGAATCCAGGCCATAAGAATTTACCATTTTTATCAGTTCTAAACCAGTTAACATGAAAAATTTTAGGCGCTTTGGCCATTTTTTTGCCCATCTTTAACCAGTGTTTGAAATAATCTGCCATATTATACCCGCAGAAGGGAAGCATAGCCATAGGATCTCTGCGCGTTTCTCCTATTTTGCCTACTTGTGCCGCGGTTCGCTCAGAAGCCATAGTAGCGCCGACTAATACGCCATGCTGCCAGTTAAATGCCTCATACACAAGGGGCGCTAAATGTTGGCGGCGACCACCAAGTATAATCGCGGATATAGGCACGCCATGATGCTGTTCCAATCTAAACGATGCTGAGGGACAATTTGCTATAGGGGCAGTAAAACGACTATTGGGATGCGCTCCGGTTATAGGCTTCCCGTCGGGATTCTTCATGCCTGGTTTCCACGGACGACCCTGCCAATCAATCCCCTCGGAAGGAACCTCGCCATCCGCGCCTTCCCACCATACTGTACCATCGGGTTTTAAAAGGACATTTGTGTATATTGTATTCTTTTGGATCGTTTCCACCATATTTGGGTTAGTATGAGAACTTGTTCCTGGGGCAACTCCGAAAAAACCACTCTCGGGATTAAT
>JABMQH010000104.1 GCA_013203355.1 Candidatus Omnitrophota bacterium | reverse complement strand
TAGTCGATGATGTCGGTATTATCAAGTCGCTTAAGAGTAGCATACGATTTATGAAAAAGCATATCTGGAAGGTGGCGTGGCTTTTGACCCTTTTGGTATTGATAGCGTTTGGCATAGGACTTCTTGTTGGAATAGTGGCCGGTATTCTCGCCTTCGCGATAAAAGGGACCGCCTTTCAAATGGTGACAGGAATACTTTCAAGCGCGGTAAACGCATATACGACAATTTTAATTAGCGCAGCTATTATAACTTACTACTGTGCCCTCTCAGGCGATATTCAGAAAGAAGAGGCTCCGGAAGAGGTATTGCCTTCAACTTAGGCTTAATAGATAAATGCAAGATAAAATCGAAGTAAGATGGCATGGAAGGGGCGGCCAGGGCGCAAAGACTGCCGCCCAATTTTTAGCGGAGGCCGCGTTAGAGACTGGCAAATTCATACAGGCCTTCCCTGAATACGGCCCGGAGAGAGCGGGCGCTCCTATCAGGGCATATACCAGGATTTCAACCAGCCCCATCACTATACATTCCGGAGTCACCAATCCCGACGCGGTAGTTGTTATAGACCCCACTTTATTAAGCAGTGTCAATGCGACAGAAGGGTTGAGCGAGTCCGGCATATTACTCGTCAATACACAAGAGGATCCAAAGACGATAAGAAAAAAGTTAAATTTTAATAAAGGAAAAGTGGCGACAGTAAATGCCACCAAGATCTCATTCGATACTTTAGGTATTTTTATGCCGAATACGCCGATGTTAGGCGCGTTGGTGAAGATAAAACCTATTGTTTCGTTAGATGTTCTTATAGAAAATGTTAAAAAGAAATTTCTTAAAAAGATCGGCGAGGAAAAAACCAACGCCAACATAGCAGGCATCAAGCGCGCTTATATGGAGACCATAGTAGGATGAATAAGCAAAAAGGCTGGAAAGAAATACCCATTGGCGGAATCATAGCAAAAGCCGGTACGGCAAAAGAATATAAAACCGGTGATTGGAAGATCCTTAAGCCGGTTGTGGATAGGGATAAGTGCATACATTGCCTTCAATGCTGGATGTTTTGCCCTGATTTATGCGTTATCGTAAAAGACGAAAAAATTGTAGGTATCGATTACGAACATTGCAAGGGATGCGGTATCTGCGCTTCTATATGTCCTAAGAAGTGCATCAAGATGGAAAAGTAAATATGGCTAAAATGACACCTTTAACAGGAGATCAGGCTGTCGCTGAAGCAATGCGGCAGATAGAGCCCGACGTAGTCGCGGCGTATCCTATAACCCCGCAGACAGAGATAGTAATGACCTTTTCTCAGTTTGTTGCGGATGGGAAGGTTAATACAGAGATGATCCCTGTTGAGTCCGAGCATAGTGCAATGAGCGCTTGCGTAGGCGCTGCTGCGGCAGGCGCACGTACCATGACAGCAACCTCCGCAAACGGCCTTGCGCTTATGTGGGAGATTGTTTATATTGCTGCCTCTACGCGACTTCCGATTGTTATGCCGGTGGTGAACAGAGCGCTTTCGGGGCCTATTAATATACACTGCGATCATTCCGACAGCATGGGCGCGCGCGACTCAGGATGGATTCAGGTTTATTGTGAGAATGCGCAGGAAGTTTACGAGAATGTCATACTGGCCATGCGTATTGCAGAACATAAGGATGTGCTTCTTCCGGTAATGGTATGCCAGGATGGCTTTATCACAAGTCACGCGGTTGAGGGGGTTGAGTTATTTGCCGACGATCAGATAAAGAAATTCATAGGTGAATATAAACCGGCGATGCCTACAATGCTGGATGTGGATAATCCTGTTACATATGGGCCGTTCGATTTGCAGGATTTCTATTTTGAACATAAGAGACAACAATCGGAGGCGGTGAAGAATTCACTCTCCGTAATACCTAAGATCATGGAGGAATTCAATAAGACATTCGGAAGAAATCACGATTTAATAGAAGAATATAAAATGGATGATGCGGAAGTCGCCATAGTGGTTTTAAGTTCTACCGCCGGCACAACAAAGGTGGTTGTGGATGAATTGAGAAGCCAGGGCATGAAAGTAGGGTTGGTTCGTCCGTGTTTCTTCAGGCCTTTCCCAAAGGAGAGGATCATAAAAGCGCTTTTAAAAACAAAGGCAATAGCTGTTTTGGATAGAAGCGAGTCCTTCTCCGGATGCGGAGGCCCTCTATTTACTGAGATTAAATCAGCGATGTATGATTCCGGAGTAAAACCATACTTGGCGAATTATATCTTTGGCTTAGGAGGAAGAGATATCTTCCCCGAAGATATAAGGAACGTATATAAAGACCTCGTCGATATAGTCAGGACGGCTAAAAGCAAAGATCAGATTAATTACCTCGGAGTAAGATAACCAGATGGCTAATATAAAAGAACTTTCAAAGTTACCGGAGCGATTAGGCCCAGGGCATAGGCTTTGTGCCGGCTGCGGAGCCTCTATTGCGGTAAGGCAAGTTCTGATGGGTGCAGGTAATGCGCCGGTTGTCGCTACTTGCGCGACCGGATGCCTGGAAGTCGCGACCACTATTTATCCTTTTACAGCGTGGAATATCCCGTTTATGCACAACGCATTTGAGAATTCAGCCGCTACCATGAGCGGAATTGAAACCGCTTACCGCGCCCTAAAGAAAAAAGGAAAGATTAAAAAAGATATAAAATTTGTTGCCTTCGGCGGAGACGGCGGCACGTATGACATTGGGTTACAGGCCTTATCCGGCGCATTAGAGCGCGGACACAATTTTGTCTATGTCTGCTATGACAACGAGGCGTATATGAATACCGGTATCCAGCGCTCAGGCGCGACACCCAAGGGTGCCTCGACCACAACAGCGCCTGCAGGGAAGGCGTCATCCGGCAAGGTGCAGTTTAGAAAAGACCTGACAGCAATTGTAGCGGCTCATAAAATACCCTACGTTGCGCAAGGGACGATTTCACATTGGAATGATTTGGTGACAAAAGCAGAGAAGGCCTTTAAGGTGGAAGGGCCGGCATTTTTGAATGTGCTTGCGATGTGCCACCGTGGCTGGCGCTATCCGCAGGAACAGGCTATTCAGATTGCAAAATTAGCCGTCGAAACCGGCTTTTGGCCTTTAATCGAAGTTGAAAACGGCACCTGGCGTTTTACCCATAAACCAAAAGAAAGAAAACCTGTAGAGGAATTTTTAAAGACACAGGGCCGCTTTAAACACTTATTCACAGAACAAAACAAGCCCCTTATCGCGGAAGTTCAAAAAGAGATCGATAACAACTGGGCACGCATAGAACACCTCTGCGAAGCCAGTTGTAAAATCGCATAGATTTAGATCTTTTAAATACATTCCCTTGTAGCTCAGCTGGTAGAGCGCGTGGCTGTTAACCACGTTGTCGTAGGTTCGAGTCCTACCGAGGGAGCCATTGTTTCTAACCCCTTGCAATTATTAAAGTTGCAAGGGGTTTTTGTTTTGATTCTTGATTACTTCAGAATTTTGAGTTATACTTGTTATGAGCATATGTTCATAACCAAGAGGTATTATGAGACCGAAAAAGATGAGGTGGATTAAATGCGAGCCCGGAGAAAAGTGCTTCCGTCCGCAATGTAAGCCTTTAAGTAAATTAAAGGGGGTACTTTTAAGCCTGGATGAATTTGAAGCTGTGCGTCTTGCAGATTTTGAAAACTTGAAGCAAAAACAGGCAGCAAAAAAAATGAAAATATCACGACCTACTTTTTCAAGGATTATTTCCTCTGCTCATAGAAAGATCGGAGATGCGTTAGTAAACATTAAAGCGATTAAAATTGAAGGTGGATGTTGCAAGGTAAGTAAAAAATGAGAAATAAATACAAATTGTTATTAATTGG
>JABMQH010000008.1 GCA_013203355.1 Candidatus Omnitrophota bacterium | reverse complement strand
TAGATGATCCGGACGATCCGATAGATGATCCGGACGATCCGATAGATGATCCGGACGATACTTTAGATCATGATGGTGTTGTGCCTGTCTCTGATAGCCCCCTAGAGCCAGAGGATAAAACGCCGGATGAAAATGCTGGGCAAGCAGGCCGTGATAATCTTAGGCGTTATGGGCTCGACCCCGACAATACGTCAGAGGATGTACCAAAAATAGATTTGTGTAATTTCGGGGAGATAGATTTTGAAAAAATTGAAAAAGCTTTTGTCAAATTGGACAAAAATGAAAGTGGGCAAACTCAAGCCATTGAGGAATTCTCCGGGGAGATATCCACCGAAGTAGGAAAGTTTGGGCATCCTGCTTTTGAAATTAAGGAAAACGGTTTTTCTGCACTAATCGTGCTTCCGGAGAATAAGGGGGCTGTCAATAGCCGAATTGCCTCCCGGCCGCAGGAAAAACTTAAACATGAAGTTTCTTCAGCGCCTATTAATAACGATAGCAAAAATACTATTGAAACTTTAGACAAAAAAGACCCTGCAAAATTTAAAATCTTACCACCCTATATACATGAGATTTCTTCTAAGGCCGGTTCCCGGGGAAATTACCTTGAAATATCCGGTGACAACTTTAGCTCAAAAAACTCCTTATCGCGAGTCTCATTCTTTAGATCAGGGAAGGTCTTTTATTCCAAAGTCATTTCTTGGAACGACAATGGGATTAGGTGTAAGGTTCCCCAGCTTCCATCTGGAAACTATTGGGTAACTGTTGTCAGCCAAAACGGAGGAAGTAATTCCAAAAGCTTCAAAATTCTTTAATACCCGCCTTTAAATAAAGATACCTAATCAATCTGCCTGCCCATTATTTACCTCCAATTTTTGTTGTAAATTAATTTACAACAGGGTAATATATACTATAAGATAGCCTAGCCTGTTAGGAAAAATGGAATTTTTTAACTTTTGCTGTGTTATATATAATGTAAGGACAAGATGACAGATTTTAAGGTAAGTCCTTCTGATGGAGATTTGCTTAATAAGGCAAGGAAGGGCAATAAGGGTGCGTTTGAAGACTTCTATGCCAGGTATAAAAGGCGCATCCTAAATTATATATACAGAATGATCGGCAACCGTGAATCTGCGGAAGATATTGCGCAGGAGACATTTGTGAAGGCTTACATGAATCTATCAACCTATACTGAACAGGCAAAGGCGATAAATTGGATTTATACGATCGCCGGAAATACCTGTAAGAATTTTTTAAGAGATAAAAAGTTGAAGCAACAGCTTTCGCTGGACGCGAAATTACTGGGAAATGAAAAAATAAGCCTTAAAGATATAATACAGGCTGAAGGGGATACCCCTTCTGATTTGACTATTAACAAGGAGCAAGAAAATTTGGTTCAGGCACATATAAATCTGATGCCCTTAAAATATAAAGAGGTTCTAATACTTTGTGATATAGAGGGTTGTTCATATGAAGAAACCGCGCAAATATTGAGGTGCAGTGTTGGCTCAGTCGGCTCAAGGTTAAGCAGGGCAAGGCTGATTTTGGCAAAAAAGTTAAAGAAGTATTTTAAGGATCGCGGATAGGAGAAATTAAGATGTCAAGGCATGTGAATTTCAAATTAATGTCGCTTTATTTGGATGAAAGGCTTAGCCAGGAACACAAAAGGCTGATAGGGGCCCATCTTTCAACCTGCCAAAACTGTAAAGAAGAGCTCCTGTCTTTAAAAACAACAACAAATACCCTTAAAAGCTTGCCGGAAACTAAGGAATCTGAAGGTTTTGACTTTGAGTTTAGGCAAAAGCTTAATGAGGCATTAGCTAAGTCTGATCAGAAACAAGTTTATGGAGGATTTAGGAGTATCCTTGAAGGGTTGCGCCCAATTATTTTAAGGCCGGTACCGGTTTTAGTTAAGGCTACGGCGCTTATTACGGTCATGGCGTTTCTTATAACTTCTATACTTTGGAATCAAAGCGCAGTCACGCCGGCCATTGCCTCCGTGCAAGGGGAAGCCGAGGTGTATAATTCGAAAACTAAACAGTGGGGAAACGCCCAAAAAGGAACCTTGTTAAAAAAGGGGGATATAATAAGGGTTGCCAAAAACAGCCAAATAACTGTTGAATCAAAAAGATACGCGCTTCTGCTTAAAGAGGATACGGAAGTCAGGGCCGTTGGTATAGAAAAACCATTCGGCCAATCAAAAGGCATCTCCTATGAATTAGATAGAGGGAAGATACTCGTTGCAACGAAAAAGGGTTTTAAAGATTCAAAATTAAAGATTGGATCCCCGCTTGCCGAAGTGAGTGTTAAGGGAACGGGGTTTTTAGTTGATGTTTCGCCTTTACGAGAAAATAAAACATGGGTAGGCGTTTTGAATGGTCAGGTCGAAGTGAGCTCTAAGATCCAATTAGCGGGTTTATCCTCTAAAGTTTTAGTAGGTGCGGGTAAAGCCACTGAGATCTTTTCTGATTCTACACCGACTACCCCGCGCTATCTGGCGGAAGATGAGTGGAAAGCGGTGCAGGAAATCTATCGTATCGGAGAACAGCCACAAGTTGCGCTTTTAATCAGCATGACACCGAGAAGGGTCCACGAGCTTTTGAGACCGGTAGGGCTCTATATCTCGGATGACAAGACAAAGGCCTTGCCAAAAGAGTTGATTAAAATTATAGCCCAGATTGACGAGGCAATAGTTGCCGAGAGTAAGCAAAAGCATTTGGATGCAATTTATAGTTTAGAAAATTTGATAGCGAAATATCCTGATTCCAAATATAACATTCAATTCCTATTCTTCATTGCCAAATATTATTACTATGTTAATGAATACCATAAAGCCATTTCGGTTTTTGACCACATTATAAAAGAATACCCAAACTCTAACCTTGTTAGTCTTGCCCTTTGCGCAAAAGGCCTAATTTACGAAAAGGGGATAAAAGATCCCACAAATGCCCTCTTGGCCTATAAGGCAGTTCTTGCCAATTACCCTAATAGCCTTGAGGTCAAGGAAGCAGCAACCGGCCTTATGCGCCTCAGACCAGAACAACTCCCTTAGAATCCTATTTTAAGTACACCACCTGACACCCTAAATTTTTGGAATAATTTCCTGAATTGAGTGTTATATATAGTAGAGGTAAAAAAGCGCTATTTTTTAACCAGTATTTAATAAGAGAAACGAATGTATATGGTGTAAGTCCATAAAACAAGGGGGAAAATAAGATGAAGGCAAGAAAACTTTTAAAGCGCGGTGTTTTTTTGGTTAGTTTCTTAGTACTTTTACTATCTTTTAATAATCTTGCTTACGCTGCTAAGGAAGACAGCGTCCACATGATAAATCAAAACTGCATGAGATGGGTTTATTATGGACTCAATCTTTTCGGCGATTCCGAATTGGCTATACATACAGGTGATGAAATATCGCTATATATAACCTATCCTGTTGACGGAAGTTATGTTGCAGGAACCGTAAATATAGCGGGAACTACCTACGCGGAAGAAGAGGAAATGTTTGATAGCTATCAACTTTATTATGCACCTAAGGATGACCCCGATAACAAGCAGCCAATCGGCGACCTTTCTAC
>JABMQH010000103.1 GCA_013203355.1 Candidatus Omnitrophota bacterium | reverse complement strand
TTCTGATGCATATCAATAAATGTCTTACAGTTGCCGGCAACTGTAATCTCAAAACCATATAATTGCACCTCGTCAATCATTCTTGATAAAACACCTGGCTGGTCTCCATCACTGATAGAATATACGACCCCATGTTTTTTTGCAAGGTCATCAACTGCAAAACCTACTGTGCTATCCATTTCTATATTGGCTGTTATAAAATGTATGCCCTGAGAAATAACTGTCTTTGCAAGTTCAGCACACAATCCTACCGCTCCGGTTGCTTCAAAAACCGCATCTATGCCTTTCAATTCTTTGGCTAGCTCTAGATTATCTGAAATAAGATAAGTATTTCTTTTAGCTAATGAAGCCTTGTACTCTTTAGTTGTCTTAACTGTAATAATATCCTTGGCGTCTATGCCTACATGAGATAAGGATTCAGCTGCGCGCTTTAAGCTTCTGGTTATTACCAATTTTGGGTTTATGCCAGGCCAATGATAAAGCTCCCGTATAAGCCCGCTGCCAAACCATCCCGAGCCGATGATAGCTACATTAATAATATTGCCTTCTCTTTGTCTTTGCGCTAAATGTTCTTTTAAGATTCTCATATTAGGAACTCCTCTAAAGGGGCTGCTGGAATGCCCGAAATTACATATCTATATGTTTAAACAAAGTTTCCGCAAATAATTTATTCCCGTATGGGGAAAAATGAGCTGGGTCTCCCTTTTTATAAATCTTGTCTAAATCTTCGGGCTGGCTGGCGATTGTATCATAGAAATCTATACGGGGATAGTGATGATTTTTGCTATGAAAGAAATTTTGAAACCACATAAAATCATCTGATTTGCTTGTAAAGTCTTTTTTGCTCGGTGCAGTAACAACTACCAGGCGTGCCTGATGTTCAGATGCGATATCGTGGATCCTTTTCAATAGCAACGATATTGCCTTTTCTCCATCTTTTTTATCAAGTATTTTACGGCCGGCAAGAAGGTCTAAGAAACTTGAGACCTTTCCATATTTTCTAGACAAACTTTCTAATATTTTAGAGGCGCTAAGCATATTTCTGATATTATATTTGCTTATCGGGACATTTGTCAACACTAACTTGCCTTCCTTAAGGACGTATAAAGGTTTTCTTTTGCCCCAAGCAATATCTCTTGTTGTTTCCCAGAAATCATTATTAGTATATACTACCAGTATAATATACTTTAGGTTTTCAAATTTATCAACATGCCGCTGCAAAAACAAACTAGATTGGCCTATGCCATACGCGGCAACTGCCAGATTATGAACCTGATAATTAAGGGGTTTGAGTTTTTGGTTTAAGTAATATGGCATTGTCTCTGTATCGCCCACACCAAAACCCCATGCAACTGAATCTCCTAAAATAATAACATGGTTTTTCTTTTGATCGATCTCCTCTGATCGGAACCCAAAAGAATTTGATGTAATATCTCCCCATTTATGTTCGATATGCTCATTTGGGATGGGGCTCCAGCCAAGCTCAGCATCAAATTGTGCAATGGGATCATGCCATTTTAAGCGGTAAATTCTTAAATATACTGCCTCACAAAGAACTATTGCGCAAATAAGGCTGATGCACATTACAAATATTAAATATCTGCACCAGGAGTACCTACTCATTTTTTTATGGTCTCCTATGGACCATTACTCTACATTTATAAATCCTAAGAATCAAATTAATGGCTGCCCCGCTTGGATGTTAGTTAGTTTGAGCTCATTTGGGGCTTTTTGGCACACTCTGTGGCACGTTTTTTAACATAATTTTAATGTGGGCACGTTATCTAACTCCTCAATTGCCTCACCAATAATGCCGTCTATTATTTCTCTTACAGATACTATTTTTTTTACTTTTGAAACATTGCTTCCAGCAAACACAACCGCATTATCCAAATCGCCACTTACAGCATTAAATGAGGCCCTTAATATGCAATAAGGGGCAGTCTTGGGAGAACAGGTCTTAAGGCATTGATAGTTACACTCAATCCGCATCTTTTCGCCCTGCATTACCCTGTTAATAAATTTGGTCATTATTGCCCTTCCCGGCATGCCAACAGGGCTATCTATAATAACAACATCGTCCTCTCCAGCTATGATATATAGCTCCTTAAATTCATCCGCTACAGAGCATTCTAGGGTAGCAACAAATCGGGTCGCCATCTGCACGCCTTTTGCTCCTAAATTAAGAAATTTAGCAATATCCTTTCCGTCAAATATACCCCCTGCAGCTATAACCGGCATATTAAGTCCGAATCTTTTTTCGTATTCTTCAGCTACTTTTAAAACATCTACTACCAGATTTTCAAGCGTCTCTACATTACCTGATTTTAGATCTTTGGGCTTGAACCCTAAGTGTCCACCTGCCATCGGACCTTCCACAATGATAGCGTCCGGCAAGCGATTATAGCGCCTTTTCCATACCCTGACTATGATATCAGCTGCTCTCGCTGATGAGACGATGGGGATCAATTTTGCTGAACTGCCTTCTGCAAATTCCGGAAGCCTTAAAGGCAAACCTGCCCCCGAAGCAATAAAATCGGCGTTTTCTTCCATGGCAGTTCTTGCTAAGTCTTCATAGTTGTTTAAGGCTACTAATATGTTTACGCCTATAACCCCTCGGGAGAATTTTTTAGCCTGGCGCATCTCTCTTTGAAAACCCTCTCTTGAGGCTTTAACAAAATCCGTTTCATTTTCTTTTGTGCCATACCCAAGGCCTACATTCGCTATAGTTCCTGCCCCACCACAATTAGCAACCGCACTGGCTAAAGAGGCCGTAGATATCATAACACCCATTCCTCCCTGAATAATTGGTACCTTTATTTCTAAGTCTCCAATAATAAGTGGCTTCAGTCTATTCGGCATAAACCTATCTTTCTCTTCTAGAAACAAAAGTAAGCGTCTCTGTTAATGTTCATCAGTGGCGGCTTTGTGCTTGAAATTAGGTTGTGCTTAAAAAACACTGGCTGCCCCGCTTGGACTCGGGGTCTGCCAATTAGAACTACCTGCATTATAACAAGTTACATCATCAATTGCAAGCTGGTATACAACAAGTATACAATTTCTTAAACTC
>JABMQH010000102.1 GCA_013203355.1 Candidatus Omnitrophota bacterium | reverse complement strand
TTTTTCTGCTGCAAAATAGGTGTGTAGCTTTTGGTTGGTTAGAATATAAAAAAGTCAGCAATTTTCTTTGACATTCAGAATTTTTGCGGTATACTATGTTATATGGTTATCAAAAGCTAATCCTAGGTATATTATGAGACTATCTAAAAAAGATTTTCATATAAAGCGCGCATTCCCCGTTGTTATTTTGTTGCTTGTACTCACAAGTA
This sequence comes from Candidatus Omnitrophota bacterium, assembly GCA_013203355.1. Lineage (GTDB taxonomy): Bacteria > Omnitrophota > Gorgyraeia > JABMQH01 > JABMQH01 > JABMQH01. Next base: position 5,618 of record JABMQH010000102.1, on the reverse strand, counting down.
ATGCAGTAGCAGCATCAGGGGCTGAGACCTTACGAAAATTGGCCTTTATCGAGCAGCAAAAGGCAGCTGGGTTACCACCAACAACAGATGAAGCAGAGTTTAAGCGAAGGGTCGATGAGTGGATTGAAGAAGCCGAGTTATCCAAACGATATGGGCGTTGGCAGGTTTTAAGAAATGGCGTTGTTTGGTTAGGTGTGAGCGAAAATGTTAGTTTCACCCAAGACTGGGTTAATATTATCCCGCGAAGTCTTGAAAGAGAACTTAGCAAACACGGGTGTTACGCATATGGCATAGAGTGTTTCGAAGGAGCTTACGCGCTTTTAAAATATCTTTTGGACAGCGGGTATACCGCAAGGCTTAGGCATGGTAGGGCAGCAGGTATTTGGCGGGACCATGTTGTTGTTGAAGCAAAAGTTGGTCAGAAGTGGATTACTATTAATGTAACACCGGATTTATCTCGATTTGACGTTAAACTTTCAGGTTCCAAAACATATCTACCTGCCGTAGCAGATAATCATTTTTCACAACTTGGTCACTGCGTTCCGTTTAATAACAGTGTTGCCCCTATGCTTTGGTCTTCTTACGGCGATGGTGTTGCAGTCATTGGTGCCGGGATGGATGTGCTACCAGAACGAATTAGTGGGGAAACAGTGGCATCAAAGGCACTACGCATGGAAATAGACACCTTGCCTTTGGATTTCACCTGGGGTGTAGTAGTTTCTGAAAATGGTGCGAAAGAACACCTTACATTAAAATTGGTGCTGAATCAAAGAAACCGATTAATCGACTTGAAAGAAGCCGTTCTTAGTATTCCGCCTGAACATCGACATCTTTCTTTTAGGATTATTGCTAAATTGATAGCGGATGGGCGAATTCCCTTTGCAAGTTTTCATACCCCCGATGATCTACAAACAGAAATAGGCCAAGAACTCGTTAAGCATGGGCGATTGTTTTATGACATGATCGCCAATCTTGATTTGAGTTCAGTTTTGCTTGATATTTCCTTTTTACCACAGGAATGTGTTGAAAGGAAGTTGCAAGAGTGGTTAACTAGCGTGGATATTTCATATGACCTGTCACCAGAATCACAAGAGCGCCTCCGAAATTCCCTAAGACATTATTTAGTAAACAAGGTTGTGACTGTTATTTTTCCACATCCGGATCCCTCCGATACATTACCCGATAATATTACAACTATAACTGCTGCAGCCGAAAGATTACCTAATGTTGTACGAATATTAAAAGTAGATGATCGTACACGTAGCGTAACGGTTGCGGACTCAACTGCGATGTTCGAAAGACTGCAAGGTGTTATTGATCAAGCCGTCGATGATTTTCTACGCACAAAGAATCAAGCATTTGCCCGAAAAGCCGCGCGTAAAGATCCTTTTATTGCACAACATATACAGACGATAGCAACTAAATTCAATGTTGCAGAATCCGGCGTTGCAGTTCTTTCTGTGCCTGCTGGACTTGAAGAAGTTGGCGGGATACATGGCGGAACAGCGAATTATATTTACCACGTTCCAGGGAGAGACGTTGTTGTCCGTATACTTAACGTACGAGTCATGGGGGGGTATTCGGGTAAAATAGAGGCACTGCGGACCAGACTATTTCCGGATGGCGCTAATAATGATACACGGGTAGTACCTATCTGGGAAATCGGCGAAATGACTTTTGAGCGACACAATACATCAGTAACGCTTCCTTATGTACTTATGCCATTTATGCGAGGGGAGTCTCTTCTGCCCTACCTTGCGGAAAATCCTCAGCGGAGATTATGGGCCTTATTAGGTGTAATACGAAATGTCTATGAATTTCATCGACGCCTTGTTTTAACAGTAGATTATAAACCCGAACATTTTAAAGTAGATACCTCTAACGCAAACTTTCCTATCAGATTATTTGACTATGTAGAATCATCCGCTGTTTTAGATCTCAGTGATCAGGTGCAGAGGACAATGGTTTGGCGATTGGTGCAGTATAATTTGCTAAATATAGAAGCCCTGATTTCTGCTATTCTCGGGCCTATGAGCGAGGTTATCGCAGACGAGGATATGCAGGCCATTCAACCTTTGTTGACCCAATTAATGCAACCGCTTTCAGACTGCAACGGACAGGAAGTCGAGCGTATCTATGGTCAGGAAATTTTTCCTTTCTTTGAAAGGTTGATGGAAAAATACGCGTCTGCACTTGCAACAGCACAACCGGCAACAGCACAATCGGTAACCGATATCGGAGCAGAGCAAGCAAGAATCGCCCTTGAGGGAATATAAGAAATTATTGCGTGATTGATGCCTTATGGAGTGGTGTATAGATCGGCCCCTGGGGCGTAAGCGTGCTTTGGTAAAGGGTAATATGGTTAATGGGAATTTTGGATTGAGGGGCAAAAGATATCGATTGAATTACCGATTTTAATTTATCTTTATTTTTTGGACCGCGCACACGGCCAATAGTCAGATGTGATTTAAACTCGCGGTCATCTTTTTGAAACCCGACTTTTTCCAACTCCGCCCTAAGAACTTCTGCAATTCTCTTCGTCTCATTTTTTCCGCTGTCAATACCTGCCCAGACAACCCGCGGGTGCTCCAATTTAGGAAATGCGCCGACGCCTAACAATGTGATTTCGTAGGGCTCGAATTGAGAAGAGATTTTATTAAGAACTTCCCTAACTTGATCTACCTGCTGCTCTGAAATCTCACCTAAAAACTTCAGTGTAAGATGGATATTTTTTGGCTCTACCCATTTTACGTCAGCTTGGGATTTTTTTAATTCGGATTGGAGAGAGGTAAGCTCCTGCTTAGTTTCTTCGGTAAGGGCAAACGCTATAAAAGTTCGCATCTTAACATATTAAGCGCCGCCTGAGCTGTTTGTAATTTCACCTCAGTACGCAGCCCTGAAAAGTTAAATTGACGGCAATTGCTCTTCTTTTTCGTCGACAGCGCTATAAAAACAAGTCCTACCGGTTTTTTCTTTGTCGCACCCTTTGGGCCCGCAATGCCAGTTACAGCTATTCCTATGTCGACATTGGCCCTATTTCTGATACCCGCTGCCATCTTTTTTGCAACCTGTGTGCTTACCGCACCATTTTTCTTAATAATATCTGCGGGAACGTCCAGATCATTAACCTTAGAGTCATTACTATAAGCGACTATGCCGCTTTTGAAATAATCTGAGGCGCCGGATATGTTTGTGATCAAGTTTGCCAGCAGCCCACCGCTGCAGCTTTCAGCAACAGCAACGGTCTTTTTTCTTTTGGCCAATAAATTTCCTACTGCGCCTTCCAGTGTTTCCTCATCCACGCCATAGACGTAAGAGCCAACCCTTTTTCTTATTATTCGTTCAAGCTTTTTAATTTCGTTGTCGGCGGCTTTTTCATTTTTCGCCTTTGCCATTACTTTTAATTCAACTTCCCCCAAGCGCGCATATATTCCGACTTGCACTGGGCCGCTCAACCTTAAAAGATCCTTAACCTTTTGATTTACCTTTGCCTCAACCCCCCCAGTCAATCTCAAGGATTTAGACTTTAGTATTTGCCCAGCCTTTGACCTTGACCTTAGATAAGGGACCACATGATCCTCAACCATCGGACCCATCTCTCTTGGCGGGCCCGGAAGGGCGATCAGAATCTTCGCGCCCTGTTCAATTATTAATCCCGGCGCGGTGCCAAAAGAGTTCTTTAACCACTTTGCGCCTTCGGGGATAAGGGCTTGCCGGAGGCTGTCTTTGGGGATTTTTTTGTTTTGCCGTCTAAAATATTCCGCGACATCCTTAAGAACCGCCCTTTCCAAGATCAGCTTTCTGTCGATTGTCTTAGCGATGACCTTAGATGTTATGTCATCTATGGTTGGGCCAAGGCCACCAGTCGTTATCACTATATCGGAACGGCTCAAAGCGGTTCTTATTGTAGAGGAGAGCCTCTGCGGGTTATCGCCGACAGTGGTTTGGAAATAGTGGTCAACACCCAACTCGGCCAGCTTTCTGGCGATATAAGAGGCATTGCTGTTTACGATATGCCCCAAAAGCAATTCCGTTCCAATACAAACTATCTCCGCGTTCATCCCGTTACACCCCTTTTTTTCACCCCGCTACTTCACAACAGTGCGTAACGGGATTCATATTATCTATTATAACGATTTTTTCGGAATCTTCAACCCCAAAATTAATTTTTAAAAACAAAAGCACGGACTGGTTCGTCATACATAATAAGGGTCGTATTCCGAAAGGGGGTAGTTGCCAATGGATGCGTAAAATCACTTTACAAATTGCGCAGGATTTTATATAATAAACTCACTAATGTATAAGATATAAGTAATATAACCATATAAATAATAAGGAGGAGGCAAAAATGGTAAAACCAAAAGTAAAGACTCAGGAAATAAAGCAACGGGAGAAGGTCCATGAATATAAAGATAAGACACAGGAAGATAAAGATAAGGCATTGGAGTTGGCATTGACCCATATAGAAAAGCAGTTTGGAAAAGGAGCCATAATGCGTCTCGGAAAAGATTTCAAGATAGATGTTCCCTCTATTCCCACCGGGGCGCTCTCACTGGATTTAGCGCTCGGAGTCGGCGGTATCCCCAGAGGCAGGGTAATTGAAATATTTGGGCCTGAGGCAAGCGGAAAAACAACCCTTACCCTAAGTATTATCGCGCAAGCACAAAAGACAGGCGGACATGCGGCATTTATCGACGCAGAGCATGCCTTTGACTCCGCATATGCCAAGAAGATAGGGGTGAACCTGGATGACTTACTAATGTCTCAACCAGATACAGGCGAACAGGCCCTTGAGATAGCCGAAACCCTTGTGCGTTCAAATGCCGTAGATGTTGTCGTAATCGATTCCGTAGCTGCCTTAACCCCGAGAGCAGAGCTTGAAGGCGAGATGGGTGCCTCGCACATGGGATTACAGGCAAGGCTGATGAGCCAGGCACTAAGAAAACTTACTGGATGCATCAGTAAATCCAAAACCTGCGTGATTTTTATCAACCAGATTCGCATGAAAATAGGCGTCATGTTCGGAAATCCCGAAACAACCACGGGCGGTCGTGCACTTAAATTCTATTCCTCAGTACGGCTCGACTTGAGGCGTGTTGCATCGATTAAAAAGGGAGACGCCATCATCGGTAATCATGTTAGGGCCAATGTTGTGAAGAATAAGGTTGCCCCACCGTTCAAGAGGGCAGAATTTGATATACTTTATGATCAGGGGATTTCAAAATCTAATTGCGTCATAGATATGGCTGCTGAACGTGAGATCTTGAAAAAATCCGGAGCCTGGTTTATTTATGGGGAGCAGAAACTAGGTCAGGGTAAAGAAAACACACGCCGCTTCTTAGAGGAAAACCCCAAATTGCTTAAGGAATTAGAAGTCAAGGTTAGAGAGCAGGTTAAGGTAGCAAAACTTTAAAATTATGGATCAAGAGAAGACTTTAGTTCGGGCCAAAAATTGTGCTTACAGGCTCCTAAGTTATCGGTCGCGAAGCATCAAAGAAATAAATGATCGTCTTAAGAAAAAAGGCTTCAGCCCAGCTATAATCAAAAAAACGGTAACGCATCTTAAGCAAATTAATTATTTAAATGACGAGGAGTTTGCCAAGAGTTGGGTTCGGACG
>JABMQH010000101.1 GCA_013203355.1 Candidatus Omnitrophota bacterium | reverse complement strand
CATATAGGCGGCAATTAATTTTTTGGAAAGGACGGGTTCAAGTTCAAGGGCCTCTTTGATATCTAATTTCTCAATCGGGATATTGCATTGGGAACACAAAATGGGAAAATCCGCTACATATTTTTCATCGTCTCCCTCAACCGCAATAAACAGGCCTCCTGTGTCCTCGATGCAGTGGGGAGCCAGTCTTTTTAAAAGCTCTCCTTCATCACGACATTCTTTTGCACTACCAGTATCGGACGATACGTAGCGGGCTCCGCTGTGTAAAAGCCCGTGATTTGCGCCGGATGCTCCTGCATTGATGTCATATTGCTCCACCAAAATACACTGAACGCCCCGCAGAGCAAGATCCCGTGCAAGGCCCGTACCCGTAGCCCCGCCGCCTATTATCAATACCTGGGTCTTTAATGAATTCATTTGTGAGTACCAATCAATTTCCACCTATCGTTGCTTGGATGACCTTATATCCTTCATCTTCCATGGCCGAGGCGACTGCATTCTGGAGATCCTTCCCCGGAGTCAGGGCAATCATATAACCGCCTCTTCCCCCTCCTGTAACTTTCGCTCCCAAAGCGCCCTTTTCAAGAGCCATATTACAAAGATAGATCAATTTTTCGTGTGAAAGCCCCATGTTGATAAGAATCTTATGGTTTTCTACCATGATGGCTCCTACTTTCTCCAGATCGCCTGCCTCCAGCCTTTTTCTCATTTCATAGACCTGCTCTTTCGTGGCATTAAGACGATCTGAAAATAATTTCGGGTCTTTTTCCTTTTCCGTATCAAGAAAACTGCCCAAAGTAGACGTATCAGCCGTAACGCCACTATTTGCAAGCACTATTTCGAAGGGTGCTTTGATTTTTATCTTTTCGAAGCTTTTTTGTTCATTTTCCACCTTATAAAATAAAAGTCCTCCATAGGTCGAGGCTGTATTATCAACGCCGCTGGGAGTGCCATGATAGGCAAATTCACCCTCCCAGCCCACATGGTTGATCTCGTCTATGGAAAGTCCCTTGTTGAATTCTTCATTCAACGCCCTTGCAAGCGAAACACAGCTGGCAGCACTGGCACCGACCCCGCTTCCGGCCAAAAGCGACCCTCCATAAATGATTTTAATGGGAGTTTTTTTGGCGTCGATTTCCATAACATCGAGAATTCTGTTGATGGAGTCAACCTGTTTTTCTTTTTTCTTCTCCTTATATCCCGGAACCTCCTTGCGGTTGTCTTCCAGGATCCACCCCTCTCCGTCAATCCGCTCCACTGTCGCTTCGGTTTCATATGAAAGTGCCGAGACAATAGCCGGCACTCCCCGCATAACAAATTGATCTCCTATTAAGATCGTCTTTCCAAATGCTGTTCCTACACTCATGATATTCTCCCTTCATTGTCCGGTCAAGCCGGAATTTAAATTGATTAAATTAGACGGGATTAACGGGGTTAATCTTTTCTAATAAAAGTTGTAAGAATTCTTTCCATCTCCTCAATCAGCTCTTCTTCCTTACCAATGGCCACCGTGGTAGCGGCGGCTAGGCGGTGACAGGCGTCAGAAAATCCTCCAAGATTATTGGTTGCTTCAGGAAGAAAACTATTAAGTGGTGCTGTGCTTCCTTCCTTTATCTTATCTTCAAGGTAAGATGGAACCCGCATGGAGACTTTTACCTCATTAAAATCAATATGTCCAAACCCCGGGATTTCATTGGGAATAACCTGAAATCCGGCAATGTATTTTTGGGGGTCGATAAAATCCATGTTCCGAATTGTATAACAGAAATCTCCGATCATCTTCACCCCCATAGGGGAAAATCGATCCTTCACATGAAGCCATTGTATATGAGATGTCTTTTTTAAAGCGCCTTGTTTAAGCTTTTGCAACTCAGTATCAAACACCCTGGTCTTTATGGTTTTAAACTCTTCCATCATCCGATCTGACTCAGAAGAAATTCCATCAAGGCAAACCTGAACTCCCGCATCCGGTCCTTTTTGATAATATCCTGCCGCACCCAGAATGCCCAAATAAACGGCCAGTTCATCATATGCTATATCTCCTGTTTCAGATTTTAGAATATACTGTTCGCCCTTTTCATTCTCTTGAATTTCCATCAACCCCTGCCGAACTGACTCCATCGCGACCTCACGGTTTTGACTTACAAGCTTTCCATCTACAAAAAAACCGTCTCCTACCGCTCCTATGGCTGCGATATGAGCCATATCGCAGTTATCTTGATCCATGGTTCGGGCAAAAATATAGCACGTTGTGGAGGCGGAAATATCCCTGTCCCCTTTTAATCCATAAAGATCGGGATCGAGATTATGGACTTTTGGGTCTTTTGAGGCTTCGGCAACATGGTGATCCAGGATAAGGGTCAGATTTCTTCCCCGATTCAGATTGGAAAGCAGCGGAGCAATCCTGCCGGCAAAATCTGCAAAGATAAGAATTTTTCCTTCCTGCTCGTAAATCTTTTTCAGCACCGCCGGATATGGTTTCTCAAGGCAAAAGCGACGCACCTCAAACCCTTGTCTGTTAAACGCCCTGGTGAGTATCGCACCCGAACTGAGCCCGTCGGCGTCATTATGATGGAAGATATGTACTGTCTTTTCAGGCCATTGCCGTACTTCTCCAATCGCTTTTTCCATTGCTTTGATCAGTTGATTAATCATCCTCGTCTCCCTGTTCCCTCAATCGTTTTGCTAAGAGGACCGGCCAATTTTTTCATAACTTATCTATTCTCAATTTTCTACTCCCCTGATCCAATGTCGACCCCTTTATTTGGGGAGCAGAGTTGCCAAAAGGTTTTCAGATAGATAATTTCAAATCTATCAAATGAATAACTTTTAGAACTATCTTGAATTACGGCAAAATTATGTGCACCTTAAATCCGAAATCCGAAATCTAAAATCTAAAATACTAATAAGGTCTCCGACACTATCGAAAACATAATCAGGTTTTATATCGGCACACTTAAGATCTTCCTGCTTTGTCACGCCTGTTAATACCAACGCGGTGGATATCCCGCTGTTCTTTCCCATAACAATATCCGTAGAGAGTCTGTCTCCAATTAAAAGACAATCTTCAGGCGGTATCTTCATTGTATTCAATATGACGTCAACGGTGATTGAAGAAGGTTTTCCGACTACGATTTCGACCTTTTTGCCCGTAACTGCCTCAATAGCTCCTATCATCCCCGCACAATCAGGTATCTCTCCATCCTCATAGGGACATGTCCTGTCCGGGTTTGTCGCTATAAAACGGGCTCCCTGCCTTATTGCCTGATATGCTTTATTGAGTTTTCCATAGGTGAAGGTTCGATCAAATGCCACCACTACGTATTCAATCTCCTCTGGATTTTCAGTTATTTGAAAGCCTGCTTTTCTCAGTTCATCAACCATAGGCATCTCGCCGATAACATAGATTTTGGCCTGAGGAGATACTTCTGAAAGATACCTTGCCATAACATAGGACGAATTAATCACTTCTGAAGGAGTAGTTGGTATACCCATATTCGTTAATTTGCGGGCATAATGTTTTCTTGTGTAAAGCGGCTTGTTAGACAGAAAAACAACCTTTTTGTCCATATCCCTTAAGGTCAAAATGGTTTCGTCTGCCCCCGGGATTAGTTTT
>JABMQH010000100.1 GCA_013203355.1 Candidatus Omnitrophota bacterium | reverse complement strand
GCATTTTGTCATAGGAAAGGACCGAGTTAAACGTGCGCTAATTACGATTGAGGCAGAACTTAATGCGCATGTTGAAGAACTTAAACAGCAGAATAAGCTGCTTGAGGCGCAGCGCCTTTTGCAAAGAACGCGGTTTGATATGGAGATGCTGAAAGAGATCGGATATTGCCATGGTATCGAAAATTATTCGCAACAACTTTCAGACCGGCAACCGGGCTCAAGGCCTTCTTGTCTAATAGACTATTTCTCAGAGCATTTTTTAACAATAATCGACGAATCGCATGTTGCGCTCCCGCAATTGAGGGGGATGTTTGAAGCCGACCGCGCTCGAAAAGAGGTGCTGGTGGAACACGGATTTAGACTACCTTCCTGTTTGGATAACAGGCCCTTAAGGTTTGATGAGTTCGAAGACCTGACCGACAGGACAATATTTGTTTCGGCCACACCGGCGGAGTATGAGAAGCAAAAATCCGAGGTACTTGTTGAACAGATAATAAGGCCTACTGGGTTAGTAGATCCCCAGATAACTATAAAGCCTATCGAAGGGCAAATTGACGATTTGATTGAGCAGATTAGATTAAAGGCCAAGCAAAAAGAAAGGGTTTTGGTTACAACCCTAACAAAGAAGATGGCCGAAGACCTCTCAAAATACCTAAACGAGATGGGCCTCCGAGTCAAATATCTACATTCAGAGATAAAGACAATCGAGAGGGTTGAAGTTCTTAGGGACTTGCGACTTAGGCAATTTGATTGTCTGGTTGGTATTAATCTACTAAGGGAGGGGTTGGATCTTCCGGAGGTTTCTTTGGTCGCTATATTAGATGCCGACAAAGAAGGATTTTTGCGAAGCCAGACTGCACTAATCCAGGTAGCGGGCAGGGCAGCCAGAAATATCAACGGCCAGGTAATTATGTATGCTGATGTTATAACAAATTCCATGAAAAGGGCGATCTCTGAATCAAGCCGTAGGAGAAAAATCCAATTGGATTACAACAAAAAGCACAACATTACCCCCAGGAGTATAGAAAAGGCGATAAAAGAGGGTATCGAGATAGTGAAATCGGCGGAAGAATTAGTGCTGGATGTTGCCGGAGAAACACCGGAAGAACACGACTTAAACCTTGTCCTGTCAGAATTAGAACATGAAATGGAATTGGCCGCAAGGAACCTGCACTTTGAAAGGGCAGCAGAGTGCCGGGATAGGATTTCCGAATTAAAAACAAAATGGATGAAAAAATCTTAACGGTAATAAGGGAAAATGGGGAGAAATACGTTTCCGGAGAGGAAATCTGCAAGGAACTTGGTATCTCAAGGGCTGCTATCTGGAAACATATTGAAAAACTTCGCCATGAGGGCTACGATATTGCCGCTACCCCGCATCTGGGATACAGGTTTATTTCCGCTCCGGATAGATTAATCCCGTTAGAGGTGTCGTGGAAGCTGAAAACAAAGATATTCGGAAAAAAGATTTATTCATTTAAGGAAACCGACTCGACCAATACTATTGCCTATAGACTTGCTGAAAACGGAGAAAAAGAGGGCTCAGTTGTCTTCGCAGAACAGCAGACAAAAGGCAGAGGCAGGTTTCACAGGGCATGGGCATCCCCTCAGGGTGGAATATATATGTCTCTGATATTGAGGCCCAAGCTTGAGCCTATACAGACAGCGCTTATAACGTTAACCGCATCTGTAGCTGTAGCAGAAGCGATTCGCGAGGTAACGAATTTACCTGCCAGGATAAAATGGCCTAACGATGTATTGATCAACTCATCAAAAATCTCGGGGATTCTTACCGAGATGAAGGCCGAACAGGATACGATTGATTTCATGATATTGGGTATAGGGGTGAACGTAAACACTTCAAAACAAGAATTACCTTCACGGGCAACATCAATAGCGGCGCAATTAAAAACGCCTATTTCAAAGGTAGGATTGTCTAAGCGTATACTTGAATTGCTGGAAGCATATTATTTAAAACTTGATGAAGATTTTGAGTCAATCATAAACAAATGGCGCGGCCTTTCCGGGACGCTTGGCAATAGGGTAAAAATCCACGCACATAATCAAACCCTGGAAGGGCAGGCCTTAGATATAGACGAAAATGGCGGGCTTATCCTTAGGTTGGATTCGGGATTTACTAAACATATCCTTTCGGGAGATGTGGAATTAATAAGGTAGAGGGTGTCGAATATGTTATTAGCGATTGATATCGGAAACACTACTATTAATATCGGGCTATTTAAAAAAGACCGGTTGCTCTTGATACGAAAAATAAACACAAGGAAATCTAAGGATTTAAGGTATTATCACTCTGCCTTCGCGCCATTAATGCAAAAAATGGCAATCAGCGATGTCATCATCTCAAGCGTTGTGCCTGAAGTTACAAATATTTTAAAGAGGGTCTTTAAGGAAAAACTTAATTTAAAACCGCGCATCCTGGGCCAGAATTGCAGGGTGCCAATAACAAATTTATACAAAAACCCTAAGCAGGTGGGGCAGGATAGGCTTGTAAATGCCTATGCCGGTTATAAAAAATTCGGAGGTGGACTTATAATTATTGACTTTGGCACAGCTGTTACTTTCGATGTTGTCTCCAGAAAAGGCTCTTATAAAGGAGGCATCATTTCACCTGGCCTAGAACCTAGTGTGCATACTTTATCCGAAATGGCGACGTTGCTTCCGGTAATAAAACTGAAGAAGCCAAGATCTCTAATCGGAAGGGACACCTATACAAGCATGCTTTCTGGCGTCCTGAATGGCTATGGCGCATTGTGCAACGGCCTTATTGTTAAAATCAGAAAAGAGATGCGGAGCAGGTTTAAGACCATCCTTACGGGCGGACACGCAAGACTGATATCCAAGTTCTGCGATTTCGACTACATAGAGCCAAACCTTACCTTAGAGGGCTTAAGGTCAATTCATAAATTTCTCTTGACAAAAACCGCGAAATCTGTAAAATAGGAATTAGCACTCCCAGTTAATGAGTGCTAAAAAGGAAATTAGAAGAACACTAACGTGAAAGGAGGGATTTACTATTATGCAAATTCAGCCATTGGGAGATAGGGTGGTTATAAAACCCCTTGAGGCGCTGGAAAAGACAAAAGGAGGAATAGTCCTCCCTGATACTGCAAAGGAAAAGCCGCAAGAAGGTAAGGTTGTAGCTGTTGGAAAAGGACGTCTTTCCGATTCAGGCAAGGTTTCGCCTTTAGAGGTTAAGACAGGAGATAAGGTTCTTTACGGAAAATACTCCGGCACTGAAATTTCGTTTGACGAAGAGGATTATTTAATCGTGAAGGAAGAGGACATTTTAGCGATTTCAAAATAAATAACAAGGAGGAATCAAAGTGGCAAAGCAACTATTATTCAATGAGGAGGCGAGGAGAGCCATACTACGCGGTGTTGAACAATTATCCGCCGCAGTTAAGGTAACTCTTGGCCCAAAGGGACGCAATGTTGTCCTGGAAAAGAAGTTTGGTTCGCCTACCATTACAAAGGACGGCGTTACCGTAGCAAAAGAGGTTGAGTTACAGGACCCGTATGAGAATATGGGTGCCGAAATGGTAAAGGAAGTTGCTTCTAAGACCTCTGATGCAGCAGGTGACGGCACAACTACTGCAACGGTATTGGCAGAATCGATTTTCAAGGAAGGCTTAAAGAACGTAACTGCCGGAACTAACCCGATGGCTCTAAAAAGAGGAATAGAAAAGGCGGTTGCGAAAGTTGTGGATGAACTAAAGAGGGTCTCAAAGCCAATTAAAGACAAAAAGGAGATTTCTCAAGTTGCCGCAATCGCAGCTAACAATGATTATACGATCGGAGACCTAATTGCCGAAGCAATGGAAAAGGTTGGTAAGGATGGCGTCATCACTGTCGAAGAGGCGAAATCAACCGCGACCACGCTTGAGGTTGTAGAAGGTATGCAGTTCGATCAGGGATATCTATCGCCGTATTTTGTCACCGACGCAGAGAGAATGGAGACGATTTTAGAAAATCCATATATCCTGATCTATGAAAAGAAGATTTCAAGCATGAAGGATCTCTTACCGCTTTTAGAAAAAACAGCAAAGGCCAGCAAGCCCATTCTTCTTATCGCTGAAGAGGTTGACGGAGAAGCACTTGCAACGCTGGTCGTAAATAAACTGCGTGGCACGCTTTCTTGCTGTGCGGTAAAGGCGCCTGGTTATGGTGACAGGCGAAAGGAGATGCTTGAGGATATCGCAGTCCTAACAGGTGGAAAGGCGATAACAGAGGACTTAGGCATAAAGATTGAAAATGTAAAGGTTGAAGACCTTGGTCGCGCAAAAAGGGTCACAATCGATAAGGAAAATACGACTATCATTGAGGGGGCCGGAAAGACTTCAGAGATAAACGGCAGGATCTCTCAGATAAAAAAGCAAATAGAACTAACGGATTCCGATTATGATAAGGAAAAACTCCAGGAAAGGCTTGCAAAACTCGCCGGTGGAGTTGCCGTAATCAATGTCGGTGCCGCAACCGAAACGGAGATGAAAGAGAAAAAGGCGCGCGTCGAGGATGCCTTGCATGCCACCAGAGCAGCCGTTGAGGAAGGTATCGTCCCCGGCGGAGGCGTTGTATTACTAAGATGCGTTGAAAAGCTGGATGAGCTCAAACTTAAGGGCGCCGAAAAAATTGGAATAGCCATTGTCAAAAGGGCCCTTGAGGAACCTGTACGGCAAATCGCATTAAATGCCGGGCTCGAAAGTTCGGTAGTGGTCCAAAAGATAAAAGACGAGAAGTTTAACGTAGGGTATGATGCCGAGAAGGATCAGTTTACTGACTTGATCCAGGCCGGTGTTATTGATCCCACAAAGGTGACAAGAACTGCTTTGCAGAACGCAGCAAGCATCGCAGCATTACTCTTGACCACCGAAGCTTTGGTTTCTGAAATTCCTGAAAAGAAAGACGCGACACCAGCAATGCCAGCCGGTGGTATGGGCGGCATGGGTGGTATGGGAATGGGCTATTAAACTATAGTTTGATCCCATAAATTTCTAAACCCGCGCCTTTTTACTTCGAAGCATTTTTTCGCAGTAGGAAGGTGCGGGTTTTTTATTGACAAAATGCTCCCGTTGATTATAATAAACAGGTAAAGGAGACTAATCGCATGGGGGAATGGATAGGTATAGATAGAACAGCCAGGCGCTGTTATGGTTTTGATGAGATAGCCCTTGTGCCTGGGAGGGTTACAATAAATCCAGGTGAGGTAGATTTATCTTGGTATATAGACAAAAAGAGGTATAAGGTACCGATACTTGCGGCCGCTATGGATGGCGTAGTAGACGTAGAGTTTGCCATCGCAATGGGCAAGCTGGGTGGCCTTGCCGTTTTAAATCTGGAAGGCATACAGACAAGGTATGAGAATCCGGAAGTGGTTTTAAAAAAAATTGCGAAGTCCACACCTGAAGAGGCAACAAAATTAGTCCAATCGATATACAATGAACCTATAAAAGAGCGCCTCATTTCAAAACGAATAGCGCAAATCAAAAAAGCGGGTGTGCCTGCTATTGTAAGTTCTATCCCGCAGCGGGCAGAGAGGTTCGGGGCCATCAGTCAGGAAGCAGGCTGCGACATCTTCATAGTCCAATCCACCGTCTCTACGGTTAAGCATATCTCGAGTCAATACAAGGTATTGAACATAAAAAAATTCTGCAGCAAGATGCGTATCCCGGTAATTGTTGGGAATTGTGTTACATACGATGTTGCCCTGGACTTGCTTAAAACAGGGTGCAGCGGGCTTTTGGTCGGAATAGGTCCTGGGGCGGCTTGCACAACGAGGGGAGTCCTTGGAATAGGTGTTCCTCAGGTCACTACAACTGTTGATTGTGCTGCAGCGAGGAACTTCTTTTACAAAAAAACAAAGAGATACGTTCCTATAATCACGGATGGCGGGATGTCCAAAGGCGGAGATGTGTGCAAGGCCTTTGCCTGCGGCGCGGATGCCGTTATGATCGGCTCCGCCTTTGCAAGAACAAAAGAGGCTCCAGGTAAAGGTTATCACTGGGGCATGGCAACACCTCATCCCAATCTTCCAAGAGGCACGCGGATTTACGTGGGGACAACCGGAACCCTGAAAGAAATCTTATTCGGCCCGGCAAAACTTGATGATGGCTCACAGAATTTAATGGGCGCCATTGCAACATCTATGGGAAATTTGGGCTCGAAAAATATAGATGATTTCCACAAAGTAGAAATTATTATAGCTCCATCCATCCAAAGCGAAGGAAAGGTATTTCAGGTTTCGCAAAAAGTCGGAATGGGAAAGTAAGACGATTCATGCACGCAAATTTTGCTCACCTACACGTTCATACCCAGTATAGCCTTTTAGACGGGGCCTGCCTAATCGAAAAACTCCTCGATTTGGCAGTAGCCAATAAATTGCCGGCTTTGGCAATAACCGACCATGGTAATATGTTCGGCACTATCGAATTCTATCAGCAGGCAATGGAGCGCGGGATAAAGCCTATCATAGGATGCGAGGTGTATATCGCTCCTGATTCAAGATTTGAAAAATCGGCTCACGGGATCCAGGACGCATCATTCCACCTTATCTTGCTGGCAAAAGATGAGATCGGATATAAAAATCTAATCAAGCTTGTAAGCCTGGGGTACCTGGAGGGTTTTTACTACCGGCCGCGCATTGATAAGGAGCTACTGAAAAAATATTCCAAAGGCCTTATCTGCCTCTCCAGCTGCCTAAAGGGTGAAATACCTTATTTAATACAAACCAACCGTATCGACCAGATGCAAAACGTCGCTATTGAGTTTAGGGATATGTTTGCTAAGGGTGATTTTTACTTCGAAATTATGGACAATTCCATCCCGGAACAAAATAAGGTAAACAACTGCTTGATTGAATTTTCTAAAAAACTGGATATACCTTTAGTTGCTACGGGGGATGTCCACTATTTGAAAAAAGAGCACGCAAAGGCACACGAAGCCCTTTTATGTATACAAACCCAAAACACCCTTAATAGCACAACCAGATTTAAATTTCAGACTGACGAGTTTTACTTTAAAAGCCCGAAACAAATGAGCGATGCGTTTTCCCATTGTCCGGATGCTATACGTAATACAATACAGATAGCTGAAAAGTGCAATCTTGAGCTGGACTTTTCAAAACCGCACCTCCCGCATTTTCAGCCGCCCGAAGGGAAAACGCGGGAAAAGTTTTTGCGGGACTTATGTGAGGAGGGCTTGCAAAACAGGGGCCTTGAGTTAGGCGGGGTCATTAAAGAAAGGTTGGACTATGAGCTCAAGGTTATAAATTCATCCAGATATACCAGCTATTTTTTAATTGCCTGGGATTTCGTCAGATATGCAAAATCCAACGGGATTCCGGTGGGGCCTGGCAGAGGAAGCGCCGCAGGAAGTATTGTAAGTTATGCATTGGGCATAACGAATATCGACCCATTAAAATATGACCTCCTTTTTGAAAGGTTTTTAAACCCTGAGCGTGTTAGCCTTCCCGATATTGATATCGATTTCTGCTATGAGCGTAGAAATGAGGTTATTGATTATGTAATTAAAAAATATTCAGCAAGCAACGTTGCGCAGATAATTACCTTTGGAACAATGCTCGCAAAGGCGGTTACCAGGGACGTAGCAAGGGTTATGGGATTCCCGTACGCAGAAGCGGATAAAATTGCTAAGCTTATCCCGAATGATTTTAACATAAAATTAGACCAGGCGCTCGAGCAGGAGCAAGAGTTAAAACTTCTCTATATACATGATCCGCGCGTAAAACAGTTAATGGATATCTCCAGAGTTCTGGAAGGGCTGACAAGACACGCCTCTACTCATGCCGCGGGGGTTGTGATAAGCGACAAACCGCTTATTGACTATATTCCGCTTTTTAAGACCAGTGACGATCAGATAACAACCGGCTTACCAATGACCTCGCTTGAAAAAGTCGGCCTTCTAAAAATGGACTTCCTGGGCCTCCGGACCCTTACCGTAATGAATGAGACAGTTAAAATCATAAAAAGAACAAAGGGTATTGAGATCGACATAACCCGTATACCCGGTGATGATCCAAAGACATTTCAATTGTTACGCAAATCTGAGACCATGGGCGTATTCCAATTAGAAAGTTCCGGCATGCGTGAGCTTCTAAAAAAGCTAAAGCCAAACAAGTTTGAGGACATAATCGCTATTTTGGCCCTGTTCCGCCCCGGTCCTATCGGAAGCGGAATGACCGAAGACTTTATAGCGCGCAAGCACAAGAAGGTCCAGATCAAATACGACCACCCGAGATTAGAGCCGATCCTGAAAGAAACCTACGGGATCATCTTATATCAAGAACAGGTCATGCGCATTGCAAGCGACCTGGCGGGCTTCAGCCTATCCCAAGCCGATAACCTCCGCAGGGCAATGAGTAAAAAAACCCCCGAGGTAATGCAAGAGGCCAGGGAGCACTTCATAAACGGCGCCGCAAAGAATGGCGTGGACAAAAAAATAGCCGAAAAGGTATTTAACCTGATAGAATATTTTTCCGGGTATGGATTTAACAAATCTCACTCAACCGCTTATGCAAGGATATCTTACCAGACGGCATATCTAAAATCCAGCTATCCTGCAGAATTCATGACTGCCCTTCTATCAAGTGAAAAAGATAATATGGATAAGATAGTAGCTTACATAGATGAGGCTAACCGGATGGGTATAAAAACACTCCCCCCGGACGTAGGGGAGAGTTTTGCGAAATTCACCGTAATCGATGCATCCCCCAAAAATGGGGCCATAAGATTCGGGCTTTCGGCAGTAAAGAACGTTGGCCAGGCTGCGATCGATTCGATTATCGAAGCCAGAAAGAAGACTCAAGGCTTTAAAGACCTGTTTGAATTTTTCAGGAATATCGGCACGCGCACAACTAACAAAAAGGTCATCGAGAGCCTTATTAAATGCGGGGCCTTTGATAGATTTGGTTATAAAAGATCCGCCCTTTTTAGCATCGTTGATAAATTATTGAATGCGGCATCCAACTTTCACAAGGATAGGGAGGGCGGTCAAATTTCCTTTTTTGACATTCCGGACAGCACAAAAGCCTTTAAGACCTCTCTGTTTGTTGAAATCCCCGATATCCCCGAATGGCCCGAAAACCAGCTCCTGGCGTATGAAAAAGAAATGCTCGGTTTTTACGTTACCAAACACCCTCTTACAAACTACGAAGGGCTTCTAAAAAAACTTTCCAGCTGCCCAACTCAAAAATTGGCCGGGAAGAGAGATGGTGATGAGATCGCTATAGGGGGGATTTTAAGCAAGGTTAAATTCACCGTAACGAAGCGTACAGGCGAAAAAATGGCTATCGCGACACTCGAGGACCTGGAGGGTACAGTAGAGATACTATTCTTCCCAAGCTGTTACCAAAAAACGGCGATGTATATTAAAAAGGATAGATTTGTTTATCTGAAGGGGAGATTGAGCCTACGCGAGGAAGAACCAAAAATCATCGCAAATGATGTTGTTGATTTGGAAGAGGCCCCGTATAAATTAAGCAAATTGATGACGGTCGCCATCAATGGTTCGGTAGCTCAGAAAGAGACCTTTGAATCACTCAAAAGAATACTACGCCAATACCAGGGGGCAGTCCCTGTATATATAGCCTTTACGACAAAGGAAAACAAAAGGATCCAGATGTTCATCGGGAAGGAACTCAATATAGCGCCTTCACTGGAACTTGTAAAGGAGGTAGAAGGACTGATCGGGGAAGGTTCGGTAACGTTGAAGTGTTAAAAAATCGGGAGGAAGTATGACTAAAAAAGACATAGTACTCGAAATAGCAGAGAGGCCGGAATTATCAAACTTGACCCAGAGCGAAATAAAGATAGTGGTTCAGTCAACCCTGGACCATCTTGTTGAAAACCTCGTAAAGGGACAAACTATTGAGCTTAGAAATTTCGGGGTTTTTAAGGTCAAGACAAGGAAAAGCAGGATGGCCAGAAACCCAAAAACCGGGCAAAAAGTGGCCATACCTAATAGAAAAGTAGTGACCTTTAAACCGGGCCTTGGGATGAAAAACAGGATAAAATAATGGAAACTGTGTAGTGTTGACTATTCTCCTGCATGTGGTACAATATTCTAATTTATTAAAGGGGTTACAATGAAAAAGGTCATAAAAGGTTTAAGGGGGATGCCCGATATTCTGCCGGGCGATGCCGGTAGGTGGCAATATATCGAAAATACTGCAAGAACCCTTTTTGCCCAATATGGGTATGAGGAGATAAAAACGCCGGTTCTTGAAGAAACGGCCCTTTTTCAAAGGAGCATTGGCAAAGAAACGGATATTGTCCAAAAGCAGATGTACAACTTCAAAGATAGGGGTAATAGGGATATTGCTTTAAGGCCTGAAGGGACAGCCCCTATTGTCAGATCATATTTAGAGCATAATCTGGACAAGCAAATGCCTTATTGCCGATTGTATTATGTCGGCCCCATGTTCAGAAGTGAAAGGCCACAGGCCGGCAGAAATAGGCAATTCTATCAAATAGGCGTTGAGGCAATCGGTTCCGCAAGCCAATATGCGGATGCGGAGGTGATCTGCCTAATGATGAAACTCCTTGAGGCCTCAGGGCTTCATGATACCGAATTAAAAATTAACTGTTTAGGCTGCGATAAAGACAAGGAGGCCTTCGAGCAGGTTTTGCGAAAGGCCTTGGAAAAACAGGTAAAATGCCTTTGCGAGGATTGCGTGCAAAGACATAAGAAGAACGTTTTGCGGATATTTGATTGCAAAAATGATTCCTGTAAACTGATCCTGGGTTCTGCGCCAAAGATAGTTGATCATATTTGTCCGGACTGCCAGGCGCATTTCAATAAGGTAAAAGAAGCGCTGGAATCGATAAAAATCAAATACTCCGTTAACCCGCTTTTGGTAAGAGGACTCGATTACTATACGGGAACGGTTTTTGAGGTTACTCATAAAAATTTGGGTTCTCAGGATGCTGTCGCAGCGGGCGGCAGATATGATGGCTTAATTGACGATATGGGTGGGGATAGGACACCTGCCTGTGGATTCGCTATCGGCGTGGATAGGTTATTATTAGCCGCAAGGGACAAGATCCCTTCATGCAATAATGACGTAGACCTGTTCCTGGTACTGCTGGGTGAAGAAGCGCAAAAGAAGGGATTTAAAATTCTAGCCGATTTACGAGAGAATGGGGTCGCCTGCCAGATGACACATGAGGCAAGATCGCTGAAATCCCAGATGAGGCTTGCGGATAGACTTAAGGCAAAAAAGGTCCTAATTATCGGCGAAGACGAATTAAAGAACGACAAGGCAATATTGCGGGATATGGAGAACAAACAACAAAAGGAGATAAAGATAAACGATGTTACGAACACACACCTGTGGTGAATTAAAAGATGCGGATGTAGGAAAAAAAGTGAGCCTGTGCGGCTGGGTTCACTCAAGGCGCGATCATGGAAAGCTTATATTTATTGACTTAAGGGATAGAGATGGGCTGACTCAGATTGTTTTTATCCCAAAGGTAAATGCCGAATTGCACAAAGTAGCCTCTGAGCTAAGGGCGGAATACGTAATTCTTGTAAAAGGCACGGTCGGCAACAGACCCCAGGGCACAGTAAACAACAAGATCCCTACGGGGGCTGTTGAAGTAGCTGCGGAGGAATTAACCATTTTGAATCCGGCAAATACGCCGCCGTTCGAAATTACAGATGAGATAAAAACGCAGGAGGAGTTGCGGCTAAAATACAGGTATCTTGACCTGCGAAGGCCCAGCCTGCAGAAGAATTTTAAGATAAAACACAAGGTTTATACTGCTATAAGAAACCACCTCAATGCTCAGAACTTTATCGAATGCGAGACACCAATACTTACAAAAAGCACACCGGAAGGCGCAAGGGATTATTTGGTCCCGAGCAGGCTGAGCCCAGGGAAGTTTTTTGCATTACCGCAATCGCCACAGTTATTTAAACAATTATTAATGGTAGCTGGATTTGAAAGATATTATCAGATTGCGCGTTGCTTCCGGGATGAGGACTTAAGGGCTGACAGGCAGCCGGAGTTCACCCAATTAGATATTGAAATGTCGTTTATTGACGCAGAAGACATTTTTAGCCTAATCGAAAACCTGATGAAGGTTGTCGTAAAAGATGTCTTAAATATTGATCTGGAAATACCATTTAAGCGAATCAGCCACGATGAGGCAATTAAAAAATATGGCAGCGACAAACCCGACACAAGACAGGATAAGGATAAAGAATTACTGAACTTCCTATGGGTAATCGATTTTCCTCTTTTTAAATACGATGAGGAGGAAAAACGGTGGGATATGGAGCATCACCCTTTTACTTCGCCAAAGCCTAATGACATAAAAGAGTTGGATAAATCTCTCGGAGACATAAAAGCCAATTCTTACGATCTGGTCTTAAACGGGTCTGAGATTGCAAGCGGAAGCATAAGGATTCACACTAAAGAGATGCAGGAAAAGATCTTTAAAGCCATCGGGATGGATAAGGCAGAGACAAAAAAGCGTTTTGGATTCCTTTTAGACGCGTTTGATTACGGGGCCCCGCCTCATGGAGGGATTGCGTTTGGGCTCGACAGGTTAACGGCGATCTTTATTAAATCCGAAACCATAAGAGATGTCATAGCGTTTCCTAAGACACAGAAGGCGAGCTGTCCAATGACAGACGCGCCGTCCAATGCGACTGAGAAGCAATTGAAAGAACTTCATATAAAAATTCGATAGAAAAATTAAAGAACGGAGGGAAGGTATGAGAAAAATTTTGTGTGTACTGTGTAGCTTGGCCCTTATTATAAGCATCGCGGGGTGTGCCTCAAAAGTATATACGGTTAAAAAGGAGCGAGTTGATATAGAGGTTGCCGGGAACCAGGGTGTAATTTATGGCCCTACGCCTGCACCGCATAAGGTTAGGATAACTACCAGAGAGGTAATTACCCTTGACCTAGAGTTACCAACAACAGACGAGGTAAAGGATGTAGTGGATAGAAGGGCCAACACTGATAAGCGTATTTGGGGAAATGCCGGTGTGGTTTCAAAAGATCGGGGTGAGAAGAAAATAAAATAAATGGAAAAACGCCTTAAACTTCAAAGCGACTCCGAAGCACGTTTACTATTCGGCAAGCATGATGAAAATCTGAATTTAATCGAAAAGGGTTTCAATATAAAGATCGTTGCTAGGGGGCAGGATTTAATCCTTTCCGGCAAAAAGGATGATTTGGAAAAAAGCTGTAGGTTATTTGAAGAGCTCTTGATTGTAATAAAAAACGGCGGGGGTGTCAAAAAACACGAGGTCCTTTACGCCATCAAAGCTATAAATACAAATAAGGAAGAAAACGTGCACGACCTGTACCTTGACAAGATTGAGGTTTCATCCAAAAGGCAATTCATAACCACTAAAAGTAAGATACAGAAGGAATACGTGGATGCAATCAGGCATAACGACATTGTCTTTGGCATCGGTCCCGCAGGGACCGGTAAGACATACCTGGCTATGGCAATGGCAGTCAATGCCTTGCGCAAGCAAATTGTAAGCAGGATCATCTTAACCAGGCCGGCTGTAGAAGCGGGTGAAAGTCTCGGATATCTGCCAGGAGACTTATATGAGAAGGTTAATCCTTATCTGCGGCCATTATATGACGCGTTATACGATATGGTCGAGACCGAAAAGATCCAGCAGAATACCGAGCGCGGCATTATTGAAGTGGCCCCACTTGCTTATATGCGCGGACGGACCCTTAATGATGCCTTTATTATCCTGGATGAAGCCCAGAATTCAACCCCGGAACAGATGAAGATGTTTTTGACCCGGATAGGATTTGACTCAAAGGCCGTGATTACAGGCGACTTAACTCAAAGTGACTTGCCTAACGGAAAGGAATCGGGGCTCGTACAGGTAGTTTCGCTGCTACAAGAGATTGCAGGTATTAAGTTTGTCTACTTCACAGGTGAGGACGTTGTGAGGCACGAGCTTGTCCAAGAGATAATTAAAGCTTATGCAGGGCTTAACAGAGGTAAAGAAAATGGCTAAATTTTCATTTACGGCTCCGAAATCCAAAATTTTTAAGCACCTCCCGAAGGCCTTGATGGCCACCGGGATGTGGTTTATCTTGTTCAGCCTCATCTTTATCAATATGAAAGTCAGTTTTTCTAAACTAACGGAAAGCAATTTTTTACATCTCTGGGGTTCCGGATTTTTGTTGGCCCTTTTGATTATTGCCGGATGGGTGTGCCTATCCTTTTTTGAGCGCCGGGTATTTCTGAAAAATAAAAATCTTCTGCTGATCTGGGTTACATTTTGCTTAACGGCGGTGGCCTTTGAGGCATGCATCGCAGTGCCCTTAAACCTATACCTTCTCCCCATCCCAGGCATCGCAATTCTGCTGGCTTTACTATTGAGCCCGCGCGCATCCTTTATGGTCACCTTAACGTTCAGCTTGCTCTTCGGTTTGATCGCCCAGGGGAGGCCTGACCTTTTTTTAACCATGTTCCTCGGCGGTAGCCTCGGGATAATCCTGAACACCAACACAAGAAAACGGAATCAGCTATTAAACGCCGGGATACTGATAGGTATATTGAATTTCTTTGTTATAACCCTGCTGGGGCTTTACGAAGGGCAGTATCTTCAAGCTGTTTTAAAAGACGCCCTATGGGGGTTTGGAGGTGGTATTTTCACAAGTTTTTTTGTAATGGGCTTATTGCATATCTTTGAAATAGGTTTTAACATTACGACCAACATCACCCTTCTAGAACTCTCGGATTTAAATAACCCTCTCCTGAAAGACTTGATCCTTAAAGCACCCGGGACATACCACCACAGTCTCGTAGTCGGAAATCTGGCAGAGGCGGCGTGTGATTCAATTTCAGCAAATTCCTTGCTGGCACGGGTGGGTGCTTACTACCATGACATAGGAAAGATAGAGAAGCCGGAATATTTCAGCGAAAATGAGCTCGAATCGAAATCCCGGCATACGCAGCTCGCGCCGACAATGAGCGCGCTTGTCATTATCAAGCATGTCAAGGACGGCCTGGAGCTGGCAAAAAAGCACAAGCTGCCTGCATCGTTAATTAATTTCATACAACAACATCACGGTACCGGCCTAATATATTTCTTTTATCAGCGGGCGTTGGAGAAGGTCAAGGATGAATCCCACTTAAAAGAGGAGGATTTTAGGTATCCCGGCCCAAAACCACAGACAAAGGAGACAGCAGTAATCCTCCTGGCGGATGCCGTGGAGGCCTCCAGCCGAAGCCTGTCCGACCCAACCCCGGCTAAGATAGAGGCCTTAACACAAAAGATTATTAACAATAAATTTATAGACGGCCAGCTTGACGAATGCGAACTTTCTCTTAAAGATTTAAACAAGATCGCCACATCCTTTGCCAGGATATTGACCGGTATGTTTCACTCAAGGATCTCTTATCCGGAAGTTTCAAATTCAAGTACTTGATGAGCGCTTATTGTAAGGTCAGCATTATAAATGAATCGCAAAAGGCCTGCCCGGACCAGGAGGATTTAAAAAAGGTCGTAAAAAAGACCTTGGACTCAGAAGGCGTAACAGGCGATGTTGGTGTAAATCTTTTATTGACCGGCGATAAAAAAATTACGGCGCTAAACAAACG
>JABMQH010000099.1 GCA_013203355.1 Candidatus Omnitrophota bacterium | reverse complement strand
GGATTGCAATGACGGTGTGGATTTTTTAACAAGATACAAGTAAAGGTCGAAGGATTTCTCGGCATGATTGGTAAACATAGAACTAAGCCCATCTTTACCCGTAAGAAGGCTTGCGGGGATCTCCGCGCCATCTTCTTTTTCCCGTAAGATAGGGACATTATCGCTTAATCCTATACCGGATATATAATCAACAAGTCTTTTGCTAACCTCGGGAGACCTTATAAGAATAGAGAACTCATCATTGCTATTAATGGAAGCACGGGTCCAGTTGGTGCTGCCTATGAAGCAAGCCTCACCATCAATAACCACACCCTTGCCATGCATGAGCTTAGTGGCCTTATCCAGAGATACATCAACGCCATGAGCCTTAAGCCTCTTAAAAGCATTGTAACTGGTCTTAAATTTGCTGTTATCCAGGACCACTTTTACGCTAAGGCCTCTTTCTTTAGCGTCTATAAGGTCCTCGGTAAGGATCCAGACAGGATCGTTCTCATCGGCTTCTTCGGGCGCCTTTATGATATACATAGCCACGACAATCGAGTCTTTGGCTTCCCGGAGAGCTTTGTGAAGCGTGGTGAAGTAATCTTTTCCCAGGAGGAGCGTAGTATCATCCGCGGACAGTGTGGCAAGAGGCGCTAATAGTAGCGAGATAGCGATAAGAACGGCTATTAAGAGGCGGTGAGTCATATTAAACAACCTTCCTACCCATTACCTATACGAAGGGACGGGGCATTTCGTGATCTCTGGGGTGCGACCGAAGGAAGTCCCGCGCACCACAAAAAGAATACAAGGCCGCGCGGGATCCCCCATTGTAACTCTGGCCTGTCCCCTCGCCTTATTCATCCTTCGGATAGCCCACCGTTTGAGCGAGGATTATCATTTGATCCGGACGTAATTTCATTGCTTGCGCCAAAACCGGTTTGTCGATCCAGCCCCTCACAACTGTGGCGAGGCCAACGGATGCGCAGAAAAGATATACGTTTTGGCTTATAAAGCCCGTATCCGTAGCGGCGTAAAACTCCTGTCCCGCGCGCGGCAATCTGTTCATTTTCTTGAGGTCAGCCACGAATATGAGATTAACGGGCGCGTCCACCACAAATTCTTGCTTGCCTGTAGCGGCCATGATGTTTTCGTTTAGAATAGGCAGCAATGCGCTGTTTTCAGCATCATACAGGTATAAAGCGTGTTTCGTGGCGACATAGATGTCTATTTCCTGCATGTTCAGCGCTGAAGGGGCGGTTTTGTGCGCTATGGCCGGCCTGTTTATCCCGTTTGCCGCCCAGAGCATATCGGAGATCACCTGCAGCGGCAGTTCTTTCGCGCTGAATTCCCGCATGCTCTTTCTTTCTTTAAGGGCATCCATAAGGGGCTTGCCCCCGGTCATTTTAGGAGCGGGAAGATTAATGGCGTTTTCTTCGCCGGCGCGGGCGCTTAAAGCGCAAGCCGACAGAAGCACCGCCGCGCAAAGTATTGATAAAAAATATTTTTTCATGCATCTACCTTGCATCGAGGCGTGTGATATTTTTTACAACTACTCATATCCCCCAAAACCGCAAGTGTCCAAAATCCTATTTTACCCCATAAAGGCAAGTTGGTATGAAGCGATACGATCACCATTAAAGTCATGCGAGGAGCCACCATAAACCCAAGCAAATACCAAACCCAATGATACTGTTGTACATCTAACATTCAAGTCCTCCTTTCATATTTCTTCTTTAAGAGGTTATTATGAGAAAGAAAATAATGAAAAGCGTCCATCCCGGATGCTTCCAAATCCACTTGAACAGTCTTTCTATTACCTTGTGTGTCCATTCCCATTCCATATCATTCCCTCCTTAATGCTGCCATCCCATTACTATTCCGTTATCAAAATACACATACATATCCGTTCCTTCCGAGACGCTGCCATAACACCATTGCTCGTGCACCCCGCCTGAAGTATTTGTTAGGTTTATATCATCAGGATAGCCCAGGATTTCAATAACTTGTTTCTTCTTCATCCCAATGGTTATCCTGCCTGCCTTAATTGCTTCTTCAAATCTTTTCTCCGTATCACGAATACCCTTTCTTTTTTCCCGCCGATCACGGCTCCTTAGTGATTCTCCGGCCAGCTGCCCATATTCCTCTTCTGATACCTGAGCTGCCTTAGAAGAGACCGCAAAACTAGCCACCAACAGAACCGCAGCCCAGAGGACTATGAGACGCTTTTTTGAGAGGGTCATATTTTACTCTTTATTTGTCTCGTTGCCTGCCCTATTAGACTTGATAAAGGGCTATTTTATTACCCTGGTCAGCGCTTGCGCTAATAGGCCTGCCACCGGAGGAAAGAAGCATACACTGATAATGTGTATAACCGTAAATCGCCAGCCCATTATCCCCACTTCCATGGGTATCCGGATGAATGTCCAAAGCGACCATCCCGTTAAAAACGCGACCATTGTACCTATGCCGGCGCCCGAACGCAGAAGTCCCGCGGCAATGGGTAGAGTAACAAAAGGCCCTCCCGGAGCGCATGCCCCGGCCACACTCCCAATGAATATTCCCCGCATTCCGGATTCCGCGCCTATAAATTTTGATAAAAGTTCATGCGGTATAAGCACTTGAATCATTCCCGCTACAATAAATGAAAATAATAGCAATGGCAGTATTTCGACAACCATCTTTAACCCTAATTTCATTCCATCCATATGCTGCCCTTTAGAATAACCTATGGCAACAAGAACCAAAGCAAGAAATCCCATTATTATTGTTGGAATTAACATATTTAAACTTCTCCCATTTTTTTTCATTTTTAAATCTTCAAGAATTTAATCTTGGGTTATTATTACTTTTATATCCGAGACGATTTTGGTAATTATCTTGCTGAATATATTTCACCTTTTATGCTTCTTTAGTGCTATAATACACGAAAAGGAGCAATAATGAAAGAGATTGCATCGATTAAGAGAAAGAGAATCTGCAAGTTCCTTCGCTGTAAACATGTTTTAAGTATTTACAACCCAAAACCCTACTGCTATGCACACCAAAGGGAAGCTGATAATAAAAAGTTCCCCGTATTATCCAGCACTAGCGTCCGCTAACATTGGGGACGGTTCTGGCGCCACACCTACACCTGTCCCCATCAGAATATATCAAATCATTGTTACGCAACTGTTGCATTTCTCTTACATTCCTGTTACCACATGCTGATCTAAATCGTGTAAACTATGTAATAGCAAGCTAACTCTAAGGTGGTGGCTATGTATGCAGGTTATATTAGTTGTAAACGGTAAAAAGAAAAAGACTCACCTTATGTTTAAACTCGTGAGTAAAAAATCAATAGACACCGTCAAAAAGCTTGTAAGAGAGCTTAAATGCCCTCAAGCTATTTCGGTAGTTATTTCCTGCGGCACATTTGTAAAGGAGCTTGCAGAAGACGAGCTAGTTC
>JABMQH010000098.1 GCA_013203355.1 Candidatus Omnitrophota bacterium | reverse complement strand
TTAAGAGTTCCTGTAAAGTATAGGAGGCGCCGTATGCCTCAAGCGCCCAGACTTCCAATTCCCCAAATCTATGCCCTCCGAACTGCGCCATACCGCCTAACGGCTGCTGAGTCACCAATGAATAGGGGCCTATCGAGCGGGCGTGTATCTTGTCATCTACCATGTGAACCAGTTTCATTATATAGATATAGCCCACAGTCACCCTTTGATCAAAGGCATGACCCGTTAACCCGTCTCTAAGCACAATCTTTCCATCTAGCGGAAGGCGGGCCTTCCGCATTTCGTCTTTAATTTCTTCCTCCTTGGCTCCATCAAATATCGGAGAGGCCGCATAAAAACCTAAGGCCTTTGCTGCCCACCCCAAATGTGTTTCTAATATCTGTCCGACATTCATCCTGGAGGGAACGCCTAATGGATTCAATACAATCTCTATTGGCGTGCCATCCGGTAAATATGGCATATCCTCTTCGGGTAAAATTTTGGCAACAACACCCTTATTGCCGTGCCTTCCCGCCAGCTTGTCACCAACAGAAACCTTTCTTTTGCTGGCTACATATACCACAATCTTTTTTAAAACGCCCGGCGGCAAGTCATCTCCCCGCTTTATCCTGTCTATCTCTGACTCCCGTTCGTATGAGAGTTCTTCTATTTGGACATCGTAAACCTTTGCAGACTTTTTTATTTCCTGTTCGACCTTAGGATCTTCGATCAGCCTGATATCATCAATGTCGCATCGCTCCAGTTTTTTCAAATCCTTTCTTCTTAGAGGGCGCCCCTTACCGATTACAACACCCCCGGTTCCCTCATCGAGAAGGCTCGTCTCAAGCTGTTTTCCAAGCAGAACCTTCGAAAGCTTTTCCATTTTTTCCTCTTTTATGCTATCTATCTGAGATCCATAAAACGCCCTTGTTTCCTCGACCTGCTTCAACTCCTTGGTCTTTTGTTCCTTAGTCCTTGAGCGCGGGTCTTTCTTTGAAAATATTCTTACGTCCACGACTATGCCTTCAATTCCCGGTGGGACTGTCAGTGACGCATCCCTTACATCCCCCGCCTTTTCACCAAATATTGCGCGCAGGAGTTTTTCCTCAGGGGAAAGTTCTGTTTCGCTCTTTGGGGTAACCTTGCCTACCAAAATATCGGACGGGACGACCTCCGCCCCTAATCTCACAATACCGGTCTCGTCCAGATTGGAAAGTGCCTCCTCTCCGACATTTGGTATATCTCTTGTAATCTCTTCGTTCCCAAGCCGCGTATCCCTCGCCTCAATCTCAAATTCTTCGATATGAACAGAGGTAAATAAATCTTCTCTGACGAGTTTCTCGCTTATCAAAATGGCATCTTCGAAATTATATCCTCTCCATGGCATAAAGGCTACCAACAAATTCTTACCAAGTGCCAATTCACCGTGAGAGGTGGCAGGGCCATCTGCTATTACCTCGCCTTCCTTAACCGTTTGGCCAAGCTTTACTATAGGTCTCTGATTTACGCTAGTGTTTGCGTTGGACTTCTCGAACTTCCTTAAGCGATATACCTTTCCTCCAACAGCAATCTCGTCTGCCTGTACATGCGTAACCTTTCCCGAATTGGCTGCGACCACAACTGCGCCTGAATCTTTCGCGGTCCTGCGCTCTAATCCGGTTGCCACTAAGGCGGGTTCGGTCACCAAAAGCGG
This sequence comes from Candidatus Omnitrophota bacterium, assembly GCA_013203355.1. GTDB lineage: Bacteria > Omnitrophota > Gorgyraeia > JABMQH01 > JABMQH01 > JABMQH01. Next base: position 5,494 of record JABMQH010000098.1, on the reverse strand, counting down.
CACCGCCTGTCTCTGCATGTTCGAACCCATTAAGGCCCTGTTGGCATCGTCATGCTCCAAGAAAGGAATAAGACTTGCCGCGACGCTTACAAGCTGAATGGGAGAAACATCCATATATTGAATTTCTTTTGGATCGGCCAAAACAAAATCGTCTTTATATCGTGAAAACACCCTATCCGCCAGAAAACGGCCATCCTTGCTTAATTTCGCATTTGCCTGAGCTACAATAAACTTATCCTCTATATCCGCTGTCAGATACTCAATCTTATTACTGACCCATCCCTTTTCAACTTTTCTATAGGGCGTTTCTAAAAATCCATATTCGTTTACTCGCGCATAACTGCTTAGAGAGGTTATTAACCCGATATTAGGACCTTCGGGTGTTTCAATAGGGCACATCCTGCCATAATGCGTATAATGCACGTCCCTTACCTCGAACCCGGCCCTCTCTCTGCTCAATCCGCCAGTACCAAGAGCGCTAAGCCGTCTCTTGTGCGTCATCTCTGCCAAAGGATTTGTCTGATCCATAAATTGAGATAGCTGGCTGCGCCCGAAGAAATCCTTGACCACACTAGCTATAAGTTTAGTATTTAACAAATTATGTGGCATGGAATTTTCTAAATCGTAAATATTCATTCTCTCGCGAGTTGCCCTTTCAAGCCTGACGAGCCCAATTCTAAACTGATTTTGGAGAAGCTCACCTACAGAGCGGATCCTCCTATTGCCTAAATGATCTATATCATCAATACCGCGTTTACCATTTTTTAAGTCTACAAGCCCCTCGATAATTCTAATGATAGTCTTCTCATCCAAAACCCGCTGTTGTAACGGAGCGTGCATGTTTAATTTCCTGTTAAGCATAAACCTTCCGACCTTGCCGAGATTATATCGTTTAGGATCAAAGAAATACCTGTGCATCAGCAGCTTGGCCGATTCTGTCGTTGCCGGATCACCAGGTCGGATTTTTCTATAGATGTCCATAAGGGCTTCTTCCTGAGACCTTGTGTGATCCTTTTGAAGGGTTTTCGTCAAATCTAAAACCGTAGGCTTAATTATTTCAACACGGCGTATACCTTTATCCCACATGTCATCGAGTATAGCTTTAGTTAATTCTTTATCCTTAGCGATAATCAGATTATCCTTATCATCCACCACATCGCTGCTCAGGGTCATCCCAATAAGATTTCTAAATTGAATCCGTTTCGTTATCTCCACTTTCTCAATACCCTTAAAGGCATTTAATATGTCTTCGTTACTCGAAAACCCTATAGCCCTCAGAATTTGCGATGCGACGAATTTGCGTCTTCTATCAAGAATTATATACAAGATATCATTCAGATCAAATTCGAGCTCCATCCAGGCGCCCCTGTAGGGGATCACCCGCGCAGAGTATAATCTCTTACCATTTGGATGCACATCTTCCTCAAAGGATATCCCGGGTGAACGGTGAAGTTGACTGACAACAACACGCTCATCCCCATTAATCACGAATGTACCGGTATCGGTCATGAGCGGTAAATCACAGAAATATACTTCCTGCTCCCTGACATCTTTCGGGGTTCGGAGTCGAAATTTAACCTTTAAGGGCGTTGAATAAGTTACTGCCCTACGCCTACATTCCTGGGCGCTATATTTAGGAACCCCAAGGGTGTAATAAAGGTATTCCAGCTTGTACGTCCCATCATAATTCTCAACAGGGAATACATCTTTAAACGCGGCTTCAAGGCCAGCGTTTTCTCTTTTCGTCTTAGGGGTATCTCTTTGCAAAAATTCCTTGTAAGAACGAAATTGGACTTCCAAAAGATGCGGCAATTGGAAAACTTCCTTTAATTTCGCAAAGTTTTTGCGTTTTATCATTTCCGCTCCGGTTTTAATTTGTTAAGTGACAGGCACTTGCAGACAGTCGCCTTTTTAAGTACTGTCGGTCACAGACTAAACTTACTTAAGTTCTACCTTTGCGCCAACAGCTTCAAGCTGTGCCTTTATTTTGTCAGCCTCTTCCTTGGCGATAGCCTCTTTGACTGTCTTTGGGGCTCCTTCAACCAGGTCTTTTGCCTCTTTTAAACCCAGGGTCGTAACTGCCCTTACCTCTTTAATAACCTGGATTTTCTGGCTACCAACGCTAGTTAAGACTACGTCAAATGTAGTCTTCTCTTCTGCGGGGGCGCCTCCGGCAGCACCGCCCTGCGGCATCATGCCTGCAGCAAATTGCATGCCTGCTGGAGCACTGGCTGTAACGCCGAATTTTTCTTCAAGAGCCTTTACAAGATTAGATAGCTCTAAAACACTTAGGGTTTCAACAGTATCTAAAATCTCTTGTGCCTTTTTCGAAACTTCGATCTTTTCTTTCTTCTCCTCAGTCTTCTCTTTCTTCTCCTCAGTCATTTTAAGTTATTCCTCCTTCCTTTATATATATTGTCACTGTTCTTATTTACTCTCTTGCGTACCTTCTGATGCAGGTCCTTTGTCTTCTTCAGCCGAAGGTGGCTTCACCTCTGGTGCGGGCTTCTGTACTTCGCCCTCCGGTTTTTCTTTCGCCTCCGGGGAAGGTTCTTGCGCTTTATCTTCAGGCTTCTGTTCTGGTTTACCTTCTTCAGCCGAAGGTGGCTTCACCTCTGGTACAGATTTTTGTTCTGCACCTTCTGATTCCTGCGGCTTTTCTTCCGGCTTTTCCTTTACTTCCTTTTCCACCTTCTCTTTTATAGCATTTATCGCATACACGAATTTGTTAATCGTCTCACTAAGCACGGTTACAAAGTTCGAAATCGGCGCCTTCATGCTTCCAAACAACCTTGCCAAAAGGATATTTTTAGGGGGTAAGGTCGCAAGTGTCTTTATGTCCGCCTCGCTGATCAACTTACCATCTAAGATGCCTCCTTTGATTTTCAATTTCCCCGAGGCCTTTGAAAGGTCCGAAAGTGTCTTTGAAGTCAATATAGGATCCGCTCCACCTAAAACCAGCCCTACAGATCCGTCAATAAGCGGTATGAGATCCTTTATATCTGCCCCTTCCAATGCTATCTTGGTTAGGCTATTCTTGCTAACTACGTAGGAAGCCTTATTTTGATTGAGGTTAACCCTTAGCTTCCCTAAATCTAAAACGGTTAATCCGGTATAGTTCGTAACGAAAACGCTTGAATTACCCTTAAGTTTATCTGTAAGTTCTCTAACCATATATTCCTTACAGATTCTTCCTATCTTGGCCATGGTCCCTTCCTTAATTAATTAGTCTAACTTAAAATCCATCCTTAACCCCGGACCCATTGTACTCGAAACGCATAAACCTATAATAAACTTACCCTTAAAGCCCTGGGGCTTTGCTGCGCGAACCGCACTAATCAAACTCATAGTATTTTCTTTAAGCGCCTTTTCTTCGAAAGAAATCTTTCCTACCGGAACGTGAATGTTGCCCTGCTTGTCCATCCTAAACTCGACCCTTCCGGCCTTCACTTCCTTTATGGCTTTTTGCACATCCTGCGTTACGGTACCTGCTTTGGGGTTAGGCATAAGTCCTCTGGGCCCCAATATCCTACCGAGGCGGCCCATCTCTCTCATCATGTCAGGCGTTGCAATCGCTACATCAAAATCGCACCAGCCTGATGCAACTTTCTCCACTAAATCTGAGGAGCCCATGTAGTCTGCCCCTGCCTCTTTTGCCTTCAGCTCTGTCTCCCCCTTACAAAAAACTACAACCCTTACCTTTTTACCTGTTCCATGCGGGAGGGCAACCGTACCCCTTACAACCTGAGTCCCTTGTTTTGAATCAGTATTTACCTTAAAGGAAATATCTACGCTCTCATCAAATTTAGGATGAGGGGACTTCTTTAAAATAGAGATGGCATCCTCCAGGCTATACTTTTGAGACTTATCTACTAATTTCCTTACTTCCTGCATTCTTTTGCTGTCTTTGGCCACAGTATTTACCTCTCAACCTCTATGCCCATGCTACGTGCTGTCCCTTCTATAATCCTAGCGGCAGCTTCAATATCATTGGCGTTCAAATCCTGCATTTTTGTCTGTGCTATTTCCTTAACCTGCTGCTTTGTAACTTTCCCTACCTTTTCTTTATTTGGGGTACCGCTTGCCTTTGCGATACCAGCCGCGCGCTTCAACAACACCGAACAGGGCGGACTTTTGATTATGAACTTAAAGGTCTTATCTTTATAGGCCGTAATTACTACAGGTACAATCAAGCCTTCCCGGCCTTTTGTCTTTTCGTTGAACTTCTTGCAAAAGTCCATTATGTTCAACCCGTGCTGGCCGAGTGCGGGGCCAACAGGAGGGGCAGGATTTGCCTGACCTGCCGGACAATACAATTTAATTGTTGCTGTTATCTCTTTTGCCATATTTAACCTTGCTTCCTTACAATTTTTCTACCTGCCAATATTCGAGTTCGACCGGTGTCGAACGCCCAAACACGGAAATCGAAGCCTTCAGTTTCCCTTTTGTCGGAAATATCTCATCAATAACCCCGGTAAAATTTACAAAAGGACCCTCTGTAACCCTCACGGACTCGCCCTTTTCAAAAAGCATCTTTGGTATGGGCTTCTCTTTTCTTTCTTCGTTCTGCTTTAATATATACGCGATCTCCTGATCGTCTACAGGGGCAGGCCTTGTCCCTGAACCGATAAACCCTGTTACGCCAGGGGTGTTTTTCACCAGGTACCAGACTTCATCGGTTAATTCCATCTGGATTAAAATATATCCGGGGAAGAATTTCCTTTCCGTGATCCTCTTCTTGCCGCTCTTCACTTCTGCGACCCGTTCCGAAGGAACTAGGATTTGAAAAATCAACTCCTTGTGCGGAGATAATTTTAACTTATTCTCAACGTGCGTCTTAACCTTTTCTTCGGCGCCTGTCTGAGTATGAAGTACGTACCATTTTGTGCTCATAAAATATTATAAGGAACGTCGAATTACTATATCCACTATTTTCGACAATATAACATCGCAAGTCCCAATAAATATTGCTAAAATAACTACTAAGATAATAACCGCCGTGGTTGAGCCTATGATTTCATTCTTGTTTGACCATGAAACTTTTTTGAGTTCCAGGATTACTTCATTAATGAATTTTTTTGGTTTTGCTATCATATATATAACAGGCCTGGAGGGGTTCGAACCCCCAACACGCGGTTTTGGAGACCGCCGCTCTGCCAATTAGAGCTACAGGCCTCTGTTATTTTTTAAGTTCAAAAATTACAGGAATTATTTTAATTCCTTATGTCCCGTGTGTTTCCGGCAAAATTTGCAGTACTTGCTCAGTTCCAGTCTGCTCTGTGTCTTTTTCTTGTTTTTCCAAGAGTTGTAATTTCTATTTTTGCACTGTGTACATTCAAAGTTTATTAATTCACGCATCAGGAACCGTCTCCACTTATTGTATGATCTCGCTGACTACACCTGCCCCTACAGTATGCCCGCCTTCTCTTATGGCAAACCTAAGCTCTTTCTCCATAGCGATAGGTGTTATGAGCTCTACCTCTGCCGAAACGTT
>JABMQH010000097.1 GCA_013203355.1 Candidatus Omnitrophota bacterium | reverse complement strand
GTAGAAAATAAAGGCCTAACCCTTAGCGTCCATTATCGCCTGGTACAAACAGGGCAGGTCAATAAGGTAAAGAATATTTTTCATAGCACCTTAAGGTCTTTCGTTAGACGAAAAAGGGTTAGGGTAACCAGTGGCAAAAAGGTGCTGGAGGTACGGCCGCGAGTGGAACTGGATAAGGGGAAGGCAATTCTGCTGATGTTAGGAAAACTTCCTTTTGTGCGCCCCGGAGTCTTGCCGATATATGTCGGTGATGACAAAACGGATGAAAGCGCCTTTAGAGTAGTTAATAAGAAAAAAGGCATATCCATTTTTGTAGGCGGTTTAAACCGACGGTCTTCCGCTGAATATTACTTAAAATCAACGAGAGAGGTAAACACATTTTTAGAGCGGATGAAAAGATCGTGTTTGATAATCGCAATTATTACAGCCGCGGGGATCTCCGGATGCGTAGGGACAAAGGGTGGTGCTGTTGGGACGCTGCTTGAAGTAGGAAGAAGCGAGAAATATAAGCAGGAAGCGTTAAAGCAGGAGACAACAAGTTTTAATAGGGTTAAGAAATATATTCTCGAGAATACGATCAAAAAAGGTATTTCGAAAAAGGCCGCTATAAACAAATTCGGGAGGCCCGTATTAATGACACCCAAAGAGGGGTACGAGAAATGGGCGTATAAGCCTGGTGATTCCGACTGGTTTGGCGGAGAGAAGATATATTTATTTTTTGATAAGGATGATAAGTTGATTAGCTGGAAGGTCGTTAATGCGGAATAGAATAGTCCCCACTGCGGCCATTTTTATTTTCATGCTGAGCGGCAGCAATTTATGTGCCGATGAAGTTTTTTTTAAAAATGGGGATAAAGTAACCGGCAAGATAGTCAGGCAAGATAAACAAGTTGTCGTCATACAATCTGATGCAATAGGCATGATTTCCGTAAAGAGGGACGCCGTTAAAGAAATTATTACCGAAGAAACCAAAGCTGCAAAGGTCAAAGAGGAAAGGCCTAAGTTATGGGAAAGAAAAATACAGGTAGGTTATAATGAAGCGCGCGGCAATACAGAAAATGCCCAGATTTCCATGGGGATGTACGCCAACAGAAAGACGGATCGCAATGAATTTACGGTAAAGGCAGATAGTTTCTATTCTTCAGCGGATAAGAAAATGGATACCCAGAAGTGGTCCGGAATGATTCGTTATGCCCTTAGTTTTTGGGAGAAGAACTGGTACAATTTTTACAAACTCGAAAATGACCATGACCGGTTTGCCAATATTGATTATAGGGTGATCCCTTCCAGTGGTTTGGGATATTGGTTTTCCGATACGCCGCATTGGAAAGCTATGGCCGAAGGTGCTATCGGCTTAGAATATACCTATTTTAGGGATGACACCAAAGATGATGGGGCAGTTTTTATAGGCAGGGTGTTTTTAGAAAAGGAATTATTCAACAAAACAAAGTTATCTCAGGATGTATCTATCTACCCATCATTGAGCGATGCGGGAGATTACAGACTGCATTCCGAGACCACATTGACCAACCCTATAAGCACGAATTCATCCTTGCGTCTTAGCCTCATAGACGATTATAATTCAAAGCCAAGCAGTGATGCGAAAAAAAATGACATACGCATGATTTCCTCAATAGTGTATGCCTTCTAACTTTTATAAACAAACCTGCCTAAAATTTTATTGAGATTCCCGACTGGGTCTGGTAGACGTCATAATCGTATTTGTAGTACTTCTCATATTTGTGGTTGGAATCTGCGAAGGTATAATCAAAACTTGTGACCCAAGAGATCAATTTTGTAATAGGATAAGAGGCGCTGAGTCGAATGGCATGGATTTTGTCTTTTTGGTCAGTGTCGGTATAAGCCCCGGAGGAGTCCTGGGCTTTTCTATTTAAATAATTCCTGAACAAGACAGAATACCCGGCGCGGAGCATGATCATTTTCTCGCGGTTCAATGCGTGATAATATGTTAAATAAGGATAGATCAATGCGCTGAAGTAGGTATAATAATGTTTTGTAAATACGTCGTCTGTTAAAACAACAGTATCCCGCGAATCATAAAAATCAAGATTGCTATAATTATATATTATCGAATTTTCTAATGCCGCCTCCCAGCGCCCTGCCTTGAATGGACGCACCCCTTTAAAATCGACTTGGACGATATAGTCCTCGCGTTCCTCGTCCATATCCAGCGTACCGTCTTCGTCTATCAGCTGTTTATCGACAAAATACTTTAAGGAGAGGGACGGGTTGATCTCCCACCTTGCGCCGTCAGCAGATCTTTCGGCGCGCCCCGCAGAAAATTTTACCGCATTAAAATCTTTTTCATTTTTTTCAGCAGCGGTCACGGTTGCAAGTGAGATCAATGACTGGAAGTTAGGATATTTTCTGTGAAAAAACTGGAACCCCCAGTTGTGATCGATCACCTTTTCCTTGTTGGGAGTTACAAATTTATACCGCATGTCAAGCGAACCACCGGTATCTCTATAGTCATATAATCCGTCCCCAAACGCCTCATCCCTTGTTTCCTTTACAAGATTCCATGTGCCAAAGGCTGTGATACGTCGAGAAAGTTTGTCAGTAAGCTGACTGCGCAATGCCAAAGAGGCGTTATGGATCTGCCAGGTATTATAGAGTCTGCCGCCCTCTTCCTGCGCTACATATTGTCGAATACGTTTATATGAACCGCTATAAAGGGGTATCAGATGATACATGTCGCTTAGGCGTAACGCAGGTGAAAATGATCCGGAAATACCGCCTCCCCATAAATCACTGCCTTCATCAATATCGGAGTAGGCGCCTACGATTTCCAGATTGCCTATGGGAATGATTTTCCTAGGATGGGCGGTGGTTTCCTGGGCTTCGGTTTGGTCTTCTGTGTATAATTCGGCAAGCAGGGTTGACTGGATGGTAACCAGGAAAGACAAGATAAATATAGGTAACAGGGGTCTCGTTTTTCTCATCTTCGGCGCACTTTTATAATATCACACTTTTTATTTTAAATCAAATGGAATTATAAATCTCTTGTCTTTTTTGCTTTTAGGAGTATAATTTTGAGTATATACTAAATAGATGCTGATCCACCCTCGAATATATGGAAAACAGGAGTATAAAAAAGACATTCACAATAAAAAGTAACCTCAAAGAAATCGACCCATTAGTTAATGATATATTATCATGCCTGAAAGACGCTAATGTCAATAATGAGATTTTGTACGATGTGAAAT
>JABMQH010000096.1 GCA_013203355.1 Candidatus Omnitrophota bacterium | reverse complement strand
GACATGCAGCGCAGCACAACCAATAACCTTTCCTTTGTGCTCAAAAACAAAAAAATCCCTTATGTTTTCATAGAGTTCGCTTACAGAACGAGGGAGCATCTCGTCCCGCTCTGCATAAAAATTTATGATCTTTTGAATCTGTTTTACGTCCTTAACAATAGCCCTTCGTATCATATGGTCACTTCTCAGTAATCACCAGATTATCTTTATGGATAACCTCGTCTTTTTGTTTATGCCCTATCGTTTTGGTTATCTGGGCCGTCTTTAAGCCTTTTATCTTATCGATATCGTGCGATGAGTAATTCACAATACCCCGCGCAAACTCTTTATTATCTGCGCCTACGACACTGACTATATCGTTCTTCTTAAAGTCCCCACTTGCTCCAATTATACCCGACGACAAAAGGCTCTTGTGCCGTTTTGTAAGGGCTTCTTTCGCCCCATCGTCTACCTTTATGCTTCCTTTTGACTTGGCGCCGAAACATAGCCATCGCTTTTTTGCTGCCATTTTATCAGAAGAAGGCAAAAACAGCGTCCCCGTTTTTTTGCACTCCATAATATCGATTAAAACATCCGCCTTTTTTCCGTTCGCAATTATGCAGGGAATACCGGAATCTGCGGCAATCTTTACCGCCTGAAGTTTTGACACCATCCCGCCTGTCCCCAATTCATCCTTGCCCTTTCGCGCCATGGATTCTATTTCGCCAGAGATCTTATCAACAATGGAGACTAATTCTCTACCCTTCTTAGAGGCATCGTATTTATAAAGCCCGTCCACATTTGAAAGCAAAATCAAGAGGTCTGCCTCAATCAGGTTTGCAACTAAACTCGAAAGTTTATCATTATCGCCAAATCTAATCTCATCTGTTGAGACCGTGTCATTTTCATTAACTACAGGGACCACCCTGTCACTCAAGAGCGCAAGGAGTGTTGCCTTTGCATTTAGGTACCTTTTTCTGTCGGTTAAGTCTTCCTGCGTAAGCAAAACCTGTGCCGTCAAAATAGAGTTGGCCTTAAATAAATCGTCATAGGCCTGCATAAGATGAGGTTGGCCAACAGCGGCGCAAGCCTGTAATTCTGACAACGCCTTAGGCCTCTGTTTCAGCTTTAGGAGACCCATCCCGGATCCTATCGCTCCAGAAGAGACCATCACTACCTGTGTTCCCCTTTCAACTATTGCGCTAATTTGATTGACTAAGTTTTTTATTTGGGCGGCATCCAGGCTATTGCCCTTTTGAGTCAGGACCCTTGTGCCAATTTTTATAACTATCTTTTTAAAACTCATTCCTTGCAGCATTCTTCTTGGGTTCTCCTTAAAATTTTACTGGTCTCCGAAAGAACCTTTTTAAGCCCCTCACCTTGTTTTGCTGAAATCGGGATAATCTTTTTTTTCTTAAAGGCAGCCTTGAACCGTTTAAGGCTGGCTTCAGCGGTTTTGCCTACATCCATTTTGTTAGCAGCGATCACCTGCGGTTTCTCAGCAAGCGCCTTGGAATACAAACCTAATTCCTTATTTAATCGTTTATAATCCTCGACGGGATTTCTCTGGTCTATACCAGCCATATCAATAAGATGAATAAGGACCTTTGTCCGCTCTACATGCCTTAGAAATTTATCACCCAACCCTTTGCCTGAATGGGCGCCTTCAATGAGCCCGGGAATATCAGCAATTACAAAATCGAAATCACCAACCCGTGCAACACCTAAGATGGGCTCTTTTGTAGTAAACGGGTAACCCGCTATCTTGGGGTGCGCCTTTGTGACGCGAGAGACCAATGTTGACTTACCTGCATTTGGATAGCCAATTATTCCCACATCCGCGATCAGCTTTAATTCTAAAAGAACGATTCTTCCTTCGCCTTCTTCGCCCTTTCCGGCCTCGCGATGCCTTGAATTTCCAGACCCGCCTATGCCCCCTTTACAGGCCAAAAAGGTCTGCCCCGGGTTTAGCAAATCAGCTAATTGCCTTCCAGTTTTAAAATCTTTTATAACTGTACCGGCTGGTATATTGATAAGGTAATCTGTGCCGGATGCACCAGTTTTATTATTGGAAGAGGCGTGGCCACCTCTCCCCGCCGTGAAGATACGCCGATATTGGAAATCCAATAAGGTGTGGACGTTGGTGTCAACCTTAAGGAAGATATCACCGCCTTTTCCGCCCGACCCGCCATCAGGCCTTTGCTTTCGGCCTGCCTGATCTCTTTCAAAGCTGTTGCAGCCATCGCCTCCGCCACCAGCCTTTAAATCGAGCTTCGCGTTATCAATAAACATTTAGACGGGGACAACGCTGACGGATTTATTGTTCCCGAAATCTACCTTTCCGCCTACCTTGGCGTAAATCGTAAAATCGCTTCCCAGCCCAACCCCCATACCGGGTTTGAATTTAGTACCGCATTGCCGCAATATGATGTTGCCTGGCTTTACTACTTCTCCCTCATAGCATTTTATGCCCAGCCTCTGGCCACGTGAGTCGCGGCCGTTTCGAGAACTACCTAATCCTTTTTTATGTGCCATACTTGCCTCCTTACTCTACCTCTATCTCTTTTACACGCAGTCTCGTCAATTCCTGCCTGTGCCCGATTTTCTTTTTTGAATCTTTTCTGCGACGGTATTTAAAAGCGATAAGCTTCTTACCGCGCAGATGGGAAACAACTTCACAAACAACGCTTGCTCCTTTTAGATAAGGCCTCCCGATCTCCAGAGACTTTCCTTTTGAGCATAGAAGCACCTTATTCAGCTTAACATCCTTATCTTTCGCTGTGTTAAGTCTTTCCACATCAAATAAATCACCTTTTTGAAGCTTGTATTGCTTGCTACCGGTCTCAATTATCGCATACATGTAGTTCTCCTCCTCCTAAGGGATAAAATAGCAGTATAATATATCATAAAGTAACAAAAGGTGTCAATTAAAAAGTGGGGAGAGCCCCCTCGGGCTACCGACTCCGGATAACGCCTCTAGGCAGGGCTGATTCGAAAATCTTCCAGATGGAGCCCCTCGTTTGACCTAATATTTATGTGGCACCGGTATTGCTTTCCGATATAAGAAAGCCCGGGCTTATCTTGAGTTAGTAAAAAATTTGCCACTTCCGGATGCGTCCCTATCTCTACCCTTCTGGCCTTAGTCTCGCTTAAGTACTTTCGTAATTTTCTCAACACCTCTATCACAATAGTGGGAACAGCCTTAACAAAGCCCTCCCCGCGGCAATACGGGCATTCTTGAGATGCAACGCTGTGAAGGCTCCTGCCCATCCTTTGGCGTGTCATTTCAACAACGCCGATACTTGAGACGTTCAAGACCTCTGTCTTTGCCTTGTCCCTCTTTAAGGCCTCCTCTAAAGTCCGGCGGACCCTGCGCCGATGCTCCTTGAGTTCCATATCGATAAAATCTATAATGATTATCCCACCCATGTCCCTTAATCTTATCTGACGGGCAACCTCCCTTGCGGCCTCCATGTTTGTAACAAAGGCTGTGTCTTCCGGATTTTTCTTTCCTGAAAAACCAGCGCTATTTACATCAATAGCAACGAGGCTTTCCGTCTGCTCAATAATAATGGTACCTTTTGATCTCAGCAATACCTTTTTTGCGTATAACTTCTCTATTTCCTTCTCTATGCCAAACTGCTCAAGGACCCCCCTCGGGTCCCGGTGCAGCTTGACCTTTGACCTTAAGCCCGGCAGGACCATCCTTAAAAACTTCATAACACGCCTATGCTCATCTTTTGAATCTATCAGCAGGGTACTAATCTCTTCATTAAATAAATCTCTCACCACGCGCAGTATAAGATCATACTCTTCGTAAACCAGTTTGGGGGGCCTTTGTCCCTGCGCCGAATTCTTGATCCTGTTCCATATTTTTAAAAGGAATTTTAATTCCCGGGATAGATCTCTGCTGGTAGCTGTTTGTGCCGCTGTGCGGACAATCAACCCAACATCTTGAGGGACCTTTAACTCATCAAGCATCTTTTTTATTCTGGCCCTTTTTTCGCCTTCAATCTTTTTAGATATTCCGATATGCCGTTTTTGAAGAGGCATTAGAACCAAGAAGCGCCCTGGTATTGAAATATATTGCGTCAGTCTCGGCCCCTTTGTGCCTACAGCCACCTTTTCAATCTGAACAAGTATCTCCTGTCCCTTTTTCAAAAGTTTGCTTATATCTTCGGCTCCCCCTCTTTTTGTTGAATCAAAAACCGCTTCATCAAGCTCCCCGGGCAGGAAATTCATCTTCTCGGTAGCCACATCTCCGGCGTATAAAAACCCGTCTCTTTCAAGCCCGATGTCGATAAATGCCGCAGCCAGCCCGGGTATTATTGCCTCAACCCTGCCTTTATAAATATTGCTGACTATCCGTTTGTGTCCTGCCCTTTCGACATAGTATTCCTGAAGGACATTGCCTTCCAAAATTGCAACACGCGTTTCTTTTGGTTCTGCGTTAATCAGTATCTGTTTTTGCATCCTTTATCATTATCCCTTCCGGTAACTGCTTACTCAGCCGTTGCCTAAACTCTATTGGCTCAATAAGGCTATCCAAATAAAATATGGCCTCTTCATTTTCACTCTCCACGCCCAACTTTAAAGCCCTTTTAATTGAAAATTTAGGATGTGGATTAAAACCTTTTGTCATCGTAATAGGGAATGCCTCCCTTCGCAAGGCGCGCTGAAAAAGCCTCATTAAATCTAAATGGGAGACAAATTTCATATCTCCCTTTTTAGAAAATTTAATAACTATTTTCTGTCCCAATGGTATCTTTAGTATCGTCAATTCAAAATCGCGGCTAACATTAAGCTGCCGGGTTCACTATGGTTGCAGTAATAAATATAAGGAGGTCTATTTTTTCAGTATCAACTGTTTCTCTTTGAAATAGAGCTCCTATCAGCGGGATTTTGCTTAATAGGGGTATCCTGAAGTTTGATGTTGCTGTTACATCCTTTAGGAGCCCCCCGATCACTACTGTTTCTCCGTCCTTCATAAATACCTGCGTTTCGGCTTCCCTGGTATTCAGTATGGGGTACTCTGCGAGTGTTTCCCCTGTCGCACTTTTTGCCTTTAGCGTAGTGGTGTAGGATGTAACCGCCGGATGGACGATCATGTTAATATAATCAGTGCCGCTTATCTGGGGGACTACGTTCAGCTGTATCCCTATGTTCTCATAATATTTCAACGTAGTGGTTATTATCGCTTCTGCGCCGGTCCCTGTTATATTTGCTTCAAGGATCGGATATTTTGTCCCAACCAGAATAGTTGCCTCCTGGTTATTAAGAGTCAGTATCCTTGGATTGGATAGGGTATTTACGGTTACATCTTCTTCGAAAGCGGTCAAAATTGCTTCAAATTCATTACCTGTAAGTTTTTGATACACAAGCATCAAACCACTGTTTATGCTACTTATGCCGGCGGCCTTCGCATTAAAAACAGAAGGGGTGACCATGCGTCCTAAAGCATGGCCCATGAATGCAGCTGTTCCCTGTCCATCCTCGCTGCCTGGATCTCCTTCGTTGGAAATCATATAACCCGGAACTGATCCGGCAGAAATAGTTGAGGTCTCGGCACCATGGGCCCCCGTCGCAATATCGAGTCCCAGGTCCCTTAATTTATCGTGGCTTACTTCGACGATCTTGGTCTCTATCAGGACTTGCTTTGGCATGATGTCGATCTCTTCTATGAGGGCGGTGACCTTTTCTATATATGAGGGAACATCTGTTACCACAAGAGTCCTTGAGAGCGTTTCTCCTTCTTTTCCTCTTTCCAGCTTGGTGGTGCTTGAGCCACCGGATCCTCCAAACTCCCAGCCTTTTTTACCCCTCGTGTTAAGGACAGCGATCTTCCCCTGTCCGGAAAGCTGGGACTGGACAACTGCCATTGCGCTATTCGCATCCAAATATTTCAAAACAAACACCTTTGTGATAACCGGCTCTATATCCGTAAGCTCCCTCTCCGCTCTTTTCAGTTCTGTCAGCCTCTCTACGGGCGAAACGGTAATAATATTACCGTCCCTTTCATAGCCGTACCCATATGTTTTTAAAACAACTTCCATCGCCCTCTGCCAGGACACATCTACAAGCTTGATTGTTACCTTCCCGACAACATCTTTCCCCGTTACGATATTGACATTCCCTTTTTCTGCAAGTATCCTGAGGATGCTTTGGATATTCACCTCTTTAAAATCTATGGTTATATTACCCTCCTGCGTAGATATATCGGCCTCTTGCGTAGATGCATCTACTTCCTGCCCCTGCGCCGGGATGCTGCCTTCTGTCTCTTGAGGAGAAACAACCGTAGTATCCTGCTGTGTTAAAATATCCATCTCCTGCCCTTGCGCAAAAGAAAAATGAAAAACAAAAGCACAAAAACCAAAAATACAAACTATAAATTTAAGAAGTTTTATTTTTGGGATTCGGCGTTTGATATCCTGTGTTCGCATCTTACCCACCCCCCTCTTTCTTAATTAAAGGCACTTCATGCCTAGCACCTTCAATAAGCAATATAACCTTTTTGGGCTCTACCGCTTCAATAAAAACCAAACCTACGCGAATGCCCGCTTTCACAAATGTGCCGTTTATTATTGCTGCGGCACTATTTTTATCGTAGACTATACCCTTCCAAGACTATGTCTTGTATCGAGGTAACATTTATTAACTCTTTCATCGCCGCATCCGATATCAGACCCGCTAACGGGATAAAAGGATCTCGCTTTCCTTTGCTGCCGTAAGTAAAATCATCAGCAAGGAGAAAGGTGGTAAAGAAAAAACAAAAAATACAAAGTATAAGCGTGATATTTACGAGCTTAACTCCGAACATAGACCAGAAGATCATGTTAGCTCTAACTGGATTTTGCATGCTGAGATTCCTTTAAAATATATGTGGCCACTAAAAGCCTTAAACTATGGTTTCTCGGCGTACTTATGTTTTGCGTAATTGAGATGTCTGTTACCTTCAAAAACCTATCCAGCGTTTCAAGTTTGTTTATAAAACTGCCGAGTTGATGATATCCCCCCATTGCCCTTATCTCTATCGGGACCTCCCGGAATATATTCGCAAGTTTCTTATCTTGCTTGTCCGACTTTGTGGCTACAGGCCTCACTGCGAGAATGACAACCTCCGATTCTGCCGCGATCTTAGACAGCGTCTCAAGCAACCGAGGGATTTCTTCTTCCCGCGAGAACCTCTTTACGTACTTACTATAAGATTCCTTTAGCCGGCTGAGTTTTTCTCTGGTCTCGTCTATCGTAGAAATCTGCTGGTTTAGATTATCAATATTTTTCCTTGTCGAAGAAACCTGTGAACTTAAGTCAAAGGTTTTATTGATAAGCGGAAGCAGTATAAAAGAAATATCTGCAACCAGCAGAATAGCGATGCCTATGACAATTATTAAAAGTTTTCGCTGTTCTGTAGAGATATACATCTTTTTTTAATTTTGGCTAAACACACAAAATATCTTAAAATTCATAACCGGGTCTTTGCCTAACGCCGACTTTTCTATAGGGCCGAGCCTTATCTCAGAAAACTCAGCAGAAAATTCCTTATCCTCTTGTAAAACCTGCAAAAACCTTCCAATCGTGGAAGTTTCATCCCCAAACGCAAAAGCGGCACATCCATCCAGCATCAGAACCTTGCCGGAATTTCTTTTCAAGGCACCTACACGCTGGCTTGTAACCGAAAGCTGTTTAAGCCAAACCCCGCGGATCATTAAGTCGCTTAATTGATTCATTTTTTTTGCCCACAGAAGCTTGGTTTTGATTAAACGTTCAATTGGCGAAACTACCTTTTCAAGTGAAGCCCTTTCGCGGCTTACCTTATCTAAATCGGCCTTTTTTGGTTGAAGCGGCTTCCAGTGCACTTCTACTTTCCTCAGGGCCTTTTGCTTAAGGAAAAACACTCCTCCTAAAATAAAGTGCAGGGTTACTAAGAGACACAGGAACACGATACCGATTTTAATGAGGTGCGGTCCGAATTTCAGAATCTTATCAAGATTAATTGTTTTAAGAACATCCGTGGTTGTTTTCTTTGGCTTTTTTTCAATAATCTTTTTCTTTTTGAATTCCCCCGGAAGAAGGTTTAATTTAATCATCTCTTATCGCCAGCCCTAAGGCAACTCCTAAGCTCGCCTTTGCCTCTTTCAATGATTCAGTAGAAATATTTTCGTTCAGTTTTATGGAATTGAGAGGATCCCAATCCTCCACCTGAACATCAAATGACTCAGATAAAAATTCTTTTAACCCAAAAAGACCCGATGACCCACCGCTTAAATAAACCTTCTCGACTTCTTTCGCAAATTGATTTTCAAAATAACCAAAAGAAAGACTTATCTCTTTCGTCATTTTACTTAATGCCGGCCTTATTGCATTAGTTATGGCATCCTTTTTATCCGGTGGCGGGTTATGTTTAAGCTGATAGGCCTCTTCCTTGCCCACGCCTAAAGTCTTTGAAATTTCCTCTGTCAATTCGCCGCCGGCGCCTTTAATATCTCTAACCACATAGGGGATACCTTGCCACGCAATGCTTACATTTAAAAAACCATCGCCGACATTTAAAAGGGCGACTGCCTTATCTTTGTTTTCCTCTTTTTGAGCCGGATATGCGCTTAAAAATGCGTTTGTAAGCGCTATGCCATCGACATCCACGCCCTTTACAGTAAAACCGGCCTGCTGGACTGTATCGATATGATGTTTAACAAAATCATTTTTAGCTGCGGCAAATATAATGGCAACATTTTTCGATTGGGGATTGTTTACGGTAGCTTGGTAATCCAAGATCGCTTCATCTACGCTAAATGGGATATATTTTTCTACTTCAAATCTAACCGCACTTTTGAGTTCATCTTCGCTCATCCGCGGTAATTCGACAAACCTCACTATAACCAAATGGCCCGAAACTGATATGTTTACGTCCTTCCCGCTAAAATTCGCTTCCCTGAAAAATTTTTTTACCGCAGCCGCCAAAGAATCTTTTTCCTCACCCTCTCCGGATCTTCCCTGAACTTTAAAATTAACTAACGTATTTACCTTATCTTTTTGTTGTAGCTCAATGCCCTTTATTGAATATGCCCCTATATCAAGTCCAATCATAATTTAATAACTATTTAAAGATTATACGATAATAGTAAAAAAAGAGAAACTACACCTAAAGTAGCGTAATTTCTCCTCTTTTGTTGTTATTTGGCCTCTCCATTATTAATAGTATAATGATATTAAGGCAATAGTCAAGAAAAAAGAGGGCGCGTAAAGCGTCCTCTTTTTTCTTAAATCTACCATGCATACCAAGGTTTAGCTAGCTACTGGCAGCGCATGGTTAGTAGCGTCGCGTAGGCAAGCAGGAGCACCACCGACAGTGCCTATGGTATACGATGAGGCAAACGATTTTGTACTGTCTGCCGGGCAATATGGTGTAGATTTGATATAATCATTTACGAGATCGCCCACAACAGGTGAATCGCTCGTTAGTTTGCCATTGTCGATCGCCCAAAGCTGTTTTGCGCCATCAATCTGCTTTAGGTTCGCAATACATGCTCCCTGTTGCGCCCTTGTCCTCGCCTGGACAAAGTTAGGTATGGCTATTGCCGCCAATAAACCTATAATTGCAACTACTATCATGATTTCGACTAATGTAAAACCTTTTGTATTTTTCATTGTTTTTCACCCCCTTTCAGTTAACGATTTTAACTCTTCATAAAATACTTATGAGGCCATTATATCCGTAAGTATACCTAACACTTTCGTAATTGTCAAGCCAGCGCCTACAAATTTGATACCATTAAAAGCAAAACCCTTATTCCATATAGGGATAAGGGTTATTTATTTCTGTCTTCGGCAGCCCTGCCGCCTTATTTCCTTGTGTGGAACTTTAGGCCGTTAGCTTTCCGCCTCCCGCTTTCGCAGGATTAGGCTTTATCGGACTTATTTTATATATGATTGCTTATTAGAATGAGCGATCTACCCTCTACTAAAAGTATACCATATTCTTCAGCCAAAATCAAGTCTTCCTGCCGCTTTAAAATATAGGTCGTAAATTAGAAAACGATTTCCTCTACGTCCTCCTCCCAGCTTATAACATTCACCCCTGAAGCCGAAGTAGCCAATCCCGGAGGATTTGGCTTTTCGTAATTAAGCTGAGTATTCATCCGAAGAGTAATATCTTCGGGTGTATATATGGCGCCCCGAATTACAGTGGGATCATCTAACCCTGCTGAAATTTTAATCATGATGTCCTTTTTTGCATACATCATCCCTTCGATATTCGTGGGGTCTTTAATGCTTATCCCTTTGCTATTTCCGGATTTCGTTCCTGAGCTCATTAAAGCAGGCAGGTTTCCCCATTGATTTATTGTGATTACACCTTCGGTGCCCGGGGGATTATCATTAATCATTATATGCCCCGTTGCTACAAGGCATCCTGTCATTTCCCATGTCCCAGTTAGGTCCACATCTCCATTTATAAAGACAACATGGTTTGCGCCCTCTGCCTCATTGCAGGGGTTGGAGTAGAAGGCCTTATCGAGAGCTGGATTGTTCTTCCATGTCCTGTTTCCATCAAAGTATGTGCCATCCTCTTGTGCCCATGTTTGATATTGATTAAAAAAATCTGTATCAAACGGCGGGGGTGGTATTGTTCCGGCATTTAGTGTCTGTGTACCTGTAATTACGCTGCCAGTCGCTACTCGTATTGCGTTTGCATTATTGCTGGCCGTGCTGGCGTTACCAACCACTGTCCCGGTTCCTTGAGTACCTGCGGGAACAGGCCAGCCAATTATTATAACACCAGCGGGGTTGGCAGGGTCATTTGCATTTGAGTGGATTTTGACAGGATCCCCGCTATCATCAGCTAAAGTCACGCCCTCGTCGGCT
>JABMQH010000095.1 GCA_013203355.1 Candidatus Omnitrophota bacterium | reverse complement strand
CTTAAAGGAGATTTTAGCAAGGCCAAAAGGAGACTGAAATGGAAGCCAACCGTGACATTCGAAGGGTTGGTAAAAATGATGGTTAACGCGGATTTAAAAAGGCTAACGCTTAATTTTAGAGGAAGGGGATAGCCCGTTAAGCTAATTTCGGGATTAGAAGCTATGCCGAATATTATTATCGTTTGTATAATTTTGATTGGCGTATATTTGTTAATCGGGTATATGCTTTTCAAAGTCAGAAACACATCAAAGCCGTTTGATCAAAAAAATGGCAAAAAACAGATCTGTCCCGGACAAAACCAAGTCAATTCTTCCATATATGATGCCGACTATTACTTGCATGCCTATTCAGGAGATCTCAGGGGCTATCTGTCAAATCTAGAAAATTTGCCGATCCCCTTACAGAGATGCTTCCAGTATGCCCAACCGCGCCCCGGGGAAAAAGTCCTGGATCTAGGCTGCGGGAGGGGACATTTGGCCTACTTTTGCGCTACTAAGCAATGCCAGATTACGGCTATTGATTATAGCAGTGATGCGATCGCCTTGGCCGTAAAGGCAAAGGAGGCCTTGCCGCGACATTTAACAGACAATATGGTTGTTAAACAAATGGATTTTAAAGATCTTGATACAAAGGAAGAATACGATGTAATTTTTATGGCTGATTTACTTGAGCACTTACATGATTGGGAATTAAAAATTCTGTTTGAAAAAGTCAAAAAGATGCTTAAACCCCAAGCAGGCCGTTTGGTTATTCATACTGCGCCGAACAAAACCTGGATAAATGTCATTTTCCCGTTAAAGCGCATTCTGGACTGGCCAAGCACATTACGAAAAGATAAGGATTTTTGTTATACGAGAGACAAATATAGCTATGATGCGGGAATGCATGTGAATGAACAAACTCTAGGCGGCGTGAAGAGGTTGTTGAAAGGGTTTCAGGCAAAGGTCTGGTGTGATGACGGTTCCGCTAATATAATTTCTATTCTTACAAAAAGATTTGCTGGCGCAGATATCTGGGCAATAGCAAGGGTTTAGTGGAGGTGTGTAAAATGAAAACGGAAAATCATAACTCGATTCAGCGAACATATTGGGACAGCGTAGCCTCAAAGAACAAGGTCATAACTGACTGCAAACTGGCTTTTCCTGCCATCAGGGAAAGGGACCTGTTTTTTAAATTCGCTGCGTTTAAAAAAGGTGATACCATTTTGGAGATCGGCTGCGGGACCGGCAAGTATACCATTGGCCTTTTGCGGATGGGCTGCAAGGTCTGCGCAACGGACATCTCTGGAGAGTCGCTCAGAGTACTGAAGAAAACAGCGGAAGAAGAGGGGTTCGATAAAAATTTAACGCTTGAGGAAACCGCATTTGACGATACAGAATCATGCCGTCGCTTTTTCGATAAATTCGACTATGTCCTGTTCGTGGCGGTTATACACCACCTGGACCCAGAAAAACGGCCGACTATTTTTAAAAACGTGGTGAATTCGGTTAAGAGGGGAGGGACGGTCGTGGCCCTTGAGCCGAATGCTTTTAATCCGCTTTATTATTGCATGTATTTCTGGAGGGCACTGGCGCGGGTTAAGGCCGAGAGGTGGCATACAGAGAAGGGCTTGCTTGGAACGACGATGCCCAGCCTTAAAACCGAGTTTAAGAACTGGGGGCTTAAGAATATAAGGACGGCAAGGTATGCCTGGCTCCCCAGCAAGTTTGCGGGCAATTGCCCGGCGGTGTTCGGCATCAACGATACGCTTAACAGGATCCCGATCCTAAAGGAGATGTCGGCTTTTATCTGGATACGGGGAGACAGGTGCTAAAAGACATGAAAGTAGATGGTATAATCGTACCAAATGGCCCTAGCGATACAGCCCTTTATCAGTATTATAATCCCGGTATTAAATTCGCAGAATACCATTGGGGACTGCCTTAAAAGTATTACTGCGCAGGATTACCCCAAAGATAAATTGGAGATTTTAATCGCGGACGGCGGCTCAACCGACGCAACTATAGATATCATTAAATCATTTAGTTTGACGAACTTAAAAATATTACCTAATCCTTTAAAAACAGGCGAGGCGGGAAAGGCGGTCGGCGCAAAAGCGGCACGCGCAGATATCGCGGCGTTTATTGACAGCGACAATATTTTACCGTCGGAGAATTGGCTTAAACGGATGATTGAGCCCTTTTGCGATCCGG
>JABMQH010000094.1 GCA_013203355.1 Candidatus Omnitrophota bacterium | reverse complement strand
TCCATGTACTGTACCATTCATCAGTGGCCAAGAATCTGAAGGTCTGATGAACATTAAAATGCAAGATCGAGCCGTCAGGATATTCATACTTAAGGCCGCCCATCAACACGGATTCATCCGGATTCTTTGTCTCGTAATTAGCTGTGGCTTTTCTTTGGTCGAACGTATAATCTGCTTTTTGATATCGGGCCCCTCCGTTTATAAACAATTTGTTGAACAACTCAAATTCCGAATACGCATATATTCCAAACTCATCTTTATAGATAGTAAGGTCGTCCGTGCTGGTACTCATTCCGCTGCCGCTTCCCCTGATTATATGTTCAACATCGTAATAATCTATGCCTGTAACAAAATTAAATTCTCTATCAAAAATATATTTATCAAACATGTATCTTGTGTTGATCCCATAGGTATCTATCATATATTTGCTTGCGCTAGATCCCCAAACACCATAGTCGAACCAAGAATATGCATCCCGATTCCTGTATGAAAGGTCTACTGCGAGTTCACCTAAGTACGCATCTTTGAAGCGCGGAGTGGCGTCAATTGAGAATTGCACATACCTATCTTTAGTGGACGCATAATTTTCTCCGTCGGGTGAGCCTCGCCTCCCATATTGTGCGAGTTCTCCTTGGTCGTTAAGTCCTCCGGGCAAGCCATAATCATCCTCATGCCATCCGGTCATAAGATCCATATATAAGTCTTCAGAAAAGATATAACCTACTCTGGCATTATGATCTTTGGTATGTACATCGCTATTTGACCTGTAGCCCTTAGTATTAAACTGCTTTGAGTATAAATAGTATGAGATTTTGTCCTTTGTTCCGGAAATCTCCGCGTCTGCCTGACGCATATTGTAACTACCGTGCTTTGCGCCAATTTTCCCGGATACCTTCCCTTCACCTTTCTTTGTGATAATATTAACTACACCTCCTACGGCATTGTCTCCATACAAAACAGACCCCGCGCCTCTTACGATTTCAATTCTCTCTATCGTCTCTAATGGTATTTGCATCCAGTCAGGACCTGAGATATCTATGGAATTAACCTTACGGCCATTAATCAACACCAGGATGTTGCTTACGGAAGTATCCACGAACCCTCTTATGTCAACCCGCACTGTCTTTTCTGTGCTTGAATCATAGACATTTATCCCTGTTGTCTCTTTTAAAATATCCGAAATATACCGGGCGCTGGAGGCCTCTATTTCCTCTCTTCCGATTACGATAACATCTGATGTGGTTTTGTAATCATATTGTGTCATCCTTATCGGTGTAACTACTATTCGTTCTAGCTTCACTTTGTCTCTTGGGCGCCCTCCAGCTGCATCCTCCGCACCATAACTGCTAATACCACTAACTAAAAAAAGCACTCCTGCTAAAACCAAAACTTTACTCTTCATCTCTTCTCTCCCTTCGAAAATACTTCCCGAAGCAGGCAATCGACCGGACTCGCTCGCAGACCATCTGCGGCATTACCGTTGCGGGGCAGCAGGAGGGATCTCACCTCCACTTCCTTTACCTACCTGGTAGATTTCCTTTCATTCCGTTTTTCCTGTGGTACCAAAAATACATATGGTTTCCCTGAAATGGGGTTTTCTCTAACTACAACTACTGTTTTGTAAACCTCTTCTATTATCCTGTAATCCAAAACCTCTTTTGGCGTACCTTCCTTAAAAACAGCGCCCTCTTTCAGCAATATCAATCTATCGCAATATTCCGATGCGAGGTTTAAATCGTGCAATACAGCCATTACTGTTAATCCCTCTTTTTTTGAGAGCGATTTTATTAAATCGAAAATATCTATCTGGTGACTTATATCCAAATGTGAGGTGGGTTCGTCGAGGATCAAGAGGTCCGGTTCCTGAGCAAGTGCCTTTGCAATAATTGCGCGCTGTCGTTCTCCTGCGCTTAACTCATTCATAAATCGGGATGCCAATTCTTTTGTATCTGTCAGTTCAAGGGATTTTTCTATGACCTTTAAATCGTTTTCGGTTTCCCCTTGGAACTTTTTGATATAAGGGATCCTGCCCATCATAACAATATCCCATACCAAAAATTCAAAAACTATCAACGTGTCCTGGGGCACCACAGCAATTGACTGCGCTACCTCACTTAACGGCATCTTATATATATCCTTTCCTTTATAAAAAACCTTCCCTCCAAAAGGGGTAAGAGTTTTGGAAAGCGTTTTTATCAATGTAGACTTCCCGGCTCCGTTCGGACCTATTATCCCAACAAACTCGCCTTTCTTTATAGAAAAATTAATGTCTTTTAAGACAGGTTTATTAAAATATCCTGATTTAAGATTTGTTACCTCTAGAAAATTTCTCATTTTGGCCTAATCTTTCTTGTCCTTCTTAACAAAAATAGGAAAAATGGACCGCCTAAAAATGAAGTAACAACGCCTATCGGTATTTCAATAGGCTGCATAATTAATTTTGCCAGGGTATCACTTAATATTATGAATATTGCACCCAGGATTGCCGCAGTTGGTATCAATTGTTTATGGTTTGGCCCAATTAAGGAGCGCGCGATATGCGGAACTATAAGCCCTACAAACCCAATAAGGCCACAGGTTGAAACTAATGCGGCTGTTACCAAAGAAGTGACAACGAATAAAATCCTTTTCACCTTCTCTGTGTCAATACCCAGATGAATCGCTTCTTCTTCTCCGATCGATATCGCATTTAGCTCCCTTGAATACAGTAAAGCAACAATGATCCCTAATGTAACAGAAACCGAAAGTATCACTAAAAGCTTTATGTCAAAAATCTGCAAGTTACCTAAAAGCCACCACATTGCATCGTGAAGAACAGCCTGTTTTGCTGTTGAGATTAAAAACAATATCAAGCTTGAAAATAGAACGCTTATTATAACACCTGATAAAAGTAGGGTTTGTACGGGTATCTTGCCGCCTATTTTTGAGAGGTTGTATACTAAAAATATTGTGGCGACAGCCCCAAAAAACGCGGGGATTGGTAAAAATATGCTCGCGCCAAAAAGCGTAACGAATAGAACAGCGCCTAATCCTCCGCCGCTAGATACCCCCAGTATATAAGGTTCTGCCAATGGATTTCGTAATATTGCCTGAAAGACTACGCCGCAGGTCGCCAGGCCTGCACCCGCGGCTATCCCTAAAAGCACCCTGATAAGCCTAAGGAAAAAAATATCTTTTGAAAGCGCAACCGGGCCGGTTATTATTGAAAGGATAAAAGAAAGCGCTAAAATCAGAAAAAGAAAAAAGCTTATTTTTATCGTTCGCCTTCTTGAATCTTTGTAAATTTTACTTATTTCCATAAAGCCTATTGTGAATCTGCTCTATTCCCTCTATGACCCGCGGGCCGGGCCTTAAGAAAAGCGCCGGGTTTATATCGCAGATTATCCTTTTCTTCTTTACTGCATTGACACCATGCCAGCCAAATCGGTTCATCACAACCGATATAGTATTGGCTGGATCCCCGCTCATATAGCCCAGTATTATGGCATCCGGGTTTTTGTTAACTATAAATTCTTGACTAAGCGCGGGATAGAGGGTGTCTACTGAATTTGCTATATTAATCCCACCGGCATAAGTGATCACATCATCCACCAGCGATCCTTTGCCGCAAGAGGTGATCGGATCTGACCAGATTTCTAAATAAACGGTTTGTTTATCCTTAATACCTCTTACTTTTGCTTTCACCTTGGCTAATCTTGACATCATTTGATCCACTACTTGCCTGGCTTCTTTTTCTCTATTTACAATCTTCCCAATTTTTAAAATACAAGAAAGAACTCCTTCGATAGTCTCTGGGCTAAACGCTATAACATTAAGGCCCACTTTTTTAAGCCTTGCATTTAAGGGGCTCCTTTCGCTGCCTACACTAAATACATAATCTGGCTTCAGGGAAACAATCTGCTCAATACTCAGTGTATTGAGGGAGCCTACTTTTGAAATTTTGTTCACTCCCTCCGGATAGTCACAATGATTCGTAAGGCCAACGATTTCCTTTTCGGTTAAACCTATTGCAAATAGAATTTCAGTTAAGTTTGGCGCCAGAGAAATAACTCTAAGATCCTTTGCTAGAACCGGTGGGCATATAAAAATAAAGGCCAAAAGACATATCAATGCTTTTTTCATATTTTGAAATAAAAAACCCCTGTCGTCTATGCCGACAAGGGTTTACCCTGGTTTTTTAACCCTTCCTCGAGGCTCCGCCTATGGCGGAAACTATTTTATAGGCAGGTCTTCTGGCTTGCGTATCTTCCTACTTTCCCGCACCTTCCCGGTATTGCTACCAGTGGTATATTTACGGGGTTTCGTCCACGCATACAGCGGCGGGACCACGACGGCATCTCACCGTCTTCCCTTTTACCTCTTGCCACTTTTTGGTGGCAGAGGACCTATAAAAACCTAATTGTCAATCAAATGCATTATATCCAAATACAGAGATGTGTCAAGAAAAAAGCTAAATTCTCAAAGAGAATTTACAAAATGCGAAATTTTGCTCAATGCCTCTTTTAACTTATCAAAGCTTGACGCATAAGATATACGTATATATCCTTCCCCTGAAGAACCAAAAGCGGTCCCGGGAACTACCGCAACCTTCTCTTTCTCAAGAAGCGCTGTTACAAACTCCATGGATTTAAGGCCTGTACTCTTTATTGAAGGAAATACATAAAAAGCACCCTGCGGCTTGTGGCATTCTAGTCCAATTGCGTTCAAGCCATCAACAATAAATTCCCTTCGCTTTTTATATTCCTTTTTCATTTCATCAACGGATTTTTGTCCTTTTTTTAAGGCCTCGATTGCTGCTATCTGACCCATAATCGGTACACACATAATCGTATATTGATGGATCTTCGTCATAGCGCTTATTATCTCTTCAGGCCCACACGCAAAGCCTACGCGCCACCCGGTCATCGCATAAGATTTCGAAAATCCGTTCAAATAAACGGTCCTTTTCTTCATGCCGCTTAAAGTTGCAAAGGGGGTGTGCTGAAAATCATAGGTAAGTTCATCATAGACCTCATCGCTTATTACTAAAAGGTTCCGTTTTTCGGCTACTTTGGAAATTTCCTTGAGTTCTTTTCTGGTATAGGAGGCGCCCGTAGGATTAGATGGATAGTTTAGAATCAAGGCCTTCGTATTCTTATCACAAGCCTTATCTATCTGTTTTGGTGAAAGCTTAAAACCCTTTTCCCTGGGAGTACGCAAATAAACAGGTTTGCCGCCAGCCAGAGCAGTTACCGGCATATATGAAACATAACAAGGCTCGGGAATCAAAATCTTATCATTCTTACCTGCAAGAGTTCTTAAAACCAAATCCATGCCCTCACTTACGCCAACGGTAATCAGTATCTCTTTATCGGGATCGTAACGCAAACTATAACGACGGTTTAGAAAATGCGAGATCTCGCGCCTTAGCTCCATCAGGCCTGTATTGGATGTATATGTTGTACGTCCCTGCTTAATCGAACGTATCGCTGCTTCTCTTATATTCCGGGGTGTTATGAAATCAGGCTCGCCAACACCCAAGGATAGGATACCTTTCATGTCGATGACCAGATCAAAAAACTTCCTGATCCCCGAAGGCGGTATCTGTTCAACGATCTTTGAAATTTTATATCTCATAATGTTATTGCTAACCTCTTATACGTGCAATATTACCATTAAAGTCCGTGAATATCAACTAAAAGTCTATGCCCCGCCTGGCGCGAACCCCTTTGCTAAAAGGGTGGCCCATGTCCTTCATGTAAGTTACATAATCAGCACTGTTAATAAGCTTCTTCGTAGCCCCTCGGCCGGTCAAAACCAATTCGGTCTTCATGGGTTTTGACCTGATGATCTTTAAGACAACGCTCTCATCCATAAACCCTTGCGATACTCCGATAAGTATTTCATCTAAGATTATCACATCAAACTCTTTGCCCTTTAGTGTTTCGTTAACTTCATTGACTGCTTTTTTT
>JABMQH010000093.1 GCA_013203355.1 Candidatus Omnitrophota bacterium | reverse complement strand
TTAGGGTATCCTTTATGATTCTTGTATCAATCTCAAAGATGTGTGCAACTAAGAGTGCAGCCATATAATTTTTTAAATTATGCTCCCCCTTCAAAGGTAGCTCATTCAGAGACAGGAACTTCCTTGATTCTGCATTAGTGTCTATGTATATCGCCTCCCCCCTAAGATGCGCACCATTTAAAGTCGAAGAATTGCTAAAATACAAGATTCGAGGTTTTATATATTTCCGCAACCCCTTTAAATTTTTATCCTCATAATTTAATATTACCCAATCGGTTTTTTTCTGATTTTTAAAAATGTTTAATTTTGCTTTTAGATACTCATTGAAATTTCTGTGCCTATCCAAATGATTCTGCGTAATATTTAGAAACAAAGAAACATACGGCCTAAAGGTATCTGTCCTCTCTAGTTGAAACGAACTCACTTCAAGAACAACTATATCTTCTCCGCTTATATTTGCTACCTTTTCGCAAAAAGACTGTCCGATATTCCCGCAGACAACTGTCTTGCATCCGCCATTTCTCAGAATCTCGCCAATCAAGGTAACGGTTGTGGATTTCCCATTTGTGCCTGTTACCGCGATTATCCTTGCAGGACAAAACCTGTATCCCAATTCGATTTCATCAATTACCGGGATATTTAATTCCCGCGCCCACACAAGAGGTTTTGAAGAATCTGTTGCCCCGGGGCTTGTAACCACTAAACTTGAACCTTCGATGTAATCCCTTGTGTGTCTGCCTATTTCAAATACAATCCTATGGTCTTCCTGAGCAAGGATCCTTGCCTTTTCTTTAACCTCAGGCGACTCGCTCTCTTCGCTAACTCTAACCTTCCAACCCTTCCTGCTCAGCAAAAGAGCCGCCCCAAACCCACTTACGCCCAAACCCACTACTGTCGCTATCTTCTTCATCATATTATCTAAGTTTAAGTGTTGCCAAACTTAAAAGTGCGCATATCAGGCCGATAATCCAAAAACGCACTGTGATTTTGTTATCAGGCCATCCCTTTAACTGAAAATGATGATGCAGAGGGGTCATCAAGAATATCCTTTTACCCCGTGTCTTAAAGGAAATAACCTGCAGGATCACAGAGATGGCCTCCATCACATAAACGCCACCAACCAAGAATAATAAAAGCTCTTTCTTTATAAAAACCGCAACCGTGCCGATGGCGCCGCCTAAGGCTAAGGAGCCGGTATCTCCCATAAATACATTCGCAGGGTACGAATTGAACCATAAGAACCCGAGGCAAGCACCTATAAGTATTGCGCAAAAAACAGCCAGTTCTCCGCTCCCAGGTATATAAAATATATTGAGATAACTGCTGAATTTGATATGTCCGGCAACATAGCTCATGGCTGTATAGGTGAAGGCTATCATTATCATTGTCCCGATCGCAAGCCCATCCAGGCCATCTGTGAGATTCACCGCATTGCTTGAGCCTATAATCACAAGGCAGGAAAAAAAGATGTAGAAAACCCCTAAATCTATAGCAAGCTTTTTAAGAAACGGCAGCTCAAGGGTAGTCGAAAACTGCGGATCCAGGTAAAGAAAGGCCCCTATCAAAAGTCCCAATAAAATTTGGCATTGCAATTTTACAAACGGCTTCAGGCCCGAAGACCGTTTTTTAATTACCTTAATGGCGTCATCAATCATGCCAACTATACCGAGCCACAAAGTCGAAAATAAAACCAAAATAATGTATTTATTAAAAATATCTGCCCAAAGAAGCGTTGATAGCACTATGGCCAATAAAATCAAAAGTCCACCCATAGTGGCGGTATCTTTTTTTGATCTATGGAAATCCGAAAGCTTCGCTACCTCTTTCCCTTCCCGTACCTGCTGGGTAATCTTTAAGGAATAGAGCCACTTTATAACATAGGGCCCCAGGATTATACTAATCAAGAACGCCGTTACGGCACCTGCGGCTGCCCTGAATGTTATGTATTTAAATACGTTAAACCCGAACCATATCTCCCTGAGTGGATATAGAAGATGATAAAGCATCTGCCACCTCATTCAATTTCATACGTCTTGAACCTTTTAATAACAAAACATCTCCCTCGCTGACAATCGCCTTTAAGGTCTTTAAAACATCGAGGTTGTCCTTACAGGAAATCACAGCGTCCTTATTCATACCGCCAAAGATAGCTGCCTCGTTAATAGTCTTTGAAAAATTCCCAACGCTAATCAAATAATCCGGATTTGCTTTTGAAATGGCCCTGCCGGTCTCAGCATGAAATTTATCCGCCAGGCTTCCCAGTTCAAGCATATCGGCGCATATGAGGATCTTCCTTCCGGCAGATTTATAGCTTGCCAGGACAGCAAGTGCAGCCTTTACGGATTGAGGATTAGAATTATACGTATCATCAATCACCTTAATTGGGCCAAGCGATCTTAGGCACAACCTCCCATTAAGCGGTTTAAATTCCGAAAGGGCATTATGAATACTGTTAAAATCAACCCCATGCAAAAACCCTACCGTGATCGCTATTAAGGCATTATAGACATTCTGTTTTCCCAATAGCCTGATCTTAAAATCATGGTTCCCGTTAACAGTAAACCATATAGCCTCTTTTTCCTGAAAAATTTTCGTAACTTTAAAATCGCAGTTTTTATCCATCCCGAACTTTACTATTTTGCATTTTAATCCCTTTATATCTTTAAGTAAGGCGTCATCTGCGTTTATTATTGCCAACCCATCTTTATCCAAGCTCTTAAGCAATTCCATCTTCTCTTTAAGGACCCCCGCTTCGGACTTTAAAAATTCTAAATGTGCGGGCCCGATATTTGTAATTATTCCAACCGTTGGTTTAAGCACTTGCGAAAGACGCCTTATCTCGCCAAAATGATTGGTCCCCAGCTCCATAACACCTATGCTATGACCGGGATGCAATCTAAGAAGGGTATGCGAAAGACCTATCGAATTATTTTCTGTCCCTTTATTCTTCAAAACTTTAAATTTGGAACTCAAAACCTCATAAATCATCTCCTTGGCGGTAGTCTTCCCGCTCGAACCGGTTATGCCAATAAGCGGGATTTTGAATCTCATCCTATAAAAATGGGCAATGTCGCCAAAGGCGCTCAATGTATCTTTTGCCTGAATCAAGATGAATTTTTTGCTCTTTAAGCCTTTGAGCCCTTGAATCTTTGAATCAATAATCGCACCGGCCGCTTTTTTGGTTGCTGCCTTTTCCACGAAATCGTGCCCATCAAAGTTTTCACCCCTCAATGCTATGAATAGCTCTCCTTCTTTTATCGTCCTTGTATCTGTGGAAATTCCGGAAAAGGTTCTCGTTTTCAAAATTTCCTCAATGTTTAAGTTAGTCATCTTCTACCAATCCCTTTTTGGAAACCATCTTTTGTACTATTGCCTTATCACTAAAAGGTAAGATCTTATCCCTTACAACCTGATATTTCTCATGCCCTTTTCCTGCGATCAAAACTATATCTCCTAGCCTTGCCCTTTTTATGGCTTCACCAATTGCCTTGAATCTATCCGGTATAATTTTGTAATCTTTAAAACTCCTATCTATACCTTTTTCAATCTCATTCGCGATCGCCAGGGGGCTCTCACTTCTTGGATTATCTGAAGTTATTATAACATAGTCTGCAAGTCTGGACGCAATCTTCCCCATCCGGGGCCTTTTTGACCTATCTCTGTCGCCGCCACATCCGAAAACTACTATCACTTTATTTTTAGTCACCCCTCTTAATGTATTCAAAACATTTTCTAAAGCATTATCGGTATGCGCATAATCAATAAAAACTTTAAAACCTCTATTTGAATTAACGGCCTCCAAGCGCCCCTCGACCCCTTTAAAATCCGAAATTACTCCTCTTATAACCTCAATCGGCACTCCTTCGCTTAAGGCACAACAAATGGCCGCTAATATATTAT
The DNA here is from genome assembly GCA_013203355.1 of Candidatus Omnitrophota bacterium. Lineage (GTDB taxonomy): Bacteria > Omnitrophota > Gorgyraeia > JABMQH01 > JABMQH01 > JABMQH01. The sequence goes on along the minus strand of JABMQH010000093.1, from coordinate 4 downwards.
AAAC
>JABMQH010000092.1 GCA_013203355.1 Candidatus Omnitrophota bacterium | reverse complement strand
CCCCTCAATTAAAACCTCGTGAACGCTGCGAGCTTCTGGTTCGGTTACAGATAAAACGGGGCCACCTGATAACCAATACTCAACAGTTCCTATCGAAGGAGTATTGCTGTACCACATTACCTTAATGCTATTTTGTGTAACATCCTGTAAGTAAGGATAAACCTTTGTGAATATGGTAAGTTTGGGGCGATAGTTTTCGGCTGCCTCCCGTGAATTGAATTTTAGGGAGTCGCTATTGTCAGGACTGCTTATGATTATGCCATTATTGGTTAAAGGGTTATCAAGCCAAGATTCTATGAGGCCTAATCCATCCGGATTAAGCGTAATGGTTTGAGGGCCAAGCATAAACTCGAGGGAAATTATGGTTTCCCCTATCACTGTTGAACCGCGGTCATTAGGGCCTTGGGCTCCTGCTAGCTGCCAGGGATTCCCCGTAGAGGATGCTTCCCAAGTAGCCTCTGCTTCAACCCAATCCTGCTTTATTTCATAAAGCTGGTAGGCTTGGCGCGAAGAGTTAGCAGGACTATCGGTTATCATATAGTCAATATTGGCAAAAATAATCGGGCTGTCCTGAGGAATACCGGCACTTTCAATATCCCATTTAAGAAGAATGGATAAATCGCTGCCTGAAGGGGACCCATCTACTATGAGAGGTGTGGCAGAACCATAATTAGTGGTGGGATTTTCTTGAGAGATATAGGTATCAATGATTGCTTCGCAAACATAAGGATCCTCACCAATAACAGGCTGAACCTCAAAACTAACCGCGTTACTTCTACCTACGGAAGTAACGACTGTTACCTCATAGTTAGTAGCACGCATTACAGGAACCGCGATTTGTATATCAGAAACTCCCCAAGTAGTATAAGAGTCATAAACGGATACGGTAAATACATTCTGGCCGTCACTGATTTCAACGTCACCAGAAGTCGTAAAATCTCTTCCCTCAATGGTAAGGGGATGAATGGGGCTGTCAGCATAAGGCACAAAGGTAGGTGTCAGACTTTCTATATATGGTAGCTCTGGTAAAGCAGGTTCTGTAGTACCTTCTGTATATACCCGCGTTGATTCTTCGTAACCATAATCATACACCGCAAATAATTCATATTCGTATGTTGTGCTCGGATCAAGATATGTATCTTCATAATATACGGTATCACTGCTTAATGATATTGTTGAGCTATAGTCATCACCACTCCCCTGCACCCTGCGTGCAAGTTCAAAGCTGGTTTCATTGCCTGAGCCAACCCAGGAGTCGTCTTCCCATGTCAGGAATATGGTATCATGTGAGGTCCAAGATACACTAAAATTTATTGGTTCGGGATAGTCATACGGGATGATCTCAAAATAAACTGAGTAACTTTCACCTCCGGGAGTAATAACCTTTAATGAATGTTGTCCTATGGGAAACGGCGGTACCCTAAGACTTATCCTTCCATCCTCCCAAACAACCCAAGGATGAAAACCATCAATAGTGACAACAGTACCATCCTCAGCGGTAAATTCTACAAAAGAAGTGTGCGGATATGCTCTGCCGAAGTGATAACCATTAATAACTATCAGTTCCGAAGGTCTAAACGAAAAAAGTACCTTCTCTGACTCCAAATAAGAAATGTACGGTTGGCCAAACGGTGTAACGGCCTCCGCATACGCCCAGTCCGAATAATTACCAGATCCATCAGAGGCGCGTATCCGGTAAAAATATCTTGTCCCGGAATCAAGAGAAGTATGATTGTAATACTCTACATCCTCATCCACGCTGAATCCTCCACCCCCATAAAAATCAAAAGTGCAGAATTCGATCATAAATTCACTCTCATTGTATGAATTATCAGTCCAGCTCAGTGCTGTTTCAGTTTCGGATACGGCATAAGCGGTAAAATTTGTCGGTGCGGCTATGTATGCAGGCACTGTTACCGTAAAAATGTCTACATAATCATAATATGAGATACCGCCTCCTGGATATACGGCGCATATCATGTAGCCGTATGCCGTGCCAGGGTCGACAGTATTATCAACGTAGTAAGTGGTATCGGGAGGCAGTGTGGCGATTAAAGTATAATTGGGCTCCTGGCTGGTAAGTATTCGATAAATCCGGAATTCAATTTCATTACCTGAACCTTCCCATGAGTTATCTTCCCATCTTAAGGCCACAGCATATGAGTCAACAGTTACAGAAAGCAATCTTGGCATGGGAAGATCAAGCGGGGAAACGCGGAAGCTTACCGAATTGCTGGTTCCGCCGGAATTGACAATATGGACCTGATACTCACCGACAGGCATTACGGGAAGCGTAAAGCGTATAAGGTCATCTGTCCACGTGGTACCCGTGGGAGTACCCCTAAAGCTAACGGAATAACTATCTCCTTCGAATATAATACAACTTGAAGTATCTATCGGGAGTAAATCTGTACCATAAATTTCTATGGTATGCGCGGGGGGGTCGGCATACACTCTAACATCAGGTTCAATGTCGGTAATCACCGGGGTTCCGCCGGCAGCACTGGCTTCACCGGTAAACAGCACACCCAATGTTAACGTTAACATCACCATGCAAATTAACTTTAGCGACTTAACATGTGGTGTTTTCATTATGCCCCCTTACTTAACTATTTTTAAAAGGTAAAACAAAGTAGATAAAAAAATAAATCCTAGCGCTTGATATATACAAATAGGAAAAGTTCAGCTACTTTGCCTTTACTTTCGCCTAATTATAGTATATCATATTATAGTATATTGTCAAGGAACACAAGCTAACTTTTTTAACTCTTAACTTTATCAGGATTGGCAGCAAAAACGGCCTCATTTTCGTGTTCGCTCCCGCCAAAAAACTTCTTAAGGTACTGGCCTGTGTAAGACTTGCTATTCTTCACAATTTTTTCTGGGGTGCCTTCTGCAACAATAAAGCCACCCCCATCCCCGCCTTCCGGGCCGAGATCTATTATGTGATCAGCAGTCTTTATAACATCCAGATTATGTTCAATTACTAATACTGTATTACCACAAGTAACAAGCGCATGCAAGACATTTAAAAGTTTTTCTACGTCTGCAAAATGCAGCCCCGTTGTCGGTTCATCCAAAATGTAGAGCGTCTTGCCTGTTGAGCGCTTTGAAAGTTCTGTTGAAAGTTTTACCCTCTGGGCCTCACCGCCTGATAAGGTTGTGGCCGATTGGCCTACTTTTATATAACCCAATCCCACATCAAGAAGGGTCTGGAGTTTTGATTTTACCGGCGGAATATTTTGGAAAAGCGTCAATGCCTCCTCTACACTCATATGCAGCACATCGCTGATAGATTTTCCTTTATACTTAACTTCAAGCGTTGCTTCGTTAAAACGCTTCCCCTTACATACTTCGCATTGAACATATACATCGGGTAAAAAATGCATCTCAATCTTTTTTATCCCATCCCCGGTACAGGCTTCGCACCGGCCGCCTTTCACATTAAAACTAAACCTGCCGGGTCTGTATCCGCGCATCTTGGATTCGGGTAATTTCGCAAACAGGTCCCTTATCGGGCTAAACATTCCGGTATATGTTGCGGGATTACTGCGCGGGGTTCTCCCTATCGGTGATTGATCTATTACTATTACCTTATCTATCAAATTTACATTCTCTATTCTCTTATGCTTACCCGGTTTTTCCTTTGAGCGATAGATCTTTTTCGCAAGGGCCCGGTATAAGATCTCATCTACCAATGTACTCTTCCCGGAACCGGATACGCCTGTCACGCATACAAAAAGGCCTAAAGGAATTTTAACATCTATATTCTTTAAATTATGTTCTTCCGCACCGATTATCTTTAAGGCCTTACCGTCCCTCGGTGGTTTTCTTTCTTCCGGAATATTTATTTTCAGCTGGCCTCTTAGATATTTTCCCGTAAGAGAGCTTTGTGATTTTAAAACATCGTTAAGGTCCCCTGCGACCACAACTCTGCCGCCGTGCTCGCCGGCCCCCGGGCCTAAATCAATCACATAGTCTGAGCGCTTTATAGTTGTTTCATCGTGCTCAACGACTAAGAGTGTATTTCCTAAATCGCGAAGCGATTCTAATGTGTCCAGAAGCTTTCTATTGTCTTTTTGGTGCAACCCTATGCTTGGCTCATCCAGTACATACAAAACCCCTGTGAGCCCGGAACCAATTTGAGTCGCAAGCCTTATCCTTTGGGATTCTCCGCCGGATAGAGTGCCGCTTGCCCTGTCCAAACCAAGATAATCAAGTCCTACGTTTATCATAAATTGTAGCCGGGAATTTACTTCTTTTAAAACCTGATAAGCTATTTTTTGCTCGGTTTTTGTCAGCTTTAGGTTATCAAAGAATACCTTAGCATCTTTTATGGATAAGGAGCATAAGTCCATTATATTTTTCTCATGAAGGGTAATCGCGAGGCTTTCTTTTCTTAATCTCTTGCCCCTGCACTCAATACAAGGAAGCACGCTCATGTATTTATTTATCTCCATCTTCATGTATTCGCTTTGCGTTTCCTTAAACCGCCTCTCCAGATTCGGCACAACCCCCTCAAACCAGCCGTTCTTATCCTCATCGCCGTAAAGAACGATTTTTTTAATCTCAGGGCTTAAATTTTTAAAAGGCCCATGGACATCACAGCCATAATCATTCGCCAAAGATCGCAACAATCTTCTGAAGTATAAAAATATGCCCTTTCCTCCTCTGCGCCATGGCTCTATTGCTTCTATTAAGGGTTTTGCTTTATCAGGGATAACAAGCTCGGGGTCTATTTCCATTCTATTTCCCAAGCCTCCGCATTTGGGGCATGCCCCGTAAGGGCTATTGAATGAAAACATCCTTGGCTGGGGTGTCTCAAAACCTATCCCGCACCCTACGCATGCATACAGCTCATTAAAAAGTAGCGGGGGCTTATTGCTCTCGAAGGCAATTTCAATCAAACCCTTGCCTGCCCTTAAGGCGATCTCCGCTGAATCAACAAGCCGTTTCTTTATCCCTTCGCTGTCATTTACCGCAATTCGATCAACTACAATCTCAATGGTATGTTTTTTATATTTATGCAGTTTCGGTGGATCTTCAACCTCTATGATCCTTCCATCCACCCGCGCCCTTATAAAACCTTCCTTCTGAATTTCTTTAAATAGCTCCTTATATTCGCCTTTCTTGCCTCTTACCACAGGCGCTAATATAATAATCTTTGTGGCCTTTGGTAATTTTAAAATCTGATCTACTATCTCCTGACTGCTTTGTTTTGTAACCTCTTTGCCGCATTTCGGACAGTGCACTTTCCCGATCCTTGCATATAACAACCTCAGATAATCATGGATCTCGGTTTGTGTTCCGACTGTTGAACGCGGATTGGCTGATGCGCTCCTTTGCTCGATGCTTATGGCAGGTGAAAGCCCTTCTATATACTCTACATCCGGCTTCTGCATCTGTTCCAAAAACTGGCGGGCATAGCTTGATAGGCTTTCTACATATCGGTGCTGCCCTTCGGCATAAATTGTATCAAATGCCAGAGAGCTCTTCCCTGAACCGCTTAGGCCTGTAATTACAGTAAGGCTATTGCGGGGGATCTTGATATCGATATTCTTTAAATTATGCTCCTTAGCCCCTTTTACAAAAATATATCCCTTTTCCACAGTGGTTTAATTATATCATACCTCCCTAAAAAATATCAAATAAATCATAACACTCCGATCCTCTATCTATTTGATGAAAGATTAAAAATAACTTGCTAAATTATCAAATGTATGTTATTATATTACACCCTTTAAGGAGGTAACAATAATGAAAAATGTCAGGATAGTCTTCTTTGTTTTAATGCTTCAGGTTTTAATCATTCCTACCCTGTGCAGTGCGCAATTACAAGAAAAATGGGAAGAGATAACATTACCCACCAATAACCTTGAAATAAAAACTATAGCTGTCGACCCAACCGATCCGCACACCTTTTATCTTGGCTCAACAAGAAATATTTTGAAAACACGGGACTTTGGAAAATCCTGGAAAAATATACTTACAGTGAAAGGAAGCTTTAGGCATGTAAATTCAATAGCTATAGACAAGGCTGCTCCGCAGATCATATATGCTGGAACTCAGGATGGACTATTTAGATCCAAGAACTGGGGTAAAAATTGGCGTAAGATATTTAAGGGCATTGGCAGCTTGCGGAAGGATGTACGATGTATTTTGTTAAACATAAAAAATCAAAATACCATCTATATTGGAACGAAAGACGGACTTTTTATTTCGAAGGATATAGGCAGAACGTGGTCAAAGCCAAACGGGGAAATATCAAATATTCAGATAAATCATATAGCCTCTTACGCCAATTCTATATTTGCTGCAACCAACCATGGTGTATTTGAGTCAAAAAACGGCACAAAGAGCTGGGATAAGACCTTCATAGCCACTGATGCGAGTACTGACGAAAGCATATATGAAACCTCCGATGATACGACGGATAATGAAACGGCCACATATTCAAGCAAGACTCCAAACTGCTTGCTAGTAAATGTCAAAGGTTTATATGTCGGTACCAATTCTGGTGTATTCTTCCGCAGACACACAGAGCAGACCTGGAATAAGATTACTACAGCCGGGCTTACCAATGATAAGGTTTTATCTCTGTTGATGTTAGAGAACGAAACCATATATGCCGCAACAGCCGGCGGGGTCTTCAAGATATCCGAAACTGATACACGCTGGACCGAAT
>JABMQH010000091.1 GCA_013203355.1 Candidatus Omnitrophota bacterium | reverse complement strand
GTTGATGAATACTTACAAGATAAGATAGTTAAATCCCCCGAAAGGGGTACATCAAAGCCTGCCGGATTAAATTCCGGCGCGTTTCCTTTGTCAAGGTTAACCGACGAATCCTGCATAGATTTAAACCTAAAGTCAAAAACAGTTGACGGTATTTTATATGAGTTAGCAGAAATAGCATATAAATCTAACATAACGGTTTCAGTTGAAAAACTAATGATACAATTGAAAAAAAGAGAGCAGATGTTGAGTACGGCAATCGGGAAAGGAATTGCGATTCCGCATCCCAGAAACCCCAGTGATGATCTGTTCAAAAAAGCATGCATTGTAATAGGCCGTTCAGTAGAAGGAGCAAATTTTAATGCGCCGGATAACAAGGCTGTGAAGCATGTATTTTTGATAATAGCGCCTTATACAAATACGCCAGGATATTTAGCCACTGTAGCGCGCTTAGTGAAAGTTATCAGTGATAGTAAAAATAAAAAAGCCTTATTCAATGCAAGTACAAAAAAAGACATCCTGATGATTCTAAAAAATGGATAGATTCGAATAGGATAATTATGATTTTATTTCTGGGACTAATTATAATACTTGGTTATTTAGGAGGCAAGTTCACCAATCATTTTAAGTTCCCCGCTGTTATAGGATATTTATTGGTCGGTTTGGTATTGGGTCCGTCCTTTTTCAATATATTGACCTTGGGCAATATACACGAAATGGCCCTTGTTAGTGACATTGCGCTGGGGATAGTAGCTTTTACTATAGGAAGCGAATTAAGATTAGGCGTATTAAAGAAATTGGGCAAGGGTATCGTGGCTGTTGTTTTCATGGAGAGTTTTTTTGCTTTTTTTGCAGTTTTAGGCTTGGTTTATTTTTTCACTCATAAGATTTATTTGGCCCTTCTTTTAGCGGCTATGGCGCCTGCAAGCGCCCCTGCCGGAACAGTCGTGGTGCTGCAGGAAAATAAGGCAAAAGGCCCTCTTACCAATGCCCTCTTAACAGTTGTGGGCTTAGATGACGGGTTAGCCATAATGATATATGCATTTGCGGCCTGCATGGCAAAGATAGCCATTTCTCAGCAGCATATGCACATAAAGGAAATGATAGGCAGGCCTGTTATTGAGATCTTAGGAGCAATAATATTGGGAGCATTGTTAGGGGCTATCTTAAATTTCTTCATCAGAAAGGTGCGCACAAAGAGTGAAATTCTAATTACTGCATTAGGATTTGTTTTTATATGTTCAGGATTGGCGAATTTTTTTAATTTTTCTTTGATTTTAGCTAATCTTGCGTTAGGCATGCTGGTGGCAAACACTTTTCTAAAAGGGAGCCGCCGCACATATGAAGTGTTACATTTCGTAACGCCCCCGCTTTACATATTGTTTTTTGTATTAGCAGGGGCGCATCTGCAATTAAGTTTTTTGCCTAAAATCGGTACCATAGGCCTTCTATATATTATAGGTCGTTCGTTTGGCCTTATAAGCGGGGCATGGTTTGGCGCAACCATTATGAAAATGCACAAAAATATAAGAAAATACTTAGGACTCGGTATTCTTTCTCAGGCAGGTGTGGCCATAGGCCTATCTATTATGGTAGGCAGGGAATTTTCTAATTTGAATGATGTAGGGAGCCAGGTTGCAACAATAGTTATAAATACAGTGGCAGGCACTACTATATTTTTTGAATTGATAGGACCTCTTGCTACTAAATTTGCCATAAAAAGGGCGGGCGAAACAGGAAAACAGAAGAACTTTGAATAGATCAGGAGGATCATAGACATGTATTTTATAACAATGATTTTATATAATGAGGATTTTTTGGATGACATGCTTACTTTGTTTGTCGAGGCGGGAATAAATGACGCGATAGTCGTAGAAGGTAGGAGCATGGGAAGGACGCTGGCTTTTGAAGTGCCGATATTCGCGGGCTTAAGAAAAGCATTAGAGTATAATAAGCGTTACAGCTATGCTATATTCGGTTTTGCCAAAGATGAATATTCTGTAAGGGAGATAGTTAAGTTAGCAAAAGATGAAGGTATGGATTTTGATAAGCCAGGAGTAGGACTTCTTACAGCTATCCCTGTTGGATTAAAGTTCGGATCTCTCCAGGAACTTTCTTTATAATTTCAGTCCAACGACACCAGGAAAATAGGGCTGGAAAAGATTTTTAGCCACTTCCAAGTATAACCAGTTGCGAAACTCGTCCACTACGGGAAGCCTTACACGACCCACTGTAATTAAATATGTTGCAGCGGGTTTTTGTTTAGAGTAGAATACAGAAGCAAATATCTATTTATGCAAAATTCTGACAATATCCTCATAACAGGCGTAACATCCATCCACGGATGGCCCATCTTCTCTGCGTTTAGAGAAAAATACGGAAAACGCGTCTATGGCGTCGCCCCTGACATAAAGTCCCGTTTTTTCAAAAATGACAAAAAAGTATTTTTTTGCACCATGGATAATTTTTCTAAGGTGAAGGAGATATTTGATAAGGTCAGGCCTAAAGCAGTCGTGCATGCGGCAGGGGTCTGCGATCTCGACAGGTGCGAAGACGCTCCGGATTTTACTTATCAGGTAAATGTCCTTGGCACCCGCAACATAGTCGCTTTGTCAAAAGACAGCTATTTGTTATACATCAGCACAGATCTGGTCTTTTC
>JABMQH010000090.1 GCA_013203355.1 Candidatus Omnitrophota bacterium | reverse complement strand
TTTTTCTGGATGAGCCCATGCACCATCTTGATATAGAGTCGTGCCAGGCGATGACGGATACCGTAAGGAATTTCGAAGGCGCGGCGCTTGTGGTAGCGCACGATGAACATTTCCTGAATAAAGTGGCGACTAAACTCATAGTCTTTAAGAACGACAAGGTATTTTTATACCCGGGCAGATACAAAGAGTTCCTGGAAAGCATTGGGTGGGATGAAGGTGACAAGAATAAGCCTGTTGCGCAGGCGCAAACAATTCCGGGTGTCGAGGCTTCTGTTCCAAAGGCCCCGTCAACCGACCCGGCAGGAGCCATACCGAAACAAGTTCCGCACAAAAATGCGGCGGAGTTCAAAGTAAAAGGGCATAGCGGTAAACTGGCTAGAAAAGCCCGAGCCGAGTTTAATGCGATGAAGGCGAAGATCTTAAAACCTCTCGAAAGCATGATCAAGAGCCTGGAGGATGAGATAATTTTTTCCGAGACCGGAGTGAAGGCGCTGAACGAGGAGCTTGCGAGGGCTTCGAAAAAAGGCGGCCTCGGGGCTCTTCGAAGAAGCGAGATCGGCAGAGAGCTTAAGAAGTTGTCGGAAAACATCGATTCCTGTTGCGCACAGCTCAACGCGACGATGACGGAATATGATGCGCAGAAGAGAAAATATAGTGACGAACCTGTATAGGGTCTGTGTGTAGCGTGTTCCAAAATAGGACATCTGTGAATATACCTTTAGCATAGCCACGGTACTTATTTATGGCGAGGAGATAGCCTATCTTCAAGTTTGCGTATCAAATCCGCAACGGGAGCCCGTAACTTTTTGCATATTTCTCCAATTTCCGCGTTGCGTTTAGTGATTTCCATGGCAATAGCGTTTGCTCTCAAGTTTATTTTACTAAGCAAAGGGTGTAAAGTGCCTATAGTAGTATATATACTATTATAGGCCTTGTTACTCGATTATTCATAGATACGCATATCTTATTTATTTCTAGTAGGTTATATAAATAAAATTGAGCACAAAATATGCATAGTATACTACATACAACGCTACTAAAGATTCGCATTCTTGCCTATACTATCGGCCAGTGTAAAAATTATATACGTTTTTGCACAAATGAAACATCGCCGAGCTTCTTGCCCATGCTCCATACGAAGCGGAGATAAAAGGCAGTAAATTATGAATGTCCAGGTCTAGAGAGCCAGGCATCGGTATCCCCTAATGCCTTAAGGAGTTAGAGAATTTAAAGCCAAAAAAGACCGGACAAAACGGACAAAATTTCGCCTTGTTTGTTCATTCGGACTCCAAAAATCACCGAGGAATTCTATCTCTGAAACCAAAATTTCTTGCCATAACCTAGTATTGTGGCTATAATATACATGTATAGATAAGAGATACCTTGCCGTAGTGATACGGGCAAGGGCTACTAGTTTTTAAAAAACAGACAAAAAACAGAAAAACTGTGAAAACAACACTCGCGAGTAGAATAATATCATTTGTTTTGAGATATTTATATGCAGCATTATCGTGTGTATACGTATTTGTTGTTGGTTTTTTGTTTTCTAAAAATCGTATTCTAATAACTAAAATCTGCACACATTTCTGGCATGACAATAGGTCTTTAGAGAAGCGTTTGTCTGTCATTCCAAAATTGGAATTAGCTAAAGTCCTCCCCGAAAAAATTTCCGTTCAAATACCTGAACCAACCTCGGTAGATGGGGAGATATCGTTTCTTGAAACTATTGTTATCAGCGAATTAATAAAATGGTATAACCCAAAAAATATATTTGAAATAGGAACTTTTAATGGTAGAACTACCCTAAGCATGGCTGCGAATTGCACGGAGGAAACAAAAATATACACATTAGATTTACCAAAAGCCAAATTGAATTCCACAAAATTACACATTGACTCTGCCGATAAAATATATATCGATAAAGAAAATAGCGGCACAAAATATTTAGGAACAACATATGAGGACAAAATTAGCCAACTATATGGAGATTCAGCAACCTTTGATTTTTCTCCATTTTACAACAAGGTAGATTTTATATTCATAGATGGGTCTCATTCCTACGAGTATGTGTTAAGCGATTCGGAGCAAGCCTTAAAATTATTAAGAAACAAGCAAGGAATAATAATATGGCATGATTATGCGTTGCACGGGTATGGTGTTATAAAGGCTTTGAATGAATTGTATCTAGAGTCTAAGGACTTTAAGGATCTTAAACATATTTGTGGAACTACTTTTGTGTGTTTGGGGATTGATTAGGGGAAAATAATTAGATAAAATGAAACAAAAATACCATCACCAAAAAACTAACAATAATTCTTTTAGTTTATATATAGATGTCAGTTCGTAAAGAAGTTGGTTCCAACTCTCATCAGTTGGGGCTACCAAATTTCGCAAACTGCATATACGTATGATATACTTAGTATACTATAGACCCTATAATACACTTTTCATGATGGAAATGCCTTAGAGCCAATGGGAAGAAAATCGCGCTTAAAAAAAGAAAAAGAACATGCAATAAGGCAAAATACGGAATATTCATCTCCAAGCGATACAAGAACAGAAAGCTTTATGTCTAAAAAAATCTTCTTTATAATTTTAATCTTGCTATTCTCGCTTGGGGTAACTTTGCGTATTAATAATCAAGCGGGAATATCTATGCGAAGTCCCGATGAAGGCATATATACCAATCAAGCCAAGACTATAGCCCAGCACGGCAGTGATGGCATGAAGTATTTGATTAGAACGTATAATGCCAATAAAGAACTCTGGATATACCCTCCTCCTACCAGGATAGGCTATCTCTTGCCGCTTGCCATTCTCATGAGAGTATCAAATGATATGACAGAAGAAGCCGGATCGCATCTGGCATGTTTGTTTAGCATTATTTCGTTATTGCTGTTGATTGTATTAGGATTTAGATTTTTTAATCGGTGGATTACATTATATGCGCTCACGTTTATGTGTATATCCCCTATGGCACTTGCCATTTCCAGAAGGTCATGGCAAGACGCCATGCTGGGATGCTTTGGCCTTTTTCTTATATACCTCTGCTGTGAGATAACACGCGCCCCTCGCAAATTATTTTTGTACATAATTTTCATTATAATTGGGAGTTATTCCATATTAATTAAAGAGTCCGGGCTGCTTATTTATGGATTATGTACAATATGGCTTTTGTGGACTTTAGTTTTTAAAGAAAAATCTCTTTTAAAAGGGAGCCTTCTGGCATCTTTTAGTATTATTGGATTATTCATGAGCGTTGCTTATCTGGCCTATTCTATAGGGGGGATGCGGATGCTTCTTGAAGTCTGGGGGCATGTCAAAGAAGCAATGCCCACTAATGCTTATGCAATCCAGTATCAAACAGGGCCGTGGTATTATCTTCTTCAAGGATTCTGGATCATAAGTCCCGTAAATGCAATTTTGTGTTTGGTAGGCACAGTAAGATTGTGTTTGTTTAATAAGCAAGACCGGGAAAACGTGTTAGCTTTCAGCAAAAATAAAGATGTACTGTCTGGTATAATATTTTTTATGTTAGCCTTTACGACTATTACAATGGTTATGCCGTATGTTCAAAATTTGCGCTATGTGAGTGTACTGTTTGCTCCTTTCTACCTAGTAAGCGGGTTCGGTCTTTGGAGCATTGCCGCCTGTATTAAAACTAAAGTAAATAAATTTTCTTTTTCTATTGTAACTGTAATCGTAATTATAGTAAGCATTGCTGTAGCTATGAATGATTATCGTAGCTTCAAAAAGATCTTTGTTAAAAGAGGACTTTTAGATTTGTCTATTGGACTATTGAAGGAATCTACCCAGTGATAACTTATATTTTTAAGAAGGGGTGTTGTTATGAATACTAAAAGAACAGAGTGTAATTTGTGCGGATCGAATAATTACGAAGCCGTGTACAAAAGGAAAGTGGGAAAATGCGTCGGGAAGCGCAAAAGTAAAAAGGAGTACACAATAGCAGAAGCAGAAATAGAAAAACCCGATAAAATTTTCAAATGCAATAATTGCGGGTTGGTTTTTGCCGAACAAACCGAGAACCTGAAATATTATGCTGATAGATATGCCGAGATGGTTGACGAAGAGTATGTGAAGGAAGAAAAGGGGAGGCGTCTCGCAAGCATCAAAATTTTAAAGAGAATCAGAAAATATAAAAGGTACGGAAGATTGCTGGATATTGGTTGCGCAACAGGGTTTTTGCTTGATGAGGCAAGACGCAGAAAATGGGAAGTGTCTGGCATTGAAATTTCAAAATGGGCCGCCGTTTATGCTAAACAAAAGTTAAATTTAGATGTTATCAATGGGTCTTCCGAGAAAACATCATTTCCGGATGGATTCTTTGATGTCATAGTCATGATAGATGTGCTGGAGCATTTGACTGATCCAAAATATACACTGCTGGAAATAAGAAGAATCTTAAAAAATGACGGCGTTTTATATATTAGTACCCCAAATATATCCAGCGCAGTAAGCAGGATATTGGGGGCCAAGTGGTGGGGGATAAATAAATTTCACCTATTTTATTTTTCAAAGAGGACATTAGAAAAGATGCTCGATGCCTGCGGGTTTAAGGTAAAGAAATATAACCCCCACATAAGAATATTCTCAGTTAACTATTGGGTTAAAAGGATCAAGTCTTATAATTATGTAGTGTATAAAGTTTTGGATTTCTTCTCTAGGGTGGGCGTATTCGGCAGGGCGAGCCTAAAGATAAATTTTCATGACCAAATCGAAGCGTTATCGATTAAGGTTCGGAAGCTAGATTATTTGGTTAATTTGGCTGTTGCCAAAAAGAAAAAGGCGGTCAAGGAAGATATGAAGGTTTTCGTGGTTTTGCCGGCATACAATGCTGAGAAAACTTTAGAAAGAACTGTCAAGGATATCCCTAAAGATGTAGTAGATCAAATTATTTTAGTCGATGATAAAAGCAGGGATCGGACAGTAGAAGTTGCAAAGGGTCTGGGGGTAAAAATTTTCCAGCATAAAAAAAATATGGGTTATGGTGCGAATCAAAAAACGTGCTATTCAAAGGCTTTAGAAGAAGGTGCAGATATAGTAGTGATGGTGCATCCAGATTATCAATATGATCCAACCATAATACCAAAGCTTATAAAACCAATACAAATGGGAGAAGCGGACGCTGTTTTTGGCTCGCGCATGATGAAAGGCGGGGCACTTGAAGGTGGCATGCCTTTGTGGAAGCATAACGTAAACATTCTATTAACTGCCTTTGAAAACGTTATACTGGGGACATATCTGACTGAGTACCATTCAGGATTTCGGGCCTATAGCGCAAACTTATTAAAGACAATAAACTTTGAACTCAATAGCAATAAGTTTGTTTTCGATACAGAAATGATAGTACAATCTTTGATGCACCATTTTAAAATAGAAGAAATCCCAATACAAACAAGATATTTTGACGAGGCATCTAAGATAAAATTTTTACCTAGTATACTATATGGGGTGGGAATAATTTGGGCTATGATTAAGTATATCCTGCATACCAAAGGTATCTATAAATTTAGACAATTTGAATAGTATTTCATCAACCCTTATGCGGGTAAACAAGGAGGGGCGTTCCCGTTTTATTTTATTTCCTTTACCTCTATAACCCGTACCAGGTTCCCCTGATACCGCATCCTGGGCTTAAGAACCCCCGATACAGAGATAACTTCCCCCGTCTCGCCAGCTAAGTCTTTGACGGGTTCGCCTATCAAAATGATAATTTCCCCATCATCAAGCTTTATGGCGGACTCCTCCCATGCCCCTTTTACAGCGGCCATATTTATAATCTGGAATTCACCTTTGGCCTCTGCCCATAGCTGGCCTTCCTTCGGCATTAGCTTAAGTTCTGCCGAAAAGGAAAGGTTTGCGGTAAGTAAAAAAACAAAAAAAACTGCTAAAATCCTTAAGACAGTCTTTTGCATCGCATCTCCTCTTTTTATTTAGGATACGTTATAAAATTTGCACAGAACTGAAAGCGCTAAATATATCGATGGGTTCCCCCTGGTAGCGCATCGAGGTTGGCTCTCCGGAGGCAGTGACTACCGGGACATTAACCAGTAAATGTCCTTGAAGTGAAATCTGCTGGCCTACCAAATTCCCGATACCGGCGGCCGTAAACTCCGCAGCACCACCGTCTATAGCGTGCTGAAGATTCTGCTGGTCCCATGCGTTACTGCCCGGTTGCCCGCCTTCTAAGGAATGCCGCGTTGTTAAAAGATATGTTTTTCCCTCACACTGCGGCATGGGTTGGCCTCCATCATCCCAGCCTTGAGCGACTGTAAGCAGGATATTTCCCAGCTTGTCTTGCTTGACGGTTCCGGTGAACGTAGGCTCATAAGCACGCGGTGCCGGGTCGTTGTAATAGTTTGTTTCAGTTACGTTTCCGCTTTCGTCATAACGCGTTGAGTTATAAGTATACCGCCCATGCTGAAGATAACCAGCCCTTTGGCCTGCCGACCAGGCATAATTTACTTCTCCTTTTAATGACCCATCCGGATAGTACTCAAAACTCTTCATTACGACTGGGTCATTAGCATGAAAGCTTCCGCCTTCGTAGTAGTCTGTGACATAAGGCATAGAGCCGGAGTAATCTGGAATTAAAGGCGAACCTTCGGCAAATAAAACATAACCCCTTCCATAACCCGATTGGATAGAATTGCCTGTGAGGATATTTCCATCGGCATCCGTCATAACTATATCCTTCATTAGACCTGTTCCACCGCTGCCTACCGTGTGTGTGTCTTTGCCAAAATTATAGTCAGCCGGATTTTCTCCTTCTACATAGGTGGTGTCGTAATCAAACGAGTCGGCAGTTGCGTATCTGAGCATTAAACGGTTAGGCCTATCCTCAATTGATTCGATTAAGCCATCAAGCGCATAGTTGCATTGTAAAAGGGTAGTGCCGTCTCTGGTAATAGTAGATAATAGATCCCCCTCTAAGGCAACATCCAAATTATCCGCTAACCCTATACCAAGGGCTGCCAGGTCAAAGTGTTTTAAGTATTGAGCTAAGGCGTCTGGCGAGGCTGAAAGATCTACGCCAGAGAGTTCCAGATCCCTATAAAGGCTCCTGCCTTCCTCTATCTGCTGCCCTTTTAAACCGGTCATGGCACGCGTACCGTCTCGATAACGCAGGTATTTAGCCTCAACCTTCAATGCTAAAAACAAAATGCCGAATATAACTAAACCGCTTATTAATATTCGTTTCATTTTCATCCACTCCTTTTTCTACCTTTTTTATCCGTTAATCCCTCTATTAACAAGTATATCATATTTTTAATAAATTTCAAATTTTATACAGGAATAACATTTATTGCTTAATATCAAACGACGATACCATATATTTAGGTGCTGCTAAGGAATAGCATCGGGAGCGATTATGCGATGGCTGTGCGTGATGTCACCATGAGAATGAGATTTAGGTGCCGTCCCATCATCATCGGGCCCATCGAGAACATAGATGCCTGGTTCGCCGGTTTCATGGATGTGGGGACATTCCGGGAAGAAAAAATCGGCCGTATCGCGTCGCGCAACAGCAATATAGTAATCGGATTCTGTCATTGTCTCATCAGGGTT
>JABMQH010000089.1 GCA_013203355.1 Candidatus Omnitrophota bacterium | reverse complement strand
TTTTCTCATGCAACATCCCGGGGTTCGAAGCTCGTGAGCGCCGACCAACGGGAGGAAAAGGGGCCGATCAGGCCCCGACAGCGAGCGAGGTGAGGTTACGCAGGACGAGCAATCAGCGAGGCCGTAGTAACCGATCCCCCTCAGCTCCACCAATTTTACTCCCTTCCACCATTCGGAATATGGGGCGTTTGAAAGATAATGAATAAAAGGATTTATATACAGATCGAATTTTTAATTATTTTATTAGCTTTTCTCGTTGGAATATATTCCCAATGGGCATCTTTTTTTAATCAATATGTTATCAATGATGATGTTAACCAACACATATATTGGATGCAACAATTTCAGGATAATGGTTTGTTCAGAAACGATTTATTAACAGAATATGCTAAAAATTATCAGCCATGGGGATTTGTTGCTTTATATTATATACTTTCTTTTATCGTAGATCCAATGATTGTTAGCAAAGTTATACCTATTATTTTGCTTATGGTGTCTTCTTTGTATCTATTTAGATTAGTTAGGCACATAACAAACGATTATGCAGGGTTTCTAGCTGCTTCTATTTTTATAGTAACACCAATTTACTTAAATAGAATGATTGGCGGAGAACCAAGGGCGTTTGGATATCCGTTATTAATTATTCTTCTTTATTATCTTGTGAGAAAAGAATATCTGAAATCATCTTTTGTCTTGATATTACAATGTTTATTTTATCCGATCGTATTCTTGTTAAGCATATTAACTTATCTGTTCACACTTATTAAAATGCAGCACAAAGAAATATTTTTTGATAAAGCTATAACACAAAGGAAATATTTTATTATAGCAGTAATGATATGCGGCGTCATCTTGTGCAGTAAATATATTATTAGTTACAATCCATCTATTGGCAGGATAGTTACTCGAGAACAAATGGTTGGCAATTCTGAATACTATTTTAAAGGGCGCGTTAGGATATTACCAACGCCTCCTTTGTTTCAGCAAATAAGGCGATCTCTTCAAGAAGGAATGGTTTTCTCGAAAATATTTAACAGATCCGCGAAGATGATTTCATTAAAACCCGGGGAGTTTGATAATAAACTCATTTTTCTAATTACAATTTTGTTTTTAATAGCTGAAACGATAAGAAAAAAGCTAATATTTCCAATCGAAATAATGTTTTTATTTATTTCAAGTGTTTTAATGTACATCATAGCAGATTTGTTTTTATTTAAATTATTTTTACCGATCAGATATCTTAGCTATTCACTTCCGCTGATAAGCCTAATAATATGTGCGATAGCTATAGGACAATTAATAATAAAAATAAAGAGTGTGCGAATAAAAAAAGCAGCTCAAATCTTAATACTTATTTTAATATTTCTAAATGTTAGTAGTCAAAGATCGAATGGGTTAACGAATACGTCTTATAATAAAAGTTTATATAGCTATTTGAATAGTTTACCAAAAGAAACGGTGATTGCTGCGCATCCCGTGTTGGCTAATAATATACCAACATTTGCGCAAAGAAAGGTATTTATAAACTATGAATTATCTCATTGTGTTTTTGATAATTATTGGAAAACAATAAAGAAACGCACCTTTGATTTTTTTGATGCGTATTACTCAGAAGACCCATCATTTATATATGAATTTTGTGAACGAAATGGGATAGATTATTTAGTAATCGATAAAAGACATTTCACAGAGAAATATCTCAGAGGATCTATATATATTGAACCGTTTAGCACGTATGTTAAAAATATAACTAGAAAAAGAAAAAAGTTTTTTTTAGATACTATCCCCGAAGAAAACAAACTTTTTACAACAAGAAATGTATTTGTTATCAAAAAAGACATTTTAAACGTTAGTAATTTTAAGGATGTCGAATGATTAAGCCTCTTTATAAAACTGCATCCGCAGTTTCCCGCATTTCCTATTAATCTTGAGGATTAGAAGCTATTATGTTATACTATTTTAAACAAAATGGAGAAAGAGCCAACATTTTACCCATTCAAAGAAATAGAGAAAACATGGCAGAAATACTGGCAGGATACCGGTATTTTTAAAGCAGAACATAAGCCAGACAAGTCAAAGTACTACCTCTTGGAGATGTTCCCATACCCGTCAGGGAAGATACATATGGGGCACGTCAGGAATTATACTATTGGTGATGTTGCTGCCCGTTATAGGTTAACGCAAGGCTTCAATGTCCTGCATCCGATGGGGTTTGATGCCTTTGGCCAACCCGCAGAAAACGCCGCAATAAAAAATAAAACCCATCCCGCAATATGGACGCATAAGTGCATTGACTGGATGAAGAAAGAACTGAAAAGGATGGGTTTTTCATACGATTGGGAAAGAGAAGTTTCCACCTGCGAACCCGATTATTACATATGGAACCAGTGGATATTTTTAAAGATGCTTGAGAAAGGGCTTGCCTATAAAAAGGGCTCACCCGTGAACTGGTGCCCGTCCTGCGAAACTACACTTGCCAATGAAGAGGTCGTGCAGGGTGGCTGCTGGCGATGCCACACCTCGGTTGTGCAAAAACCACTGGAGCAATGGTTTTTAAAAATCACCGAATATTCCGAAAGACTGCTGGAGGATTTAAAATTACTCAAGAACTGGCCGGAAAGAGTAATAACTATGCAGTCTAACTGGATAGGGAAGAGTTATGGTGTTGAGATATATTTTAAGCTTAAGGCAACCGGCGAGGCCATGCCTGTTTTTACGACAAGGCAGGATACCATTTTCGGAGCAACGTATGTTGTGCTTGCTCCGGAGCATAAGGTATTAACAAAACTAAGAGATAAAATACAGAATATTGAGGAAGTCGAAGAATATATTAAAAAGACTAAGGCAAAGACAATCGCACAACGCACGGAGACCGTCAAAGAAAAAACCGGTATCGAATTAAAAGGGCTCAAGGCCATAAATCCGGTAAACAACGAAGAACTGCCCATATGGATCGCCGAATATGTCCTAATGGAATACGGTACGGGAGCCATTATGGCCGTACCCGCTCATGACCAGAGGGACTTTTTATTTGCAAAGGCGCATAATTTACCGATGCGAGTTGTCATAAAAGACCCGCACTCTCGTATTGATAACGCCGGGGACTTAAATGAGGCTCATGAAGGAGACGGTATTCAGGTAAATTCAGCCCAGTTTAATGATCTACCTAACACAGAGGCAAAGGTAAAAATCGCAGAATGGATGCAGGATACCAATATCGGTAAGACAACGATCAATTGGCGGTTGCGCGATTGGCTGATTTCACGTCAAAGATACTGGGGCACGCCTATTCCGATAATCTATTGCGATAAATGTGGGATACAACCGGTTCCCTACGAGGACCTTCCTGTAGTATTGCCGGAAAAGGCCAAGTTTTCAGGCAAGGGCGGCAGCCCGCTTTCAGGAGTAAAAGAATTTGTAAATGTGACATGCCCTAAATGCAAAGGTAAGGCAAGGCGCGAGACGGATACAATGGCTACATTCATAGACTCCTCGTGGTATTTCTTAAGATTCGCAAGTCCTAAGTGCACGACAGCCCCGTTTGATAAAAATGAGTCCAAATACTGGATGCCCGTAGATCAATATATAGGCGGGATAGAACACGCCGTGCTGCATCTTTTATATTCAAGATTTTTTGTGAAATTCTTTAAAGACATAGGGCTTGTAAGCATGGATGAGCCTTTTGATAGACTGCTTACGCAGGGAATGGTGCTTAAGGATGGGGAGGTAATGTCCAAATCAAAAGGGAATAT
>JABMQH010000088.1 GCA_013203355.1 Candidatus Omnitrophota bacterium | reverse complement strand
GAGGCGCATGCTGTAGCTACACAGGAATTCGGGCCCTTGGCCCCAAAACGCATAGATATCTGGCCGCTCGCCATATTGACAATAAGCATCGGAATGAGAAACGGAGAAATTCTATCCGGGCCTTTGCTTAAAAGTATTTCGTGCTGTTTTTCAATAATCCCCAGGCCTCCGATACCGGAACCAACGAGCACACCTGCTTTATATGGATCTTCTTTTGCCATATCTATTCCGGCATCATCCATAGCCTCTATAGATGCGACTACGGCATACTGGACAAAATAGTCCATTCGACGAACCTCTTTACGGTTTAAAAATTTATGGGGATCAAAATTTTTTAGCTCCCCGCCGATGCGGCTCTTATATTTTGAGGCATCAAAACGCGTAACCGGGCCGATACCGCTTCTGCCATGAGAAATGGCATCCCAGAACGGGTCTATACCAATTCCCGTCGGAGAAACTACTCCAACCCCCGTAATTACAACTCGCTCTTTTTCATTCACTATTAAGTCTTGGCCTTGGTTTTATGCTTTTCTATATATTCTATGGCATCGCCCACGGTGATAATCTTTTCGGCATCTTCATCCGGTATCTCCATATCAAATTCTTCCTCAAGTGCCATAACCAGCTCCACAGTATCCAATGAATCAGCACCAAGGTCGTCAATAAATGAGGCCTCGAGTGTCACCTCCTCCTGGCTTACCCCTAACTGATCAACAATAATTTTACGAACTTTATCTTCATTAGCCATTACGTTCTTTACCTCCCTTCCTTAACTACCCGACCATTTATTTTTACGTTACACATGATTACATAGCCATTCCGCCATCAACACTTATTACCTGCCCTGTAATGTAATCCGAAGCTTCAGAAACTAAAAATAAAACTGCCTTGGCTACCTCTTTGGCGTCACCAAACTTCCCCAATGGAATCTGTTCGAGCATCTTTTTCTTTACCTCTTCCGGAAGCTTCTCAGTCATAGCTGTCAGGATATACCCCGGTGCTACAGCATTGACATTTATCCCGCGTGAACCTAATTCCCTGGCTGCTGATTTGGTCAGGCCAATAAGCCCGGCCTTAGATGCCGCATAGTTTGCCTGACCTGCATTTCCAATAAGACCAATAATTGAAGAGATATTTACAATACGACCGGAACGCGCCTTCAACATAACCTTACTGACCATCTTTATACAATTAAATGCCCCTTTGAGATTTACACGCAAGACATCGTCCCATTGTTCATCCTTTAAACGAAGTATAAGATTATCTCGAGTAATCCCTGCGTTGTTGATTAGTATATCAATCCTTTTAAACTTGTCAAGAATTTTATCCACCATTTCTTTTACTTTTTCGCCGGAGCCCACATCAAGTTCGTAAGGCATGGCCTCCACACCCCTGGAGTCTATTTCTTTTGCCGTATCCTCTGCTATCTTGTAATTTATGTCCGCAACGACAATCTTGCTTCCTTCACTGGCCAAAAGCAAGGCAATTTCGCGGCCAATACCCTGACCGGCACCTGTAACAATTGCAACTTTTCCTTCTAATAACTTCATATTTTCACCCTTGTTTTTGGATTGCCCGATCGAGTAGGGCAATGACTGTGTTGAGGGTTTTTTCGTCCTCCACACCAAATGTCTTCACTTTCCTATCTATGCGTTTTAATAGCCCCTGCAAGACCTTGCCGGGACCAATCTCTATAAAGGTATCTATCTTCTTATCCAGCATAAGCTTCATGGACGCCTCCCAGCGTACAGGATTTGTCATCTGCCTGGTAAGATAGTCTTTCAGTATCTGTGGTTCTACCACCGGAGTGGCACTGAAATTACATATTACCGGCACCCTTGCTTTTTTAAACTGAGTAAAGATAAGCTCGTCGCCTAATCTCTCCTCAGCCTCCCGCATCATGGTTGAATGAAATGCGCCGCTTACTTTTAAATCTACGGTTGTCTTCGCGCCGGCCTGCATTGCCAGTTCCTTGGCCTTCTCAAGGGCCTTTTTCTTTCCTGAAATGACGACTTGCACAGGTGAATTC
>JABMQH010000087.1 GCA_013203355.1 Candidatus Omnitrophota bacterium | reverse complement strand
GGAAGTAAAGAAAAAGTAATCGGGGAAGGATGGTTTTATATTAAGAAAACCAATTGGTTTTATCCGGTAAAGAGAAAAACAGCCATTATGGATACGGCATTCGAAAGACCGCTGGCTAACTTGAGCATTTATGATAAAGAGTATCATCATAGATGCCTGGGAAGCATATTATTTGCGGGGATTTTGACAAGCGCGCTTCAGGAGAAATGCCGGTTTTTTAACATTAAGCAACCCCTAACTGAATTATACGGTTATTTCGGTTTTAAACCAAAGTGGATAGGCGTAGATCTTTACAAAAAACTAACAGCCAGTGACTTAGATTCAATGCAAATACCGCTTAAATTAGCCGCAAGCCGCAGAATAGAAACAGAGATTTTTGCCGCTATTCATCCCGTTTTCAGCTCGCCGGCAAAGATAGTTTGTAATTTGGGAACAGAGGCTAAGGCAGTAGTCCCTATTTCTGTAATTTCCAGCTCGAAAAATCAGGAAAGTTCTTCCCCAACAAATTCTTTTACCGAGAATCCCTACCCATTAATTATAACCGATAGAGGGTTTAGGGGCCTACTGGAAGGAAACAGAATTGTTAATCCCGAAGGTTCGGATAAGACTGTATTGAAGTGGATTCCTGATACGGCAAAGAAAATAGAGGTAGCCTTGGAGTTTCCTTTTGGCCATACTCCCGAAGATCAATCTTGTTGCTATATTTATCAAATAGATAAAAATGGGGACAGCGCCTATTTTCAGGATTCCAGCTCGCCGCTGGACCATCTGAAGATATATCAAAACTTAACTGGGGTCCAAGAGCGCTTTATCCTGGGGAAGAGGAGGATTTTAAGGAGCTCCAGCTCACTTCTTAAAGAGAATCCTTTGACTGAGAAACAGCAGATTCTCTTGGGGTTATTTGATTGGGGTATGACCCCCAAAGAGGTCTGTCAGCTTTATGGGTGGGACACCAATAAATTAAGCAATGTACTAAAATATATTTATCCAAAGGTTAGTTTATCCGGTCGTTCAACCAAAGAAGCAATGATTGCAGAAGCCATAAAGAGGGCCAAGGCAAAAGGCTGGATAGAACCGTTTAGCCTTACGATGCTCAAGAGAATAGCTTCAGGTTTGCACCCATTGTCCATAAGAGAAATCTTGTTTCTGCAATTTTTTCTTATTTATGCGCTTGTTTACGATATAGAAGAAGTGTATCGGATAATAGAAAAAGAGCTTAAAATTAGCACATTGGTACGAAAAAAATGCGCTTTTAAAATATATCAAAATCTACAAATACCTTCTGGATTAAGGCAAGCAGGGAAAGGGGTGCCTCAAGGGATGATAGAAGCGGTTAAAGTTGCGGTCAAAAACGATTACATTGAGTACGATCCATTTGTATATGAAAAATTTGCCAAAAAGTATTTAAGGCCGCGGTTATCACCCCTATTAAAAAGAATATTGCTATTATATGCGGCAGGCAAAACCACCCAAAAAATCATGAAGGATATCGCACCACAATCGACTAATGTTATTGCTGTTTGCAGTAAAAAGATTAGAGATAAATTAGGTTTTGGTAAGTGGGAAAGAGGTATGAGTATGTTACCTGTCGTAGAGCGTGCTTTAAAGGAGGAGGTAATTACGAAGCACGAAGTATTGTTTACACGGCATGAACTTATACTTGAATTGAAAAATAAGCCTACAGAGAGGACACCCAAAGAATTATTGCAGATGTTAACTCAGATTAAGCAGGAAATCTGGCAGGAGCACTCAGAGTTTGAGGGCGATGAACTCAAAACCGCGCGTTATATTGCTCAGGTTTTAGAAATACGCTCGTTGAGGGGGTACTTGGAGAATGACAATCTAACTCAGGATGGAATAAAGGATGCCTTCATTAAGCTATTTTCTTTAGATGAAAACGATTACGAGAACTATGTTCCAAAGCAAAAAGGGGGAAGACGGAGAAGGTGGAAGAGTTTGGGACAATTTAAATGCAGCCTGCACAAAGCAATACTCCTTAATAAAGGTGTAACCAAGAGCGCGGAATTACTAAAATATTTTTCTATTCTTAAAAGATACAAGGATGAATGGGGTGTTGGCTGGTGGACCTGGGAAACCGCTATTATTTCAACGGGCCATGAGCCGGCAACCGGATGGAGTAAGGAGAAATTTCTTACCCTACTTAAACTTAAGATAGTTGAGTTAGGAATTAGCAAGATAATATTAACACATGACGCTGTGTCAAATTGCCTCGGACTTTACAAAGCCTTTCGTACTTACCGTAGCGATTGGGACTTTACTAACTGGCGGGAGGCTGCAAGAGAAGCTATTCGTTTCTCTATGCCTAAGAGAATAAGAAGGTTTTTAGCACAGTCCCCTCAAGCGTCTTTGATTCAGAAAGTGTTACCTAAAGACAGAGATGATTGTTCCATAACGGATCCTAAGGAAATCAGCCGGCGGCGGGAGGTTGACAGAATAGGATTGTGGCTTCTTGAATTTAAGATTGCCCTGGAGAATTACCTTTTAAACGGTGTTAAAAATCAGAATATTTCCGATGTTTGCGATAGAGATATTTGGCCAATAATGCGAATATTAGCGAATATTTGCAGGACCCCCAACGGAGCATCGAAAGCATTACGGAAAAGAATTTGTGAATTTAAAGATGTCTTTGCATGCCTCTCAACAAAGATGGATATACGCCGGGGGAATCAGAGGGTGATGCGTCAGGGCTTAGCAAAAGCGGTAACCTGGTTAGATGAAACAATAACAAGGCTTAATCTGCCGGAAAGTAATTTTTATTACCGGAATATTCCTCTGGACCTGGCGGAGAGAAGAAGCCCTAGGATAAAAGAGCTAACTTCGCTTATGGATAATAGTTCTCATGCGGCACAAGGCCATAAAGAATCCAGCTCACCCGTAGAGAGTAAGGGGGCCCAGATAGTTAGCACCGCAGTAAAGGTTGCAGGAACGAAAGTGCCTGTTAGGGTTGTCATTAAACCCTTTGATTATGATTCTAAACTGGGCAGGCGATGGATGAAAAAAGCCGCAGGAAAATTACTGCCGCCAAGACAAATAGGCCTTCTTGAGCCGATAACTTATTTAGGTGTAATCGGAAATGCAAGATACCCGCAATTGTCAGCAAGGTTTATCAGAGAGTTGATTCTGACAGGTATTTTATGGCAAGAGAACCTCAAAAAAGATATCTTAGTTGATGTTTCCCGGAGAAACCCTTGTCCCCGGGTCTATACAGGAAAAAGACTAAAAGAGAATGTCGTCTTGAACGAAAGAGTACAATTTGTTTGGCAAAAAGTAAGGGAAGATTTACATAAATTAAGAGAGGAAGATAAGTCCAAAGAGGAATCCGTAAAGCGAGTTGAGAAAATAGCATTTTTCCAACAGCACTTTGCCCAATTAGAAATAGCGGAAAATAAATATGCCTTTAGTTCCCAGAAGGTTGAAGCGGCAGAAGCAGGCCTGAGAGATAAATTTGTTGCCGTTTGCGGGGAGATAGAACAGCAGGAGGCTCAAGAATTGACCAAGGCATTCAATCAGCATCGTCCCGACTCTCTTAGAAAATTAGGACACACCATTATAATACTTAAACAAAATCAAATCACAATTGAAAGCGAGAATAGCAAGAAGCAAGCAGAGGGAGATATTCTTAGTTTCATTAAAGGTTTTTTAACTTTCTTCTTTATATCCGATATTCATTTAGGTTCTGGCAGTAACAAAGAGGAGGATTTGATTGCAATTGCGCAGCTGATAGATAAGCTGAAGGCGGCCTTGAAAGCTAACGGCGATTTTATAGACTTATGGAGGAAGAAATTTGGCAGGATTAAACGCACTCATCAGAAACTATTTGCAGCTTTTAAACCGGTGCGCCGCATTGATTATGTAGCCGGCAACCACGATACAGATATATTGAAGCGTATAATTAATGATAGGCGTTCGGGAGTTGTCCTGATAGCAAAGGCAAATCAATTAAGTTCTAATGATAAAAGATATACGCACTTAAACAAGATTATCGCAGGCCTTGAAAAGGAGGGCAAAAAGTTTCGTGTCGATGAAAAATTTATCTTAAGCAGTGGATTTAAGCAAGAGGGTATTGCCAAGGAGGGCTGGGTTTATTATATAGATAAGAGTATCTTCAAACTATATAAGGGCAGGGAAGACCAGCGCCTTTGGCAGCTATACAATGATATCCAGCAGTGCCTGACCGAAGAAGTTAAAAGGAGTTTAGGCAACGCGCAGATTATGGAATATTTTCTGGACAGAAGCCGCCGCATTTTTGCTGAGCACGGCCACAATGTCGACCCGGATAATTACCAGACTTTATTGGGCCACAGTAACGACCCATATACTTATCGGGCTTTATTGGCCAGGACTGTTGTCTGGTTAATCGGGAAATTAGAATACGTATGGGTGAATGTAGAATATGATTTAAATAAGGTAAAGGATAAAGTGCTTAAAAAGCTATTTCCTCGTTTCTTTGCTCGGCGCGAAGTAGTCAAGCCTTTTGTGCGCATTTACTGTTTAGGTGAGGAGTTGAAAAAATTAAACAATCAAGAATGGATAATTTTATATGGCCATACTCATAGGGCAGTTGCCGTAGGCGAAGGCCCGATCAATGCTCTTCT
>JABMQH010000086.1 GCA_013203355.1 Candidatus Omnitrophota bacterium | reverse complement strand
TCGAAGTCAAAGGGTCTACGATTGAGTTTAAGGGTAAGAGAAGGTTATTGGCTATTTTGCGAGACGTCACCGAGCGCAAAAAAGCAGAGGAAGAACGCGAGAAATTAACCAAGGAGCTCCTAAAATCAAATGAGAAATTAAAAGAGTCATCTTTGGTAGATGCCCATACAGGCCTTTATAATCACCATTATCTCGAAGATGTGCTTGAGGCGGAATTTTATCGCGCCAGAAGATCCGCCACTACGCTTGCGTTAATAATGATGGATATAAATTATTTTAAATCGGTAAACGAAGTTTATGGCCATCATTTTGGTGATTTGGTATTAAGGCAATTTGCCGCACAGCTTAAAAGGATAGTACGCAAATATGATATTGTTGTCCGTTTTGGCGGGGAGGAGTTTATAATAATATCTCCTGGTGTAGATAAGTCACAAGCGCTCATTTTAGCCCAAAGGTTTTTAGATTCGTTAAGCCTATATAATTTTGGAGATAAAAAACATAGCGTTAAGCTAAAGGTAAGCATAGGGGTTGCTTCCTACCCGGAGGACAGGGTACTTAAAGGTATGGATTTGGTTGGACTTCTTGAGCGGGTCTTGACTAGAGTTAAGGAAGACGGCGGCGACAGAGTTTATTCTTTTTCAGATATTGCAAAAGAAAAATCAGCATCGATGTTAAAATATGAGGAGCAAAAGGATGATGTCAAGCTACTAAAAGATAAGATGGATGCGCTCTCTAAACGCGCAAATCAGAGTGTAGCTGAGGCCATTTCCGCTTTTGCTAAAACAATCGAATTAAAAGACCATTATACCGGTGAGCACGTAGAAAGGACTGTTAATTATGCGGCGGAGACCGCGATGGCCCTTGGCCTGCCCAAAGAAGATGTAGGCCGTATCAAACAAGCAGCTATTCTGCATGATTTAGGCAAGATCGGAATAAGCGAAAAGATTTTAATGAAGAAGGGCAAGTTGACAGAAAAAGAGTTTGAGGAGATCAAAAAACATCCGCTGATTGCCGTGGATATCATAAGGCCTATTCAATTTTTTCATGATATAATTCCTTTAATCCTTTATCACCATGAAAGATGGGATGGGAAAGGCTATCCATACGGATTAAAGAGAGATGAAATTCCTATGGGTGCGCAGGTCATCTCTATCGCAGATGAATATCAGGCCTTGATTTCAGATAGACCTTATCGTAAGGCCTATACCGAGAAGGAAGCCATGGAGATCATTAAGCAAGAGGCCGGGACCAGATTCGATCCTGCAATAGTCAATGTCTTCATAAAGGTAGTCTCCGAAAAGAAATAAAATGAATACGAAGTTATCTCTAATCATACTAGTTGTAACAGCACTCAGCTTAAATTCTTGCGCCTCTACCCCCGTAAGCCCGATGGTTCCCGCGCCGACTACAATTTCGCCACAGATGCCAGTTTCTATTTTAAGAGAAAATATTTCTCATGTCGTTGGGCCGGGGGAAACACTCTGGCGAATAAGCAAGATGTATGATGTTAGGATGGAAGATATAATCCGCGCGAATAGTTTAAGGAATGCTGAAAAACTGGAAATGGGCCAGCGGCTTCTTGTGCCTCAGGCAGCGCCGATAAAATCGGTTGTCCCTTTGTATCCTTCCAAAAAGTGGAAATATATTGTAATACACCATAGCGCAACCGATATCGGGAATGCCTTGCAGTTTTTTAAGGCTCATAAAAAGAGGGGATTCTGGCGCGGGTTGGGTTATCATTTTGTTATTGATAACGGTACTTATGGTAAGGCTGACGGGCAGATAGAAATTTCCCCGCGGTGGATCAAGCAGCAGGACGGGGCGCATTGCAAGGCTTCACGTATGAATTATAAAGGAATAGGTATTTGCCTGGTAGGCAATTTCAGTGAAGAGAGGGTTTCAAAACAACAAATGGATTCTCTGATCTATTTAGTCGATAGCCTGAAGAAATACTACAAGATTCCTACCAGGAACATCATGGGGCATGGCCGAGTTCCCCGCGCAAGGACAGAGTGCCCGGGGAAATATTTCCCATGGGAAGAATTCTGGCTAAGGCTAAGATAGATTTCTAACCTGGTTAGAAGAGATACCCGCCTAGTACTTATCTGAGATAAATGCTTAAAATAAGTGTTGACAAATAAACTCATTCGTGTTATTATTTTTAAAATCGTAGCACTAAGAAAGGATTGATTTATGAC
>JABMQH010000085.1 GCA_013203355.1 Candidatus Omnitrophota bacterium | reverse complement strand
TGAAATATCAAAGCGAGCGTCTGTCCCTTAAGGGACGCCTTAAAATCCTCTCCTCTGGACTTCAGTTCGTCCGTTAACGTAAAAATTCTATT
The DNA here is from genome assembly GCA_013203355.1 of Candidatus Omnitrophota bacterium. GTDB lineage: Bacteria > Omnitrophota > Gorgyraeia > JABMQH01 > JABMQH01 > JABMQH01. The sequence goes on along the minus strand of JABMQH010000085.1, from coordinate 4,514 downwards.
AATCGCTGCCGGATTCAAATCCTGTATTGATATAAAATCTTTTTTTGCCATCTTACACCTTTTTATATTGTGTGGGCTTTCGCTAAAATATCATCTAGAACCTTTATGGCCTTCTTGACCTCGCCTTTTTTAACAATTATCGGCGGCATGATCCTTAATATATTCTTTTGCGTGCAGTTTATTAAAAGCCCCTCCTGTCTGCATTCTGACACAATCTCATCGCCTTCAACGGCCAACTCAACGCCAATCATAACACCCAATCCCTTTATTGTCGTTATAATCGACGGGTATTTTTTCCTTAAGTTCTCTAACTGAATAAACAAAAACTTGCTGATCTTATTTACATGATTCAATAATCTGCCGGATTCTATCGCTTCAAAAGTTGCTATCGCGGCAGAACATACCAGAGGGCTTCCGCCAAACGTCGTGGCATGGCTGCCCGGACCAAGGACATCACAAACCTTGCTTGAGGCAACAATGGCACCCACAGGCACACCGCTTCCTAAAGACTTGGCGAGTGTCATGATATCGGGTTTTATGTCGAAATTTTGAAAGCAAAATAGCTTACCTGTCCTGCCCATCGCTGTTTGCACCTCATCAAAGATTAAAAGTAAATCCTTCTGGTCGCACAACTGCCTTAAACCTGCGAGGTATTCCCTGTCGGCGACATTTATACCGCCTTCCCCCTGAATCGGCTCCAGCAAAATCGCTACAGTCTTATCCGAAATTGCCTCTTTCACAGCTGACAAATCATTGAAAGGCACTGTCTTGAAGCCCTCCAATAGAGGCTCGAAGCCTACCTTTACCTTTTCCTGTCCGGTTGCCGATATACAGGCCATGGTTCTGCCATGGAAGGATTTTTCCATCGTAATGATCTCGTACCTCTTAGTGGGGTTCCCGTATTTTCTGGCCAGTTTTATGGCGCCTTCGTTCGCCTCTGCGCCGGAATTCGAAAAGAAAACCTTTCCGTCAAAAGAGTTTTTTATAATCAGCCTCGCAAGCCTTCCTTGCGATTCATTTAGGTAATTATTCGAAATATGAATAATCTTCCTAACCTGCTTCCGCACGGCCTTGGTTACCCGCGGATGGCAATGCCCAAGCCCGCTTACGGCCCAGCCGGGAAAAAAATCCAAGTACTCGTTACCTTCGGCATCCCAAACCCTTGCGCCTTTGCCCCTGCTTAAGGCAATGGGCATCTGCACATACGTAGGCATAACATAATCGGTATATAATTCCAGGATCTTTTCCGTCCTCATCTTACTATCTCCGTTCCGATACCTTCTTTGGTAAAAATCTCGAGTAGCAAGGCATGCGGTAGTGATGCGCTTACAATGTGGGCTTTTTTAACCCCGCCTTTTAGAGCAACAAGGCATGCGGAAATCTTCGGGATCATCCCGCTTGCAATAACCCTCTTCTTAATTAATTTTCTTACTTCCTTTGTCTTCAAAGTATTCAATAATGAGCGGGGATCCTTCTGGTTCTTTAATACGCCTCTTACATTGGTCAGAATAAAAATCTTCTCAGCCCGCAAGGCGCTGGCTATCTTCGCCGCTGAACTGTCCGCATTGATATTGTATAGCTCCCCATCTCTACCTCTGCCAACCGGAGATATTATCGGAATAATGTTCGCGTCCAACAACCTATCCAAAAGCGTGATATCAACCCTCGATATCTCTCCGACAAAACCCAGATCAATGCGCGATTTAATCTTTTTCGCAGTAATCAGCCCGCTATCCCTGCCGCTTAGTCCATATACCTTGCCTCCCAACCTTTTGACCCCTGCCACAAGGTCCCGATTTATCTGCGCAAGTTCTCTATCCACTATGTGAACCGTCGCCTTAGTCGTTACCCTTTGACCATCAATAAACCGGGGGGCCCTACCAAGTTTTTTCATGGCCTTGTTTATTCTGGGGCCGCCGCCATGCACCAGAACCGGCTTCATACCTGCATAAGACATAAAAACAATATCTTCCAAAATCTTCTTTGTTATTTTTCTATCGCTTAACATACTGCCGCCGTGTTTAATAACAACCACCTTACCGTAGAATCTTTTGATATACGGCAAGGCCTCTATTAAAACTTCCGATTTTTTTATAGCCTTTTCCATGGTCTTTCTTTATGTTGAGTATTCTGCGTTGATCTTTACATACTCCTCTGTTAAATCACACGTCCACACCCTTGCTGTTTCCTTGCCCATTTTTAAATCAACGGTGATATCGATCTCTTTTTTCTTAAAAAGCCTCTTTGATTGCTGCGTCTTTCTTCCTGTAGCGGTCCCGTTCTTTACCACCTTTTCAGTCCCCATATAGATATCAAAAGAATCTTTCTTGATCCTAATACCGCAGGTGCCCAAAGCAGCTACAACCCTTCCCCAATTGGGGTCACCCCCATATATGCATGTCTTAAGAAGATTTGATGATGCAATCCTCTTGCCAACCTTTAAGCCTTGCCAATAGGTTGGGCAATTCTTTACAATAATAGTTGCAAATTTTGTTGAGCCCTCCCCATCTTTTACAATCATCTTGGCAAGCTCCTGCATGACTTGCCCCAAGGCGTTCGAAAAAATCTTAAATTCTTTATCGGCCTTGTCAATCAGTCTATTCCCAGCTGCCCCATTAGCCAGGATAAATACTGAATCGTTTGTGCTTGTTTCACCATCAACCGTTATTGCATTAAACGATTTATCAACCGCATCTTCCAGCGCAAGTTTCAATGCCCTTCTTGTAATGTATATATCGGTTGTAAGAAAACTGAGCATTGTGGCCATGTTTGGGTGAATCATTCCTGACCCTTTTGCTACTCCCCCTATACGGACCTCCTTGCCGGCTATTTCAATCTTTACTGCAACCTCTTTCGGGAACGTATCAGTAGTCATGATCGCCTTCGCGAAATTTGAGGATTTCTTTTGGCTTAAACCCTTCACCAGCGCGGGGATGGCCTTTTTAACTTTATCTATATTCAAAAAGCTCCCTATGAGCCCTGTGGAGGCAACCAACACATCCCCTTTTTTTAACCCCAACTGCCTTGCCGTAAGCTCTGCGGTCGTGCCCGCATCCTTTAGGCCCCGTTGTCCGGTGCAGCAGTTTGCGCACCCGCTATTCACCACAATAGCCTGAGCCATGAGGTTTTCTTTTAGATGCAATTTTGAAATAATAACCGGTGCGGCCTGTATCTGGTTCTGCGTAAAAACACCATCGCCTACCGCAGGAAATTTGGAGTATACAAGACCTATGTCGTCTTTTCTTTTCTTGAGGCCGCACCTTATGGAGCTGCTTAAAAAACCCTTTGGAGCACAAATCCCGCCCTTTTGAATTTTCATAAGCATAATCCTTCTTTTTCGTTAAACCCATACATTATATTCATGTTTTGAACCGCCTGCCCCGCTGCGCCTTTAGTAAGGTTATCGATTGCGGAAACAATAATGCATAAGCCTTTCTTTGTATCCACCTTTATGCCCAGATAACAGAAGTTGGTTCCAGTCACATCCTTAATCTGTGGGAACGATCCTTCACTTAAAACTTTGACAAACGGCTCTTTCGCATATGCTGCCTTATATAACTCAATGACCTTTGCTGTATTTATGGGCTTTTTAACCCTTACATATATTGTAGAGAGGATACCCCTATTCATCGGAATGAGGTGCGGAACAAACACCGCGCTTATTTCCCTCTTTGCTAACTTTGAAAGCACCTGATCAATCTCGGGGCTATGCTGATGGCTATGAACCTTGTAGGCCTTAAGATTTCCGCTTACTTCAGCAAAACTAAGAGAGATGTCCGGCCGTCTGCCAGCTCCGGTGATCCCGGTTTTTGAATCCGCTATCAGCAAACTTGCATCGGCAATGTTATTTTTGAAAAGCGGTGCAAGGCCTAAAAGAATACTCGTCGGATAACACCCCGGGTTTGCAATTAACCTCGCTGTCTTTATCTTCTCTCTATTAAGCTCGGGCAAACCGTAGACAGCGATGTTTAAACCTGCGCTATCCTTATGAACAGCGCTGTACCATTTCTTATATATACCTTTCGGAAGCCTATAATCAGCGCTTAAGTCTATTACCCTCTTTTTTTTCTTCAGGAATTTCGGGGACACTTCCATTGAAACCCTGTGCGGAAGTGCCAGAAATATCAAATCGGCTGCCTTGGCAACCTTTTCCTCATTTGGCAACTCACAGACCATATTAATCCTGCCCATCAGGCTTGGAAAAAGCTCTTGGATTTTCTGCGGCTTATCAATCTTTGCAGTCAAAGAAGTAATCTTTACCTTAGAATGTGACGCTAAGATTTTAACTAGCTCTTCACCTGTATAACCGGTTGCCCCTACTACTGCTACCTTTAGCATAGCGCCTCCTTATTTAAACTAATTTTAGAACAAAAACGCAGGGTTTGTCAATCAAATTCTCGTCGGATTGCATCAGAAACAAAAACGCGGAACTACGCCAAAACCCCAAATCCTTTCGCGTTGTTCCGCACACAATCTTTGTTGTCTTATTTTTTGATTACCGCTTAGTATATTGG
>JABMQH010000084.1 GCA_013203355.1 Candidatus Omnitrophota bacterium | reverse complement strand
CTGTTATCGCTTTTTGAAGAGTAGCCACCTCTACTAAATCCTAGTTTTTCGGCCTCCGCTCTCACTAATTGCCCCATATTTTTAATTTCATTTACTAAACATACCAACGGAATTTCAATATGTGGTGTTATGTATTTTTTAGCCGTAGAATTATTGAGCTCTTTAGCCGCTCTTAATATAGCTCTTACCTGCGCTCTATAAATTTCCGGGTGTGTAATTCCAAGCCTTACAGATCTATGGCCAAGCATGGGGTTAGTTTCGTGGTAACCATCTATTCTTTGTTTAAGGTATTCTTGGTCTAGCATAGTGGCTTCCGCTAATTCATCAAGATGAGCTTTCGCATCTGACAAAAGTTCATGTAATGGATAATCCAATAGTCTTATTATAATTGGTTTATCTTGCATCACGCTGAACATCTCCAAAAAATCTCTTTTTTGCATTTGCTCTAATCTTTCTAATGCTTTTAACTTTACTATGTCCTCCTCAGCCAAGATCCATGTTTGAATGGCTAATTGTCTATTCTCACCCTCTAGCCTATCCTCTAAAAACATATACTCTGTCCTGGCTAAGCCTATACCTTCGGCACCAAATTGTAATGCTCTAGCAGCTTCACCAGAGTCATTAGCATTGGCATGCACTCTCATCTTGGCAATTGGATATAATAATTGTAAGAAGTCTTGCAAATCTGGGTCATCGGGACTTGGTTCTGTTAAAGTAGCTTTGTAATTTAGTATTCTGCCTGTACTACCATCAACACTAATATAGTCTCCTTCATTTATGGTAACAGTTTTGCCCTTATTATTTTGGTATGTGAGCCTTTTATTTTCCTCATCAATATCTATTCCGGTACCAACAACACAAGGTAAGCCTTTGTTTCTGGCAACAACTGCGGCGTGAGAAGTTTTCCCACCCCGTGCTGTTGCTAGTGCTTCCGAAGCAATCATCCCAGGGTAATCGGCAGGATTTGTTTCCAGCCGACAAAGAATAACAGGTTCTCCTCTCGCTTTATATTCCAGGGCTGTTTTAACATCAAAAACGGCTTTCCCGACACCACCACCAGGAGAAGCTGCAACACCTGCCCTCCCACGATTAATAACAACATCATCTGGCTGAACTCCATCACATTTCATTGCCTCATAATCTATCATTTTATGAAGTAATTGCTCGAAATCTTTAGGAGTCACCCTTGATACAGCGTCTCTCACGTCAATCAATCCTTCCTGAACCATATCGTAGTTTGATCTTACAGTGGCTCGGCCGGTAAGTTTGCCATTTCTTGTCTGAAGCATATATAATTTGCCCCGCCAAACGGTAAATTCGTAATCTTGCACTCTTTTTGTCTTTTGCTCAAGAATATCGCACACCTTCATTAACTCATCATACGCTTGTGGTACAGATTGTTTCATATGGGATATAGGGGAAGCGTTTCTACTACCACTTACCACATCTTCTCCCTGGCTGCCCAATAAGAATTCTCCATAGGGATTTTCCCTATTCTTAATGCCTGTTGACGGGTCTCTGGTAAAACCAACCCCAGCACAACAATTTGTTGTGTTTTCATTTCCGTATACCATTGTTTGAATATTAATACCAGTCCAGACTTTTTCAGGTAATCCTTCTGCTCTCCTATAATTTCTAGCTTTTTCACCCATTGATGATTCTTCAACTGCTTTGATTGCGTCAATTAATTGCTGAAAAGGATCTTGTGGCAATTCTTTACCATTCTCTTTATAAAGCTCCTTGTATTTCTCAACAAGTATTTGCAAATCTGAAGAAGTTAACAACGTGTCTTCTTGAACCTTAACTTTTACTTTAAGACTGTCAAATATCTTTCTGAACTTTTCTTTTTCTATACCATGGACATTTTCCCCAAACATTCCATATAGTCTCCGCTGGCAATCAAGAATAAATTTTTTAGGTTGTTCTCTATTACTATGTCTTTCAATATAGGCATCAACACATTTATCAGTCAGGCCAAGATTAAGTATGGTTTCCATCATACCCGGCATAGAGACAGCAGCGCCGCTTCTTGCCGAAACAAGCAATGGGTCTTGTTCGATATCACCAAGCTTATGACCTGTAATCTGTTCAATCCGGCTAATATTTGCTCTAATCTGTTCAGTCAAACCCTCTGGAAGCTGACTATCATTCTCAAAATAATAGCCACAAACAT
>JABMQH010000083.1 GCA_013203355.1 Candidatus Omnitrophota bacterium | reverse complement strand
AGGCACTTCCTCGCCACAATCAGAAACAGGGCAATAAATGCTGTAACGATGAATGTATTTAGGAACCATCTGCCGGATGTCGAAAACGGAAGATCCCTTTTTAAGGTTGCCCTAATTAAAATAATAAGGGCCAATATCTCAACAACGAGTTGTGTAATGGCTACATCGGGAGCCTTGAGTATTAAAAAAACAATTGAAAGTGCCAACCCAACAGCCCCTACCGCCACCACAGAAGAAAGGAGATCTTTTACCTCTATCGCAATTATCGCACCTATAATCATGAATATTAATAAAAGATACAACTCGATCATATCGTTACCTTATTAACGTGTAAAATAGGATTCCCATTGCCAAAAGACACCATGTCAGGTATGTTGGAAGTATTCCATTATGCATATTGCGTAAAATTTTATTAAATTCGAATGTTAGTTTAGCGCCTACTTCGTATATATCAAATACTTTCCGATTGGCCAATTTATAAATCCATTTTAAGATCCCTATGTCATGTATTGTATTATAAAACTCCACCCCCGACAACCTCATCTCAGGCACATCTTTGAGGATCTCGCCTCCTACAAATATCTCTGCCCTTCTTGTCTTAGAAGCTGTACCAATGAAATATATTGCGATACCCAAAAGAATTCCTATAACCATTAAAATAGTTGCAAGAGAAGCCTCCCAGATTCCCGTAAAGGACACATCCATATTTAAGCTTGGCAAAATCAACATTTTTAAAGGCAGCCTATAGGCAAAAATACCAAAAGCAATACACAATGTAGCTAATATAATTGTCGGCACCCACATTGTGGGTCCAACTTCTCTAAGATTCCCATCTTCTGTTTTCGAACTTGCTTCTTTTGAAGGTTGACCTAAGAAAACGGCATGTATCAACTTCATAAAACTGGCTAGCGTCAGAGCGCTGCCAAACATGGCGGCGATAAGCCATATAACCCACAGGCGTCCTCCGTTTTTAGCTGTTTCTATCACACCCTGATACACCATCCATTTTGAAGCAAAGCCGTTAAAAGGCGGTACGCCTGAAATGGCAAGTGATGCTACCAAAAATGTAATGAAGGTAACAGGCATAACTTTGGCAAAACCGCCGAGTTTTTTTAAGTCAGTTGTTCCTCCTTTTTTTTCTACTGCACCACCCGAAAAAAACAAGCACGACTTATATATGGCGTGGTTTAACATGTGAAATAAACCACCAGCTATCCCTATAGGATTGCCTGTTCCTATCCCCAGTACCATGTATCCGACCTGACTAACCGCATGATAGCCCAAAAGCCTTTTTAGGTCATGCTGCACGAGCGCCATCATAACCGCCGCGACAATTGTAAAACTACCTAATGCCATCAAAAAGGTGTTCATGGCTTGGCTCATCTGGAATACATCCAGAGAAATCCTGGTAAGAAAATATATACCAAGAAGCTTATCTAAAGATGCCGGTAAAAACGCTGTTACGGGGGTAGGTGCATCTTCAGCTGTGTCGGGGATCCAGGTGTGGAGTGGCATGGCCCCTGCTTTAGCAAATGCGCCTGCCGCAAGACAAAGATATGCGGCAATGGCTACTTTCGTATTCAATGCTATGCTAATCTTATCCATATCAAGCGTCCCTGCAATACGCCATATAAAGGCCAACCCCAGCATCATCAAGGCGTCCGCGCCTCCGATGATTATAAATGTCTTTTTGGCTGTCGCCTGAACTCGCTCTTTGTCTCCAAACCCTATCAATAGATATAGGGTCAGCCCCAGGAATCCCCAAAAGACTATAAAGAGTATGAGGTTATTGGAGAACACAACACCAAGAGCAGCTATTAAGGTAAGTATTATGTATAGGTAATAGCGGATTAACCCTTTAACCTTTCGCATAAATCCGAAAGAATAAAGGATTGTAAGTATAGAAAAGAAAACTATAAATATCCCTACAAAAATAGATAGGCTGTCCAATCTAAAGAATCCGTTACTTATGCTCATCGTCTCATCTTCTCTCTTATCTTCTCAGTCTTTTTCTGCGAAAGCCTAACTAAATCCTCGCCATTATACAGCTTTTTGCCTTTTGTATCCCGTACAGCCATTCTTTCGGTACAGCAATAGCACGGATCAACAGCGGCCAAAATTATTGTCACGTCAGATATTGTCTCCCCTATTGCGGTTGCTTTAAATGTAGGTACGTTCATAAAAGATGGCGCCCTTACCTTATGCCGAGTGGGCCTATTTGTGCCGTCGCTTCTAACATAATGAAATACCTCACCTCTGGGGGCTTCAATATGGCCGATACCTTCTCCGGGCGGGACATCTTTTATCTTCAGGTCTATTTCTCCTTCAGGCAAATTTGTAAGGCAGTGCTTAATT
>JABMQH010000082.1 GCA_013203355.1 Candidatus Omnitrophota bacterium | reverse complement strand
TTCTTTAGCTATGGACAAAAACTTTTTATCTGCCAGGTCAGGATATAAAGGACGCAGGAGAAACTTAAGTTTAAGCATAAGCCTGACCTTTTTTTTAATCTCCCCCACTATCTCTTTTATTAACACACTATCCGTAACCACGGTAAAATGCCATGGCTGCCGCCCTAATGCTGTAGGAGCAAATCGCCCACACTCTATTAGCTCTTCCAGAACTTCTCGCGAAACAGGCCTATCCTGATAAGAACGAACGCTCCTCCTGGTTTTGATTACCTCTAAAAGGGACTGTCCCTTTTTTTCCATCTCCATTTGCTCCCCCTTAAAATTTGGCAGGCCTGGAGAGAATTGAACTCCCAACAACCGGTTTTGGAGACCGGTGCTCTGCCAATTGAGCTACAGGCCTAACCATATATTTGTCAATAAGTACGGAATATACTGTTCCACGACATTATAGTATGGACAAACCTGTAGCGCAAGCCTTTTATGTTAAATTCCAAATTTGGCGGGTTTATATGTAGCTTTGACCCCTATTATCCATGTCAAGGGGTTCTTTTCGGTTGATTCCCCAGCTTCCTTTTTGCCTTTGTCTCCCGTGGAGGGCTGTGGATACGCGGCAATTCGTCAAATAATCCTAGATGCTTGAGAATTCGATCTATGACAACTTTATCCCTTAAATATTTTTACTTCAAATAATGTATCAAATATTTCTACTTTTAATAACTCATTGGATGCTTTGTGATAATCGGGTTTTCTTCGTCGCAATTGCGTTGGCAATCACATAATTTTTCACGTAAGATATGGAAACGTTGATGGTAATATTTTGAGCCTTATTGTTACGAAATTTGCAATACGGTTTATCGGTTTTGTCATTGAATATTTCCATATCTTTAAAGCCGATTCCTGAGCCCCCTGTTGCCTTAAAAATAGCTTCCTTGACTGCGAATATGCCTGCCAGATGCTGATATTTATTGACCTTTGCATGAACGCTGGAAAGCTCTTTTTTAGTAAATACCCAGCAAGAGAAACTATCACCCCACTTCTCTATCAGTTTACGCAGCCTTATTACCTCAATAATATCGATACCGATACCAATGACCGCCTCAGCCATTATACTTCTTTCTTTAACATGAATTTTCATTGCTATAAAAAATCCACTTCTTCTGCTTTATTTACCATCGAATTATAAACGAGGTTAGCGCTTAAGTTTTCCACTTGGAGTTTTATCCAATATAGAAACACAATGAAATTCTTTTGGCACCTTATAAGGTGCCAACCGCTGATAACAGAATTGCCGTACCTCATTAATATCAATTTTCGTTTTTACGTTCTTTAGGACAATTTTTGCATTAGGGAGCTGGCCATACCTAGGATGGGGAATGCCGAATACCAATGATTCTTTAATGGCGGGGTGATGATTGATGATGAGTTCGACCTCGTAAGGAAATATTTTCATCCCGCAGTAATTAATTATACTTCCTGCCCTACTGATCAGAAAAAGAAAACCATCCTTATCTAACCTGCCTATGTCGCCGGTATTAAATCGACCGTCAACCAGAATTCCATTAGCATTTTTCCAGGGAGAAAAATAGGCACTAAAAAACCCCGGCCCTTTCAAGCAAATCTCTCCTGCACCCTTATTATCCTTATTGATAATTTTTATCCGGTAATCCGGGAGGATTTTACCCACAGAACCACGCTTACGGATCGCCTGCGACGAATTAATAAACGGCAAGCCTACCTCAATAATTCCATAGGCCTCACTAAGCTCTATGCCAAATTTGATACGGAACATCCTGGCGATCTCAAGAGGAAGTTTAACAGCGGTAGATACTGCAATACGTACCTTGGCCAGAGCCTCCCGAGGAATAGCCCCTAAACTTGAAAGTAAATGGTAATGCAAAGGCGAAGCATAAATAAAACTTGGCCGATGCTCTCTAAGTGCTCCTAACAAACCTTCGGGAAAATCATGCCCCGCCAGGATTATCGTTGCACCGCGGCGCAGAAACAAAAGAATAGTAACCACAAAATGAAAACTCATAGAAAGCACCCAAAGAATAGTATCGTCACTGACTACATGCAAACCCTTATTCGCTGCTTCGGTCCTTTGTATTATAGCTTCATGGGAAATAACTACACCTTTACTGATCCCGGTAGTGCCTGAAGAAAAACGAATAAATGCAGGGTTCATGCTATAAAACCCTCGAGGTGAATTGAACGCCGATACACGGGAGAGGATCAAAAATTTTACACCCCGGCCGGAACTGATTTTTAGGTGCTTGGCTTTATTAGAAGCATAGAGACCTTTCTCGAAGATCAAAAAATCAATCTTCATCTCCTTTAATACCCTATCTATCTCTTCCTTGGAAGAGGCAAAGGGCACAGGGACGATTATTGCAGAAATTTTAAGAACCGCCAGGCTTAAGATCACATAATCAATGCTATCTTTACAAAGAAGGGCTACACGTTTGAAAGTTTTTACAGAATATTTCTCTAGCTCCACGCTCGTTCTATCAACAGCGATTAAGAGCTCATCATAGGTAATCTTATATTTTCCATCTATAATGGCTAGTTTATCAGAATAATTTATTGTTTCAGATCGTATGGTCTTAACGATATTCTTCATTTAACTTTACCGCGGCTATTCCCGCCTGCTCCCCCAATGCAATACAAGTACCTGCGGCCCTAGTTGAACCGAGGGCCTCGTGCGTAACCGAAATGCAACGGCCGCATACCAACAAATTTTTAACATTTTTTGACTTCAAGCACCGCAGAGGTATTTCATAATAACCGCCGGAGTTTATATACTTATAATACGGTCCTTTTTTTTGATCCCATATCTCTATTGGCCAACAATTTTTCACTACTCCATCCTTAAACCTTCTTCCCTGCAGGACATCACTGGCAGTCAAGGTGTATTCTCCGCATAAACGGATACCTTCCCGCTTTATTATGTAGGGGGAAAATTCAACAATATAGGCGTCCTTAAACTCCGGCAAAACTTTACGTAAGCAACCGCAAACCTTCTGCGCTTTTTTTCTTATATTAACAACATCTCTGCCTGCGGGTATATTCAACCGGATCAAGCATTCACCGTGGCTATCAAGGGGGGTATAGACAGCGAATTTTATATAATACGGCACTTTTATTGACAGCAACTCGTTTGCATTTTTTAAACCCTTTAACCGAAAACTAAACCCAGAGAGTTGACGTTTACTATAAGAGGCCATACGATATCGGGCTTTACTTAGTTTAATAACAGCGCCCTCTCCACTTGCATCGATCACCACTTTAGGTAGGATTGTAAAAATTCTACCTTTAGCCTTAGCCCGAACACCCTGTATTGATCCTCTTTTTTGTCTTACTGAACATGCCCGGCTATTTAAAAATACTTTAAGATTTTTTCTATTTTTTACGAGCGTATGCAGACAGGCTTTCATATCTTTATTTCTAAAGGCAAGGACATAAACTTTACCAAGGCGCTGAGGCCTATTACGGATACTTGACTTTCTGAGACAGGAAGAAAGATTTCGAGCTAACCCAGCATTAATTGTCCTTGAGACTGTCTTGCCATAAAGGCCGCAGAGATAACGATGCATTCCGGCGATGACTGCCCCCCCAAGAAAATTATTCTGTTCCAGTAATACAGTCTTAGCTCCTCTTTCTGAAGCAGATACTGCTGCTGCCAGACCAGAGACTCCTGCGCCAACCACTACTACATCGCAGATTATTTCTTTAGCCTTCATTCCCTATACCTTTAAGGTCCTTAGCTATCTGCTCAATCTCATCATTATTGAATATCCCTTCAAAATACGAAATAGTAGCATTTAACCTGCCCTTAAACTGATTGAAGAATATACCTACTCCTGGAGGATTCGGCACCCGGGGAAGATGAAAAATATTCCGCACTTCTTCTTCCATAAATTCAGATGAGCTAAAAGCGCTACTCACAAATGAAAATGGAAAAGAGGCAAAATTCTTTTTTGACATAAGACGTAAGGAAAAATTTACCAGCGGCAATGGAGCAATACGTAAAAGAAGGCTCGCACTTTTTAGAGCTGTAGGCAATTGGATTTTTACCTGCTCATACATCTGTTTTTTTATACTCGCTATAAGGTTTGTAAGATTATCTACTTCCTCAGCATTGATCTTAAAGAAAAAAAACGACAAGTGGTTAAAAAATATTTTTTCACTGGCTCCCTCCTCTTGACGGGCATCTATGGTAACGGGTATCAAATAAACTGCCCCCTGACTTTTCTTTGCTTCAAAGACGCGATGCAGGGTCTGGAGAGTTTTTGCCAAAAGAAACGGCATAAGCATAAGATAGCCTGCTTGTTCATACGCAACTTTTACAATATGGTTGGCCTCTTCTGCATCAAAAGGAATAATCTTAATTTTACAGGTACGGCTATTTGAACTCAAAGGCAGAATGCGAGGAATATTTTTTGACAGATTCAAAAAAAACCTATTAACCTGCCTACCGGCCCGGAATCTATCCGCCCAATGATTTAAATGATGCGGCTCCTCAAAGACAAGATCAGGAAAATGCTCTTTCTGATAATAACGTTGAAAAAGATCCAGGAATGCCTCTGCGCCTCTTGCATCCAGGATGCGATGGTCAAAAATCAACCCAAGAAAATTCCTTTTATCAGAATGTATGAAATTAAAAACCAAGTGCTCCCTCTTATTCTTAAACGGCTCATTTATCTGCGCCGCTAGCGATGAGTGAAAATCCGCATTAGCATCCAGGCATACGGTATTTATCCTAAGAGGCAGCATCTTCTTTTGAGGAAAAATCTTCCAATAAGGGCATAGGTTAAGAGCGCGGCTAGGAAGACCGTTGAGAATTGGAAATTTCCGGATAAAACTGGTTAATGTTTCCTGTAGGGCCTTGCTATCGGGTTGCCCCTTTAGCTCGATAGCCACTTGAGAAACATTTCCTATGCCTGTTTGAGCCTTCCCGATATAATCTATGGAGTTGATAACCCAGTCAATACCGGTTAAATAGCGTTTCATGCCATTGTTTTATCAATACACTTGGCCAACGAGCGAATGGTTCTGAAATCATCCCGTACCATGCCGGATTCCATTAGCTTTACCTTAAACTCTTTCTCTATAAAGACCAGAAGCTCAACAAAGCCTAAAGAATCTACGCCTAAGGTATGCAGCGGCGTATCAAGACTGACCTGGTCCACTCCAGCAGAAAGAATTGCCGATACATGCTCGATGAGTTTTTGTTCTATAGTTTTTAATGATATATCACTATTCATTCGTTAAATAAATTTCCAACTTTTTTCTCTTGCACCCATATCTGACACAGTTGATGCTATTTATTTTAGCCGGCTGGTGCTCTTTACACAAATTTAAACCATGGGGATTATCCTGAATTGGTGCCGCATAATAGCGCTGCTCTTTGAGCATGAGTGCTGCTGCAACGCAATTAAAACTGCTTACTGTCAGCATGCTTCCAAAGATCGGCGTGCAACTGGAAATAACTGAACCTGTCTCCCCTATTGCCCGATACGCCTCTTCGCTTCCGGCCATGCCATCGCAATCCACTAGATACATATCCGGTTTTTTTGGATCATCCGCGGCCCGGGTTGAAACTGAACAATATCTCTTTGAAGTTTTTTTTGCGCTGACCAAGAAAAATGCGCTTCCCTCTCCAGGCACAGTCTCCGGGTCACTGGAGAAAAGAAAAGGTTTTATCCTACCGTCTTGAGCAAGACTCAATTTCTGGCTACAGATATATTCCATCACTTTACCACACTGATCGACACTCCCGACTAAGACATGTTCACATCTGTCCTCATTCAACCATGACTCGGCCAACATCATTGCCTGGTGAAATGAATGTGCAAACTGGGTGATGGTTAATGTAGGTCCGCGGCTTTGTAAAGCAGAAGCAATATACGACACAGCGGCATTATGCACAGAGTGAGAAAATATCGTAGGAGATACCTGGGCGTCCCCATAATTCAAAATATCGTCAAGAAAACGGAAGGTGGTAACGTGCGGCCCAAATGCGGTGGCAAGAATAATTCCGAGAGAATTCTTCACTTCATTGCCCAGACCACTATCAATAAAAGCATCATGAGCAGCCAAAACCGCCATCTTGCTTAAATTATCTATACGACGAGCCTCTTTTAATACGCTTTTATCAACAATTGATTCAGCCGGAACGCGATATACAGGATCGGGCATTTTCCATCCTTCTTCCAAAGATTTCTTCAGGTTTTCCATACCTCTCCCACGGTTAAATATGGTACCTATACCCGTAACATTCATTTTAATCCCTTGAAATTACCAACACGGAATTGTTCCCGCCGAAAGCCAAGGATGTTGATATTGCGTAATTACCTTTGATTCCTGTTCTTTGACTAACCGGCGCTATGCCAATTTCTTCATCTATGCTTTCAAAACCTGCGCTAGCAGGAATCCAACCTTGCTGTAAACCCAATGAGGCAAAAATCGCCTCTAAACCTCCTGCAGCACCTAATGTATGCCCGGTAAAACTTTTTGTAGAAAGGAATTTAACTTTTTTACCAAAGACTTTGGCTAAAACCATACCTTCAACCTTGTCGTTATCTTTTGTTGCTGTGCCATGGGCATTCACGAATGCCACTTCAGAAGGCACTATCCCCGCCTCATCCAAAGCCCTTCCTAAAGCAGTTTCAAGTCCGCTGCCATCAGGACGAGGCGCGGTCAAATGATAGGCATCGCAGCCCAAGCCATAACCCCGAATAAATATCTGCGCTTTTTTCACCAGCTTCCTAAAAATCTCTTGCTTTTCTATAACTACTACGCCTGCACCTTCGCCTAAATTCAACCCCGAGCGTTCTTTATCGAATGGCTTACACAAAGACTCACTAACTACCCCCAAAGACCCAAAACCTACAAAAGGAACGCGATTTAACTCATCAGCACCGCCGCAAATCACCGCATCACATAAGTCCGCCCTCAGCCACGATAGCCCGACCCCGATAGCGTCTGTACCTGAAGAGCATGCATTCACCACAGTGCAGACCGGGCCATGCAACCCAAGTTTCTCCCCAACTGCCTCTGCCAAATTTCCTTTCAGGTAACGTTCTACGGAATGCATGGGCGCATTACCCTTCATGATATACCTGCTATAAAAATCAACGTCATTTAACTGGCTAGCTACTGTTGTTCCTAAACATACGCCAATACGAAAATCATTCAGCCTATCTAGAAGCGCAGCATCCTCAACAGCCTGCCTAACCGCGACAAATGCAAGCTCAAGAGTGCGCATAATATTTGCATCGTTAACTTTTAAGCCCTTAACCTCAAAAACCGGATATTTTAATTCTGTCTTAAATAAAGACACCGCGGCGCCATTTCTGTTACCCGCGGCAAAAGTCTCAAGCGTTTCACTGATATTTTTTCCGCAGGCTGAAATCACTCCCATTCCAGAAATAACCATAGGACTGCAACGCATGTTTATTTCTTTTTATTTTTTACTATATACTGTGCCAGCGTGTCTATGGAATAAAATATCTTCTTGCCTTCTTTCATATCCTTTACATCCAACCCGAAATTCCTCTGTAAAAGCACGACTATCTCCACTGCATCAAGAGAATCAAGCCCCAGACCTTTGCCAAAGAGTATCTCATCATCTTTGATATCCTCAGGCTTGACATCTTCAAGAGAAAGACTGACAACTAAGAGTTCTTTCAATTTCTTACGAATTTCAGCCAGTTCCTGTTCAATTTGTTTTTCCATTGATTACTCCTCCTTAATTTTTCCAAATATCATAAAATAAAAAACACTGATACGGATGACATTTAGTATGCGCCTCCAAGACTGCAGCAAACTTCTGTACAAAAACACGCAATTGCTCCTTCTTGCCTACGGTGCCGCTATAGCGCGGATGCAGAACATCTCTGACATCCACGAGATATTTTTTGTACCCAAGTCTAGAGGATAATAAAACTACTACAGGGCACTCCGCGGCAGCAGCAACGGCAAATGCACCATACGGAAAATATGCCTTCTCACTAAGAAATGACACGCCAAGCGCTGGAAAATTGTACTTGCGATCACCCATAATAGAGACGATATCGCCTTTTTTTAGCGCGCGCATAATCTGGACCACGCCGTCAAGCTCTTCCTCAGGAGATATGATACGGATAAAATCGTCTTCTTTACTTATATGCAAGGAATTCTTCACCGCAGAATTATCCTCCGGTCGCATGACCAAATGCACGGTCCGGCGCAATTTTTTTAGGGTAGTCAAAGCAACCTGCCAATTACCAAAATGAGCAGTTAATAAAATAAACCCTTCTTTTCTGTCGTGTAATAATTTTATTAACTGTTCAGTACCGTTAGTCCGCACATCAAAGAGTGTGTTAGCGCGAATAGCAACATGCCTGTCAATAAGCTGTTTACCTTGACTTATAAATAACCGATAAATATGTAGCCGCGAGCGCAAGAAACCACTGCCAACAAATCTCCTTCTGACATAGGCCAATGCACCTGTAGTAGCCAAACGATCAAATAAAAGATAATACAGACATATAAAGTATAAAAAACCGTAAGTTCCACGCAATCCAAAGATTTTCAAAGATATCCGGAAAAACCAAATACCGAAAGTATTCCCTCGTTTTTTAACAATATTTTTAGACGTTGTGTTATTGGGTCGCATATATATTAGATTTCTTTTGAATCGCCCGTGCAATAAAGAATACCACCGCACCGACAATCACTGCTAACACTGGTGCCAGGATCAACGAACCCACTAGCCACTCCAATAGTCTTTTTGGGATTTCTCCAAATACTGTTTTCCACGTAACATCGCTCAACCAGCGTTTATACAGCATAAAATGTCCTAATTCAGCACAAGCAATCGGCACAAAAGGAGGCGCGCATAGATTCTGTGTTCCTAATGCCATAACCTTATTAAGATGCAATCGAGCCGCTACATATACAACTACAACGATATGCACTGAAATCAAAGGAAGCACTCCTAAAAACATCCCCATGGCGGCAGAGAATGCTAATCCTATCGGGGTAGCATTCTCTTTAAGCAAAACTTTAAGCAGTTTCACGGGATGCACAACAAAGTTTATGCTACGTTCTTTTCTGGAGCGCTTGACCAGTTCCGGATATGGCAACGGCAACAATCTTCTTCCCACTAATCGGGCATGCATCAAAGCGATGCGCAGATTATCACGAAAAGGACGGAAACTGCTTGTCTTAGACACAGCCGGAGAATAAAGCACTTGGACAGGTACCTGATTTAATTCTAATCCTGACCAGGCAGCTCGAGTAAGCACCTCAATCTCAAAATCATAATACCGTCCACTTACTTTCATCTGGGAAAAGTATTTCACCGGATAAACGCGAAAACCGCTCTGTGAATCATTTATAGTACAGCCGGTTTCCAAGTGCAACCAAAAATTAGAAAACGCACGGCCAAAACGGCTCCTACCAGGAATATCCGGGGAATTAAAATCTCTTGCCCCAATAATAATTGCACTACTATCCGGCTTGAGCAGCGGGATAAAGCGCTCAATATCTTCAGGATGATGCTGGCCATCGGCATCGATGGTGAACATAAAGTCTGCGTCTCTGCTACGTAAATATTGCAAAGCAGTGCGTATAGCCATCCCTTTTCCAAGATTTTTCTCGTGCCTCAAGACAATTATATCTGTATCTGAAAATAAATTCTCGACATTCACATCTGTGGAGCCATCGTCAACTACAAGTACATGCTGAATTCGCTTGCGACACTCCGAAGCAACATAAAAAACAGTATCCTTATTGTTAAAGGTAGGCACAACTATCCAGATACGTGATATATCGATCGTATTACTTTGTAACATTTTTTCGTTTACGATTACCTTTTCTCTTGCCGGGAATAAGCATCTCCCAGAGCGAACCAGAATATCCTAACTTATGTAAAAATGCCAGGCTGCTGCCCAAAGCATCCGGCGGAAATACGCAATTACGTATTCCACGAAAAACCTCCGTAAGTGTTTCTTCTAGCCACGCACGTTCAATACTCGGCGAAATATAATACACCGACTTAAACAAATTCTGATCGAAAGAAATAATATCTTGCTCTTGCGCTAATCGCGCAAGAGGTGTATGAGGTAGTATGCGAATACCCATAAAAATAAAAGAGACTGTTTTTTTTAGACTTTTTATATTCGCTATCCCTTCCAAAACCGTATCTTTAGTCTCGCCGGGACAACCAAACATAAAATAATGAGCGACAGATATTCCATGCCCAGTCAATAAATCATTACATGCAATAACATCCCTAAAACTAAATGTCTTGCCCAGTTTTTTCAGCGTAATATCCGTAGTCGCATCGGCCCCGATCTCAACTGCCTTCAACCCTGTTTTCAGCATTAAAGAAACTGTTTCTTTGGTAAATCCTTGGGGTTTAAAAAAAGCTGTCCAAGGCACCACGATACCCCGCTTTTTCATTTCCTTTAAAACAGAGATGTAATTTCCTTGATCATCGTTAAAGAGGGAATCTGTAAAAAATATATATTTGGCTTTATGTTTATGTAATAAAATTTCAATATCATCTACCACTGTTTTTGCATCGCGCGGCCGCAGTTGGTTTCCTTCTAGAAACGGGTAAGAACAATATGTGCATGAGTGGATACAACCCCGCTTGGTCTGAACAGAAGCCACATTACCATTTTCAAGATAGAAGTCCATAATTCGGCTATCGTAAAGCGCCGAAGGTATATGGCTGGCTGAGAGCAACGTTTGCGAACGTAATATTTTTTCACCAGGATAAGTACCCTTTGAAGCCTGCTCCAGAAAATCCAATAATAACACCTCTCCCTCTCCTACAACACCATAATCAGCCCCTGTCTGTTGCAGGATTTCCTCCGGCATAATGGAAAAACCTGACCCTCCCAAAACTATCTTTGCCGCACTGACCGTGCGAACCTCACGTACAATTTCTCCTACTGCATCAATGTAGCGCTGTTCATTAAGCAGATTGACATTATCTATATTGCGGATAGATATTCCAATTACATCCGGAACAAATTCCCGCATCTCTTTTAAAAGTGCTTCTTTAGATTTGCCGCTGGCCAGAAAATCAAACTGTCTGACCTGGTAGCCTGCCTGATGAAGACTCGCAGCGACCATACTTAAACCAAGCGGATATACAGAATATGGAGTATTGGCAATATTTGCCGAGATAAGTAAAATATTCATTATTCTTTCTTTGTCATGCCCCGACCAGGTCTTAATCTTTGTCTGCGGTAGGTCCCGTCCAGCTTCTCTTTCTCGATGACTTTTAAGTATAAATTCGCCATTTTTATTTCCTTGCTTGAATCGCTGTAGAATGTATCCCAGGCATATTCATACATCTTGGACAATGACTCCTCACTCATCATGGCAGGCTTAAAAACAACTTCTCCTCCGGTATATTTTATCCAATTATTATTCAATATCCGTCCCTCTTTTTCCAATTGCTGCCGAATCGGCGTATGCGGAAAAGGGGTCAGAATAGTGAACTCCGCCAGATCCAGTTTAATCTCTAAAAGAAAATCCACTAACCGCTTGATATAATCCTCATCGTGATCATCCATCCCCAGGATTATTGTACCTTCCACGCCGATACCGTGCTTTTTAAGACGCGCAATGCGCCTGCGAATATGTTCAGAGGTATCCACAATCGCCTGATATACATACCAGCATCCTGCTTTTACCGCAAGATCCAAGATTTCATCATCATCTTTTATGGGATGTGATACCCACTTTTTTTTTAAAGGTGCCATTGCCCGGAAAAGCTTTTTTTCCCATTCATCGTCCTGTGAAAGAGAATTATCTACGATAAAAAGACGATTATTATCAATGCTCTTCAACTCCCTGACTACGGTTTCAATCGGCCGCGGCCGAAACTTACACCCTCCCAGATAGGGGGTGCAACAGGGAAAACAATTAAAGCGGCAACCCCGCGAGGCATGCACCAGATCAACCATTTGCACACCGCGAAAATTATAAAACTCGCGCTTTAATATATCTCTACGAGCAGTACCGATTAGTCTTGTATCAGGAAAATCGCGAAGAAAATCATAGGTCTGTTTAAGGCATCCTTTTTTGAAATCCTGTAAGACTTTTTCCATACGGCCTTCTGCTTCTCCCAAAAAAACACTATCTGCGTGCTCAAGGGCCTCCTCATAATGAAGCATTGAGGCGATCCCTCCCAAAATAACCTTTTTACCCTTGGATCGATAATGATCCGCAATCTCCCATGCACGCGGTATCTGACAAGTAAGCATCACTGATAAACACACTAAATCCGCATCGTCATTGAGATTCAACTCTTCAACGTTTTCGTCACAAAAAGATAATTCAATATCTCTTGGAAGCGTAGCGGCAAAACATACCGGGCCGTGAGGCGGAAGATTAAACTCCGGCTGATTTTTTAATTTCGGCCATTTTGGATAGATTAACTTTATCTTCATCGCAATATTTTTTAATTAGAATAACGAATCCACATATTCATCTATTGCTTTTTCCAATATGTCTTGAGGGTGATATCCGCCTAACGTAAACCAAGTACCTTTTGACTTAATCATAACTGAATCAAGCTGTTGCTCTGTACGTATATCGAAAAGATCTGCTTTCACATTAACTTTATCCTGTGCTCCCGACCACTCAGTAGCACGATCTTCCCAGTGTAAAATCTGCGGATATACAAAATACATAAAATTTAATTTTTTACCTTCTTCAAATCCTTTCTCAAACGGCATAGTGCCTACAGATGTTTCAACACGTTGAAGATATTCTGAAAAAGATTTTCTAAAAAGCCAACCAGTTGTTAAACCTGATCCCTTATATTCTCTGTCCATATATCGTCCATCTTTTGGGGATAGTATATAAGCCGATCCTTCTGGATTAAGCTTCGGTGGAGAAGAATATTTTCCTAAACGTACTTGCTCAATGCTTGCACACCCCATCGTTCCTAAACACAACAACAACACAAAAACTTTTTTCATATACCCTCCTTACATTAAGCTACAAAATGACACGTTGCTCTATTTACGTCCCAGGAAACCACCACCATAGCGATTGCATTTTTATTTTTTATCATGTATTGTGCATGGACTAATAAATTTTCTTCCGGATCCTTTGCAT
>JABMQH010000081.1 GCA_013203355.1 Candidatus Omnitrophota bacterium | reverse complement strand
TGTCCGCACCGTAATCCTTGATCACATCCTGAGGGGAGATTACATTTCCAGTAGACTTTGACATTTTCTTGCCCTCACCGTCTACGACAAAGCCATGAGTAAGGACGGCTTTGAATGGAGCGGTTCCATCAATACCCATAGCAGTAATAAGGGCGGATTGGAACCAGCCCCTGTGCTGGTCGCTTCCTTCTAAATATAGATCTGCAGGATACGACAGGCTTGACCTTTTCTTTAACACCGCTTGGTGACTCACCCCTGAATCAAACCAGACATCTATAATATCCGTTTCCTTTCTGAACTCCTCCTTGCCGCAGTTCTTACAAGCTGTCGCTTTCGGTAGAAGTCCCTTCTCATCTTTAATAAACCATACATCAGCGCCTTCTTTTTCCATCAACCCGGCAACGTGTTCTATGATGTTCGCATCCAGTAATTCCTTGTCACAGGCCTTACAATAAAACGCAACTATAGGCACCCCCCATAACCTTTGCCTGGAAAGACACCAGTCAGGCCTGCCCTCAACCATAGCTAAAATACGCTCCCTCCCGTAAGAAGGGACCCATTTAACTTTTTCTTTTATAATAGTCAATGTCTTTTTTCGCAATTCACTATGGTCAATACTCATAAACCACTGCGGCGTTGCCCGGAATATTATGGGCTGTTTGCACCGCCAGCAGTGAGGGTAAGAATGAGCGACCTCTTTATTAAAAATCAGCATGCCCTGCTTTTTTAAGCTATCAATTATTTTTTGATTTGCTTTATGTACATTTAGTCCGGAAAACTCACCGGCTGTTTTATCGAAGCTGCCTTTTGAGTCAACAGGCATTACCATGGGAAGTTTATATTTAAGGCCGGTTAAATAGTCCTCTTGTCCGTGGCCGGGTGCGGTATGAACGCATCCTGTTCCTTCCAGGTTAGAGACATAATTCGCTAAGACAACCTTGGATTCTCTGTCAATAAAGGGGTGTCTGCAGACAAACTTCTCAAGTTCTTTGCCATATACCGTTTTTGTAATGCGGTAGTCTTTGATGCCAAAATGCTCCATTGTGGAAGCAGCCAAATCCTTCATTATGATCCACGTTTCTTGTTGGCCCTTGAGTTCTATAAAAGCATATTCAAAATCCGGATGGACTGCGATCGCCACATTCGCCACCAATGTCCATGGCGTTGTGGTCCAGATTACAAAGTAGGTGTCCTCGTCCCTAACCTTGAATTTCACGTATATCGACGGAGAGGTATGCTCGTTATATTCCACTTCCGCTTCTGCAAGGGCAGTTTCGCAGACATAGCACCAATTAACAGGCTTAAGGCCTTTATATACATATCCTCCTTGTACCAATTTTCCAAAGGCCCTCACTATATCCGCCTCATACCCCTTGCTTAATGTCAGATATGGGTCTTCCCAGTTACCAAAAACCCCAAGCCGTTTAAACTGCTCGCGTTGCGTCTTTACATATCTCATTGCATATGCATACGCTTTTTCTCTAAATTCAACCTGGCTTATCTGGGATTTCGTCATGCCAAGCTCTTTCAGCAATTGATGCTCAACCGGAAGCCCATGGCAATCCCATCCTGGCACATAACAACTAAAGTGCCCCCTCATGGTTTTGTATTTTACAACTATATCCTTTAATATCTTGTTTAAGGCATGGCCGATATGAATATCCCCGTTCGCATAGGGAGGGCCGTCATGCAAGATATACTTCGGGCTTCCTTCGTCTGCCTTTAAGATCTGGCCATATAAGTCCTGTTTCTGCCATCTATCTAAAATCAAAGGCTCTTTTTTTGGCAAATCCGCCTTCATCGGGAAGTCTGCCGTAGGTAAATTAAGTGTTTTTTTGTAACTGACGGGTGTCATTTCAAATACTTACCAATAATCAGGTTCAGCTCCTCTTTCTTCTTTTCTGGGATAAACTTTGAGCTTGTTATGATTCCATCCTTAAGTGCGGTTGCGCAGCTACAAGCCCTTTTTTGCGGAATTTTTCCGATGGCTGACTTTATTATCCGTTTCGCGGTGTCTACATTCTTCATCAAATTCTCGATTATCATATCTATAGTAACATGCTCCGCATCTTCAACCTGGCGCCAACAATCATAGTCGGTCACCATCGCCATAGTGGCGTAGCATATCTCCGCCTCCCTTGCAAGCCTGGCCTCCGCCATATTAGTCATGCCGATAATGTCCATTCCCCAGGATCTGTACAAGTTAGATTCAGCCTTTGTTGAAAAGGCCGGCCCTTCCATATTGATATACGTTCCTGATTTATGAACAGTGGCACCTTGCTCTTTTGCAACCTCATATAAAATCTTGCTTAAACCAGAACAGATAGGATCGGCAAAACCTATGTGCCCGCAAACGCCATCTCCAAAAAATGTCGTCTTCCTTGCCTGATTTGTCCTGTCCACAAATTGATCAACTATAACTATATCCAAAGGCTTTATTGCTTCCTTCAAACTCCCAACCGCAGAAACCGAGATGATCCATTCAACGCCGAGTTTCTTCATCCCATAGATGTTCGCCCTGTAATTCAATTCGCTCGGCAGGATTTTATGCCCTCGTGCGTGCCTTGGTAAAAATACAAGGTCACAGCCTTCAAGTTTGCCGGTTAAATAATCATCGGAAGGACTGCCAAAAGGCGTGGTGACCTTAACCCATTTTTTGGCTTCCAACTCCTTAACGTCGTATAAGCCACTACCGCCTATCACACCTATCTTTGCCATATTGCCCCCTATTGAATCGTCCTTGCCAAATCAATCAAACTATTAACCAGAAAATACCGTAAAAACATAAGCACAAGTATTGCAAATATTGGGGAGAGATCTATTCCGATCTTGTGAGCAGGGATAATGCGCCTAAACGGTATCAGTAAGGGCTCTGTGGTCCTGTAGAGAAATTGGACAATGGGGTTGTAGGGATCGGGGTTTACCCAGCTAATCAACGCCCTGATTATAATAAGCCACCAAATCACGTTAATAATCACGCCTATGACCTGTGCCGCCGCTACTAAAAAATTTGATAATACAAACATATCATCTCCTCTTATCTCCTAGGCACTTTGCGTATTTCAACTGCCCTGTAAAAAGCCTTTCGAATGCCCTTTTTCAAAATTCCCTCAAGATCGCTTTTAAAAAATTCTTTAAAGGCGGCTTCTGTTGTGCCACCTTTTGAAGTAACCTTTGCCCTTAGACCCCAAGGA
>JABMQH010000007.1 GCA_013203355.1 Candidatus Omnitrophota bacterium | reverse complement strand
TCGATTCTAATGATAGCGCCGTTTGTATATGATAACATAGCTGAGTTTTTTCCTGCCTTAAAATTTAGCAGCAGGAACGAAGCTATTAAGGAATTGACGGGTTTGAAAATCCGGTTGTCCGGCACGCCAAAAGAAAGGGAAAAGAGGCGCATGAGAAAGAGCCCAAGGGATATAAGAGAGCGCTCGACTCGTACCTTTTTAAGCAAGTAATTTGTTGAGATTAACAGAATTTGAGGGGAGAAAAAAGGTATGAACCTAAAAAAGCTGTATGAACTTATAATTAAGAAAGGGATTGAGTTTGATCCAAGAGGGCGAGAGGCCGTCAAAAAGGCATTAGGCAAGACCAATCAAGGGTATAAGAAGCTTTCAAGAAGAGAGAAAAAAGAATTTGATGTTGAAACCCTTTCAAACCCCTATTCGGACACACGAATCCTTTATGGTAATCCAAAAAAGGTGATAAAGAAGATATTGGTCGGTATTGATATGGAGGTCGGGGAACTACTGTTGGCTGATAGGCTGAACGAAAAGAGAGAAAAGATAGACCTCGTAATGGCACACCATCCCGAAGGAGGGGCGTTAGCGGGTATCTATCAAGTTATGAATATACAAACGGACATCTTAAGCAAGCTTGGGATCTCTGTTAATGTGGCAAAAGGTCTTATGAAAGACAGGATAAGCGAGGTAGAGAGAGGCGTCCTGCCCGCAAATCATACGCGCAGCGTAGATGTAGCAAGGATTTTGGATATCCCATTCCTTTGCTGTCACACACCAGCCGATAATTGCGTCACAACGTATCTATCTAAAGTCATGCAGAGGAAAAAACCCAAGACCATTGGGAGGGTTTTGGATATCCTGAAAGAAATCCCCGAATACAAGGATGCCATAAACCACAATGCAGGCCCCAAGATTGTGTGTGGAGATAAAGCCGCTAAAGCGGGTAAGGTATTTATAGATATGACCGGCGGCACCGAAGGTTCAAAGGAAGTGTTTGGAAGGCTATCTCAGGCTGGTGTTAGTACACTTGTATGCATGCACTTAAGCGACCAGCATTTTAAACGAGCAAAAAAGGAATTCCTGAATGTCATAATCGCTGGCCATATTTCAAGCGACAATTTGGGCATAAACCTTATTTTGGATGAGTTTGAAAAAAAGGCCACAATTAAGATAATACCCTGTTCAGGTTTCAAAAGGATTAAAAGATAACGCATGGCTATAATACCGGACCATATCATCGACCAGGTTCAGGAGAGGGTGGATATCGTTGAAGTAGTAGGCAGCTATATCCCACTTAAGAAAGCGGGCCGAAACTACAGGGCCCCATGCCCCTTTCATCACGAAAAGACACCTTCTTTCATGGTGAGCCCGGACAAACAGATATTTCACTGTTTCGGGTGCGGTGCAGGAGGGAATGTATTTGGTTTTTTGATGAAATATGAACGGCTTGAGTTTCCGGAAGCCGTGAGGTCCCTTGCTCAGAAAGCAGGAGTTGTTGTACCTTCGGAAAGAAGAGAATCGGCGCAAGAGGCCTCTGCAACAAGTCTTCTGTATGCTGCCAATGAATTGGCTACAGATTTTTTTCAGAGGAATTTTAAAGAGGACAAAAATGGCAGGCAGGCATACGACTATCTAATCAAAAGAGGCTTAACGCAAGAGATGATAAGCACTTTCAAGTTAGGTTTTACATCTTCCGGACGCGAAAATCTTTTAAGCTTTGCAAGACAAAAAGGGGTTTCCCCCGAAATTTTAGAGAAGACAGGTTTGGCTATTGCAAGACAATCGGGTGGTTATTTCGATAGATTCCGGAATAGAATCATGTTTCCTATTATCGATATGAAGTTAAGAATCTTGGGTTTTGGCGGTAGGGTTTTCTTGAAGGAAGACGAAGGCCCGAAATATATGAATTCACCGGAAACCTCAATCTATAATAAGAGAAGGCACCTGTACGGTTTGAATTTTACATGGAAGCATATAAGAGATGAAGATCAAGTGATTATAGTGGAAGGGTACCTGGATTTAATAATACCTTTGCAATATGGCGTAAAAAATATCGTGGCTTCTCTGGGAACCAGCCTTACCCAAGAACAGATCAGATTTTTAAGAAGGTACACAAAGAACGCGGTTGTAATATTTGATCCGGATAAGGCAGGAGAGCTTGCTACTTTAAGAAGCCTGGATCTTTTACTGGAAGAAGGGCTAAGCGTAGGGGTTGTGAGACTTCCCCAAGGTTGTGACCCGGATAGTTTTGTGAAGAAATATGGCCCGGAAGAGTTCAAAAAAAGGATAAGCGATGCAAAAAATCTTTTCGATTATAAAATGTCGGTCCTGCTTTCAAAATACGATAAGACGGTTTTGGAGGATAAGGCGAAAATAGTTGAAGAGATGCTCCCGATCATCTCAAAGGTTCCGAATGCAGTTTTGAAGGCCGGCTATATAAAGAATCTTTCCGATGCCCTCTTGATTGAGGAAGATGCCATTTGGCAGGAGTTAAAAAAGATACGACCGGATTATCCCACTACTCGCACAAAAGAGAATAAGGGCCAGATAAAAGTGGAAACGCGCAGTAAGAAGTTTAGGCAGTCAGAAAAGATACTGGCTGGTATTTTGATGGATGATAATAAATGCATTAAGCTAGTCAGGGAAAAATTGTGCTTAGAGGAATTTCAGGATCCCCTTATAAGAAAGATAATGGATATTTTGTTTAAATGCAGCGATCAGTCAAAAAAGGTTACCCCCGGGACGCTGATCAATTATCTTGAAGATTCCGAGACCCATAGTTTTATCCCGGAGTTTGTTGATACCCTCGAAGCCGTTATAGACAGACAGAAGACATTAGATGATTGTATCGTTAGGATCAAGCAGGATAATCTGAAAGAGAAGCTAAATCGACTTCAGGTAGAGATCGCCTTGGCCCAAAATAGAGATGATGAGGAAAGGATTAATAAGCTCATTGCGGAATGCAGTGGTTTAGTAAGGAGCATTAAAGCATATGAAGGGAAAACGAAAGAAACCCTCCAAAAAATCTAAAAACAAAGACTCAAAACTTAAGGGTCTTAAAGAGCTTCTTGTGGTTGGGAGAAAGACGGGCCAGCTCACATATGAAGAGGTGAATAAGATTTTGCCGGATGATGTAGTCTCCCCTGAGGACATAGATGAGATACTGACCATTCTTGGTGAAGAAAAGATCAAGATCGTAGATACGCATCAGGAGGCCAAAAAGGAACCGCAACCAGCAGAAGGGTCCACCCGTTTAGCGCCTAGCGAACCCAAGAAAGCAGCGATTGCGAAACCGGCAAAGATTGATCATATAGACGACCCTGTTAGGATGTACCTAAAACAGATGGGTCAAATTCCCCTTTTAAGCAGGGAAGAAGAGATTGAGCTAGCCAAGAGGATAAAGGGGGCTGAAGAAAAATTTAAAAAGGAAGTTTTTGAATGCAGGGTAACCAGGAAAGAGGTACTGTCCTTTATAGAACAGATCGATAAGAAAAATCTTAATTTGGAGGAGTATGTAAATTATGTAAATATTGATATTATTGAACCCCAGCGTAATAAGGTTGCAAGGGATTTAAGGAAGCTTGCGAAAAAGCTTAAAAAAGCGAAGAAGATCGAGACTGCAGGGGCACTTCTCTTGAAATCCAAGATAACAATAAATTATGCGCAGGACCTCGCAAACAAGATAAAAAATCTACTGGCAGAATGGGAGAATGCCCAGTTCAAAGCCAAGCGTGCGGGTAAGGAACTGAAAAAGATTCTTTTAAAGAAGGTCCGGGAGGTAAAAAGACAATTCAAGGAACCGTACAAAAAGGTAAAAGAACGGGTCAAGAGTATCAGGGCCAGAGAAAATGTTTTTAACAAAGCGAAGAAGGAATTGGTTGCTGCGAACCTGAGGCTCGTTGTAAGCATTGCTAAAAAGTATACCAACAGAGGGCTCTCATTTTTAGACCTTATCCAAGAGGGGAATATCGGGTTGATGAAAGCGGTTGATAAGTTTGAATATCAGCGCGGATATAAGTTTTCAACATATGCCACCTGGTGGATAAGGCAGGCTATTACAAGGTCTATTGCAGACCAGTCCAGGACTATCAGGATCCCCGTTCATATGACCGAGACGATAAACAAGTTGATACGCGCATCAAGGTCATTGGTGCAGGAGCGGGGTAGGGAGCCGTCCCCTGAAGAAATAGCACACCAGATGAGGCTGGGAGTTGAAAAGGTCAGAGGTATTTTGAAAATTGCACAAGAGCCCATATCCCTTCAGACGCCTATAGGGGATGAGGGAGATACGCACTTCGGAGATTTTATTGAGGATAAAAAGGCTGTTTCTCCAGCAAATGCCACTGCTTATGCGATGTTAAGGGAACAACTTGATGGCGTATTAGGTACATTGAGCGATAGAGAAAAAAAGGTTTTACGGCTTAGATTCGGAATAGGAGATGGTTATCCCCGTACTCTCGAAGAGGTAGGGGTAATCTTTAGGGTAACGAGGGAGCGGGTGCGTCAAATCGAGGCGAAGGCATTGCGTAAACTCCGTCATCCTATTCGTAGTAGAAAATTGCAGAATTTCCTTACAATTGTAGGCGGAGAGTAGCGGGCCAGTACTTAACATAAGCCCACAGAGAAGCGTAGGATTTAGTTTCGGACTTAGTGAAGCACTGGGTCAAGCAGGGTAGAAATTGGGGCCCGCACTCCACTAAGTCCACAAAGGCGCACAGGATTTAGTTTCGGACTTAGTGAAGCACTGGGTCAAACAAGGTAGAAGTAGGGGCCCGTAGCTCAATCGGTTAGAGCATCTGGCTCATAACCAGGGGGTTCATGGTTCAAGTCCATGCGGGCCCAAATTACCTAAAGAAGGAAACACCCCTTCCTTTTAGGAAGGATGATTTCCTAAAGAAGAAAGTACATCTTCCTTTTAGGAAGGATGATTACTTAAAGAAGGAAACTACGGTTCCTTCTTTAAGATGGTCTGCGGCAACAAGACAGTGGCTAATATTCCCGCAAGGAAGGGGATATATTAAAGGGGAAACCC
>JABMQH010000080.1 GCA_013203355.1 Candidatus Omnitrophota bacterium | reverse complement strand
CCAAAAATCCTTTAAAAAACTCATAAGGTTAATGTCGAGGCTGCGTTCAAAAAACGGCTGCCCCTGGGATAAGGCGCAAACTCATTCCTCGCTTAAAAAATATCTTATTGAAGAGGCCTACGAGGTCTGTGAAGTAATTGATTCGAAAGACCCCGAGAAGCTCAAGGATGAGCTCGGAGATCTTCTCTTCCAGGCGATATTCCACGCCCAGATCGCAAAGGAGCGCGGTAGATTTGATATCGATGATGTCCTGCGCACTTCCCTTCGAAAAATGCTGCGGCGCCATCCTCACGTCTTTGGAAAGCATAAGGCAAGCGGGCCCGAAGAGGCATACAAACGCTGGGAAGAAAAAAAACATACGGAATACAACAACAAAGAAAAAAGGACCCTCTTAAGCGGGATCCCACACGCCCTGCCTGCCCTGCTTAAGGCACAAAAGGTATCAAAACGCGCTGCATGGCGCGGATTTGACTGGGCTGATATAAATGGCGTCATTGAAAAAATAGAGGAAGAGCTGGAAGAGATAAAAAGAGCGGTAAAACACAAAAACAGGCGTAAATGCGCTGAAGAAACGGGTGATATGCTCTTTGCGCTTGTGAACCTGGCCCGTTTTATGAAGATCGACGCTGAAGAAACATTAAATAGCGCTACAAAAAAATTCACAAAGCGGTTCAAGCGAATGGAAACAGAACTGGTAAAACAGGGAAAGAAAATAAAAGACTGCAGTTTAAAGGAATTGGACCGCCTGTGGAATTTGCACAAAAAGAAAAATTAGGCTTCGAAAAGATTTTTGCTGGAAAAGTTCGGATCGCTTGTAAGGTTCACTCCCAACCTTCTTAAGCCCGCTTCATCTCCCGGGGTGGGGATATGAGTTGTATGAACTTCGCAACCGCGGAGTTCTTTTAATTTCTCCATAGCCAGTTGAGTAGTAGGATTTGTGGCGGCGCTCATACTAAGCGCTATTAAAGTTTCTTCCAGATCCAAACTCACCGTCTTAGCGCTTAAAATATTTTCTTTAAGATTACCTATGGATTTTAATACATTTGGTGACAACAGATGTATCTTATCGGGGATTTCCGCTAATTGTTTTATGGCGTTTAAAACCAAACTTGAGGTCGCATGCATAAGGGTTGAGTTTTTCCCGGTAAGGATTGAACCGTCCTCTAATTCTATCGCTGCTCCGCAAAAAACTCCTTCATTACCTTTTTTGCTTTTTTCCGCTTCCATGGCAGCGCGTCTTGCGGGCTCGACCACAGTCCTGTTTTCCTGTTCAATATCAAGGTTTTTCATGAGGAGTTCCACTCTCTGCACGGTCTCCTTATCCGCAAAACCCATTACGTATTCGCAGTTATATCTAAAATACCTTCTTACTATCTCCTGTTTGGCCGCTCCCCTGACTGCCTCGTCATTGATAATCCCAAAGCCCGCACAGTTAACCCCCATATCCGTCGGAGACTTATAGGCTGACTCGGCTCCCATTATCTTTTCTAATATTCTTTTAATCACGGGGAATACTTCCACGTCGCGGTTATAGTTTACGGTTGACTTGTTATAGGCTTCTAAATGAAAGGAATCTATCATGTTAAAGTCTCGGATATCAGCTGTAGCCGCTTCATAAGCTATGTTCACGGGATGCTTAAGAGGTAAGTTCCAAATAGGAAATGTCTCAAACTTGGCATATCCGGAATTTGTTCCCTTTTTGTGGTCATGATATAACTGAGAAAGGCAGGTGGCCAGTTTACCGCTGCCCGGGCCTGGTCCCGTAACTATCACGAGGGGATTCTTGGTCTCTATATATTCATTTGCCCCGTAACCCTCGTCACTGACTATCAAATCCACATCGGTAGGATACCCCCTGGTAAAGTAATGGGTGTATACTTTTATATTCCGCCGTTCTAATTTATTTTTAAATATATTAACCGCCGGTTGATTCTCAAAACGGGTTATCACCACCGCTAATACGTTAATCCCCCAACCCCTTAAATCATCTATTAACTTAAGGGCATCAACGTCATAGGTAATACCAAAATCCGCCCTTACCTTTCTTCTTTCGATATCTCCGGCATAAATACAAAGTATGATATCTGCCTTATCCTTTAATTTCTGGAAGAGGCGCATTTTGACATTAGGATCAAAACCGGGCAGGACACGTGAGGCGTGATAGTCGAAGAGTAGTTTCCCTCCAAACTCAAGATATAATTTGTTATCAAACTTTTTAACCCTCTCTAATATAGCTTGAGTTTGTTCTTTAAGGTACTTCTCGTTGTCAAAACCTATTTTCTTAGTTATGGTATTTGCCTCCTTCTTTAAAGATACCGTACTCATATCTCATATATTATACCCATAAAGTTAAATATAGCAAATCTTTTTTAGGCCCCTTTTATATCAATGGATCAGGCATACCCGGGCAGGCCCAAAGGATATTTTCTCCCAGCATCGCTGTAATAGCCATTACCGATATAAGTTTTATTAGTTTATTTTTCATGTAATCATTATATGCTTGCGAGGAGATCGCCGTGGATTACTCCACCTAAATCTCCTAATTTTTGTGGTTGTACGCTTTCTACCAAAAATCTTTCCCAATAATCTGGTGCGAGTGCCTCGGCTCTCGTCGCTAAATCAAATACCCTGGATGCATAGGCAAGGCGCGCATTGAAAATAAGTTTTATCTCGCCATCTGATTGAAATACACTAAAGGGAGCTTCATTTCCTATCTCAATTATAATATCTCCGCTTCTTAAAAAAACCTGTATCTCAAGAAATTCCTGCCCATGAATTTCAATAAATTCCTTCCCTTGATCATCAACAGCTCTGTACGCCATCTCTTTTACATCCTCTACGCCACCTACGATATGTGGTTGCAATACCTCACAAATTGATACCATAAAGTGATACAAGGGACTATTATCCCTTATTCTATACTCTACGCCTCTTCTTATTTCATGAACTTCTGTAGTATGCAATCTAAGTGGCACAAAGGGATATCGTATGCGAAAAGAATGATCACGATCAGCTTGTATTGTTAAAGTGTCCGTATCAAAATCCATAAAAACACCATAAGAATAATCATTTACGCCGGGAACTAATTTCCCTTTTCCTTTGGGAACTAATTCCCCTTTTCCTTGCGGCTCCTTCTGCCTAAACGCCAGTGCCCTTAGGGAATGGGATGTATCTTGATAACACCAGGCTGCGTTCTGCCAAATTAAATTTGCGGCCAATATTACTACTATAAGTTTATATTTCATAAATATCCCACGTATTCAAAATATTTATCTTATAGATATAAATTTATATCGCAGATAAAAGCGGT
>JABMQH010000079.1 GCA_013203355.1 Candidatus Omnitrophota bacterium | reverse complement strand
TCTTTCTGATACTTTTGATATGAATAATTATCTCTTGCCAACATACCCTCCTTTTGTGGGAAAAACAAAATGCCATCTGTTTGACAGATGGCATTTAAATAAAAGTTCTGAGGTGCCTATAACAAAATTGGCTTCCTGCATTAGACACCTCTTGTGGACTGTTAAGAACGAGAGATTAACAAAATCTCTTTTTTTAACGACTGCTGTCTTTGCGCTTTGAGAAACACTCTTTACAGTATACTGGACGATCTCCGCTGGGCTTGAAAGGAACTTCACATTCTTTCTTACATTCTGAACAAGTTACCTTGTGCATTTCCCGCGGTCGTCCACCAAAACCACCACCACCGTGCTCATATCCCATATTGCCTCCTTTTTATTAACAATGATTATACACTAACTAAAAGCCACTTGCAACTTATTTATTTGCTGGGGGTTAAAATTATGGCTGCCCCGCCTGCTTGATAGATCTGTAATAATTACAAATAGCAGGCCTCTTTCTTCTCCTTAGACCTCTTAATCAATATCAATGGTAGATAACATAATACCTGCAGTTGTACAACTAGAATTTTGAAGAAATGCCTTGGGCCGTATTTTTTCATAAGACTTAGGGTTGTCTTAATACATCTCATGAGATTTCCTAAAAATACCCTATTAAGGTCTTTTAAGCAAAAGATCAAATACCCTCTTATAAAGCGCGCGTTTGGTGATTCTGCCTTCTTGTGCTCCAGGGAACCATGCCAATGGTAAATCTTACTATCCCTTACAGCAGCTAGGCGATAGTTATGGAACTGAGCTCTGCTATATAAATCTCTGTCTTCTCCATAACAAAAATAAAACGGGTCATATAAACCTACTTTTTCTAGGCATCCCCTGGTTATCATCAAAGCAGCTCCTACAATATTGTTAATCTCATAAAAGCTACTTACTGCGTGATCGTGATAATTCTTGCGGAATAAATCGTTCTTCAGCATAGTTTTTGAAAAATTCTCATCTAAGGCTGTGCCATCATAGTTGTACTGAAAAGGGCTTAAGATGCCGATGCTCTTGTCCCCATAGGCAGTTTTTAACATCTCCGTAACCCAAAGCGGATCAACCTTTGTATCCTGATTAAGCACAACTACATATTCCGCATGGTTTTTTAATGCATGCCTTATGCCTGTATTTATCCCTTCCCCGTATCCTAAGTTTTTCTCATTTCTGATCAATTTTATTTGTGGGTAGTTTTCCTGAATAAATACTGCGCTCTCATCAGTCGAACCATTGTCTACCGCTATAATCCGGAAATTCTCATACTTGGTCTTGCTTACAGTAGATAAACATCCATCAAGCCATTTTTCCCCATTAAAACTGAGTACTACTATATAAACTAACGGCCCTTTGGACATGATTATCAGCCCTCTGCAGACATGAAATCTTCTTCTTTTTTTCTCAGCTTAATCACCAGCTTATCTTTGTCGAAATCTACATCATCAAAAGTAATGGGAGTGTCAATCTTTAAGTCTCTTTTTACAATAATACCTTCTGTTAAGCCCATAGGCACCAGGCCTTCTCTTTTAACCGTTTCTGCCTTATCTATTATTCCGTAAGCGGTAAAACCACCTATACCGTCTAGCCTGTCTCCGGCCTTCAACTCTTTTTTTGCAAGCGCAAAAACATCGTTCAACTTCTGCTTGTGTGCAAGGCCAGATATACCAAAAATTACAGCTTCAGAGATCGATTTAGCTGACTCGAAATAACAGAGATGGTAATCTCTGAAAAATAGATAATAGGGCCCTTTACCTTTTTTCAGATAATCCAAGTCGTCTGCAACATATTCCTCTTTTCTTTTGCCTATAACAAACACGCCGCCAGCATCATCTGGAGTTGTGAAACCCATCGCATAATCTACAATGCCTTCCTGTCTGATTACAGCCAAAAAGTCATCCACAATGGTTTTTTTGGTAGTCTTTATCCCATGCATGCCGCGTAAGTCAGTTGTCAGGCCAATGCCATTTCCTAAAACAGCCAATTCCATTCCCTGTTTTGTGCCATCGGCAAATGCTGTTATCATGCGGGGGTTATGGCCTGGCCTTACCCACGGCATAACTCCTTCCGGATTCTGATGCATATCAATAAATGTCTTACAGTTGCCGGCAACTGTAATCTCAAAACCATATAACTGCACTTCATCAATCATTCTTGACAATACGCCTGGCTGGTCTCCATCGCTAATTGAATATACAACACCGTGTTTTTTTGCAAGGTCATCAACTGCAAAACCTACTGTGCTGTCCATTTCTACATTGGCTGTTATAAAATGTATGCCCTGAGAAATAACTGT
>JABMQH010000078.1 GCA_013203355.1 Candidatus Omnitrophota bacterium | reverse complement strand
GCATAGTATTGCCATCTGCCCTGACAAGCGTTTTTCTATAATTACGCATACTAAAGAGGTGCCAGGCAGGTCTTAAGAGGCTATCTAAGTCCTTTATGGGGTCCCGCAATGGATTAATCTTTATCCCCCCATCCCTATAACCTACCCCCTTTATCTCGTTAAAACTACCTTTTCCGAAATAGGCGTTAAGCAACACTCGCGAGGTATCTTCGCCTTCACCAATTACTACCGCATCTAAACCAGGTATATTTTCTAAGGCATCTTGTGCCGTTAATGTAAAATGCGGACCTCCCGCAAAGATAAATACGTTAAGCCTTCTCTTCAGATCTTGAATTATCTTCATCGCCTGAAAACGGACGTCGGTCGTTGATGTAATCCCAACGGCGTCAGGGTTGGATTCAACCACTCGCTTAATCAACTGATTATGGGAATAATTATTCGTTAAGGCGTCAATAACATCCACGCGATACCCTTCTGATTCCAGCGCTGAAGCAACGTAGGCAATCCCTATATGCGGCGAACATATATTCTGTGGGTTTCTCTGCAAATTTTTATATGGGACAATAAGCGCTATTTTTTGACGCATACCTAGTATCCTTAATCTACCGTTCTGAACCTGCCAAGTAATGATCTCATCCAAGGATATTTATGCAGACCTGCCTTTACACTATCAGCCTCTATCCTCATTTTTATTAAAATTAGGAAAACAAATTTCAAAATAAAAACCTTTAGTAATTTAAAAAAACCTTTAGTACTGACATAAAAACTACCAAGTAGTTTAAAACGATAATAGCGTAGTACATCGTAGCTATGTTCTTCCGTATATATAGGAGCCCTGGAATGCGTAAACCAATATGTATCATCCATTTTACCTTTGGCAAGCAAGCTATTATAAACATCGGAGTTAGGTAAAACTACAAGTGGCGAAATGCCAACGGTTGTCGGTTTGCAACGCCTTATAAGAAGCTGGCTCTCTTTGATGCTTTGTGCCGTCTCTCCCATATTTCCCACCATAAGTAACATCTTTGACATTATGCCTGCCTCTCTGGCAAGCGAAAAGGCGCGTGTTATCTCATTTGTATCTATATTTTTCTTAATGCTTTTCAATAGTCGGTTCGATCCGGATTCTACGCCAAAGCACAGACCACGGCAACCCGCCCTATTCATAGTTTTGAGAATTTCGGAATTAACAGGCTTTACCCTCATCATGGCCGTCCAGCTTATGTTGAGCCTTCTCTCAATAACAAGTTGGCAAAACTTTTCAATCCTCTCCAGGGATATATTAAAGCAATCATCAAAAAAGCTAAAATGCCTTATGCCAAATTGGCGCATCAGGGCCATAATCTCTTCAACCACATTTTCTGCCGAGCGCATCCTAACATTATTCCCCCAGAACAAAGAGCAAAATTGACACCTGTTTGGACATCCCCGCGAACTAACTATAGGGGCGAACTTAAAAGATTTCACATCTCTGAAGAAAAAATGTCCGTCGTAATTACCGCCGATATTTTTTGAAAAATCATAAAAGCTATAATCGGGTAAGGGGAGTGCGTCAAGATTGCTCAACATGGGCCTGTCGGGATTGTATGTATAGCGGCCGTTTCTCCTAAAACTCAGCCCTTTGACCGAATCCAAATCCCTTTTTCCTTCTAATGCTTCTATCAATTCAAAATTGGAAATTTCACCCTCTTCCCTTATAATAAAATCAACAAATGGATAGGAGTTTAAAATGAGTTCGTCAAACTTAGTAACGGTAACATGTGGGCCGCCTAATACAACAAAAGGAGCGGGCTTTACGTTATCCTTTACAAACTGAGCTGTATCAAGAGCATTTTGATGTTCTCCGCTTATGCACGTAACACCAACTAAACCGGCTGAAATATTTCTTAACTTCTGTTTTGCGGCTCCTGCACCTTCAAAGTATAAATCAAGCACTTCTGTATCTACCCCCTTGCTTCTCAAGAAAGCAGATATACTGGCAATGCCTACTGGGGGCTGTGCATAATTAAATGTATCTGTATCGAGCCCGCCGTTGAGATATTTTGGCGGCCTAATTAATAGTACTCTCATCCTTCACCGCTTCCCTAAAATCTTTCCCGCTGTTCTTCTTCATAAAAAATAAGTACGATAACAATAAGGGGGCTGCCTGTCTTAGATTGTCTTCCTCATAGGTAGAAGACTTATCGATAAATTTCTTCATCTCAGACGTATCAAATAAATCCGGATTGTTTAAAAATCCGCGTTTAACCAACTTGTTTAAACGCGGATCGCTTCTAAACCACCTATCAAAGTCATAAAAATCATCTTTGTGGCAAAATCTACCTTTGGTTAAACGATACAATTGTGCACGAAGCCTCATTTTAATAACATAGAGATAAATGCAAGATTCCTGCACGGGAAACGGCAAAGACGGCGAAATGATATTTCGAGCATATCTAATAGAGGAAATCCCGCCTAATGTTTGCCAAATTTTATAATATATTTTATGATTTGCCCTCAATGAAATGGGCATGGCCGATACCAAATCCAGCAGTTCATAATCATAAAAAGGATGGATCGCCGCTACGCGATAGCTTAAGCCGACTCTTTGAAAATTGACAAATCTTCTTCCTATATTCTCTATTCGAAATTTCTCAATTATCTTTTCCCGGCAATCCGCAGAATGATAAATCCCTGAAATATCCTGCTCAATATCATGCATCCGTTCCTCTTGGGCATTGTTTATTTCTTTTCTACTTTCATTATCAAGAAGGTCAGCTATATTCCTATTCTTAAAAATGCGGCTCTCCCGATCTATCAATTCTGCCATCTCGCGCAGGGAGAGGTTATTGGGTTTAGTCCGATACGGAAATAGAATATCTCGGGGGCTTTTCTTAATAAAAAAATCTCCGCCTAAAAAGACATCTCCCATTAACCCATCAATTACAATATCAATACCGTCCTTTTCTACCGCTTTTGCATACTCGGTCATATACCAATAAAATACGTTTGACTGCAATCGAAAAGTTTCTTCCCAATTATTTAAAAATGTATTTCCGTCAAACGGAAGCATTGTGTGTTTTATTTTGACTCTTTGCGCGATTTTTTTACCGATCTCGAGA
The DNA here is from genome assembly GCA_013203355.1 of Candidatus Omnitrophota bacterium. GTDB lineage: Bacteria > Omnitrophota > Gorgyraeia > JABMQH01 > JABMQH01 > JABMQH01. Next base: position 31,189 of record JABMQH010000078.1, on the reverse strand, counting down.
TCCGATAAACCCTTTGCCCCCCACGTATAAGCATGTAGTTTCTCGCGCTTAGGCCAGGTAGCCAAAATTAACCGTGAATCCACCCCACCACTTAAAAACATGCCGTATCTTCGCGAATCGGAATTATATCTTTTCCCGAGCAAGAAAAATTTCTCTTTCACAATCTCATCCCAGCGATCTTGTTTTTCTCCATCATTATAATTGAAATCGAAATACTGCCGATCATCAAGTTTACCGTCTTTAAGGCTATACGTTAATACCGATCCAGACCCCTGCAACCTTACTTCCTTTAAGAACGTCCTTCCCCTCAGGGGATAGCCATAATATAAGGATTCGGAGATTCCCGTCCAGTCAATTTTATTTCGCGAACCCTCAGTTTCACATAAAACAGATTCTTCGGGGGAGAAAAATAGTTTATTCGTCGGCGAATTTCGAATATAGAGAGGACTAAACCCCATCCTATCGTTTATCAGCTTAACCACCATATTCCGGAGGTCTATAATGACAATGTTAAAAATGCCGGTTTTAATATCGCTTACAAATCTATCTCCTTTCTCTTTATATAAGGACAGGATTTTCCTCAACGTCCTACCTGAATTCTCTAAAGAGTCCGAAATATTATCATCTATTACTATGTATCCATCAACGAAAACGGCTGTTTTTTTCTCTTCATCCCAAACCGGCTGGTTATTCGGAAATAGTGTACCTTTGTGTAATCTTCCTATGCAAAATCTTTCGTCAATATAGCGATCGATTTTATAATTATAATGATTTAACCTCTGCTCGGCCCCCAGAAACCACCCCTGCGGGTTCTCGCCAATCACTCCAAACAATCCAGGCATAATTACTTCTTCCTCTTTCTGATTTCTGAATAAAGTTTATTTCCTGCTCACTTATACTTAGCCTCTAGTTTTCGAATCAATCAAATATTGTAAAAAAGATGAATACATATTGTGCCCCTTTAGCGAATAGTAAACATGCGTATACCTATCCGGATACTCGAAAAAATACCTTGTGGCGTAAGGTCTCTCAACTTACGAAAAACCTGTTTGATTTTATACGGTATCGGACGAGATCTGAAAATCATCGCCTTTATATCCTCCAATGGCAAAAGAGGGGTCTCCCAGCAGGGGCTGAAAGGGTCAGTTCCCAATACTGCATAAACGGGTTTAATATATTTTGTATTCCACGAAAAATCCTTTGGAAGAACTCCTTCTCTATATGCCAGTCTTTCAATTTCTGTGCCGGGATATATACACGTAAAACCATAAGGAGTGTGTGAATTTGGATATGAAGAAAATTTGTTCATTAGGTCTATGGTCTTACGCACATCCTCCATTGTTTCATCGGGGAAGCTAACCATAAAAAAGGCATCAAAAGGAATGCCGACTTCCGCAGTCATCTCTATTGCCTTGGTGGCCTGAGCAATGGTTGTTCCTTTTTTTAATTTTGCAAGCATCTTATCGCTCCCGGATTCCACCCCATACATAATGTAGCAACAACCCGCTTTTTTCATTAAAGACAGCAAATCTTCATCCACCGTATTAACGCGAGCTAGGGCTGACCATTGAATGTCCAACCTCCTTTTAAGTATGCCCTCACATATATTGACGATATGGCTGCGGTCAATAGTGATAGTGTCATCGTTAAAGAAAAATCCTTTATAACCGTACTCCCTTTTAAAATAAGCAATCTCATCCAAAAAAAGTTCAGGTGAACGTTTTCTAAAATTATGTTTCTGCAATGCCGTTATGGAACAAAAAATACATCTGCAAGGACAGCCGCGGCTGCTTGTAACCCCCAGCGCAGGTATTCCTTTTTTGCCGAGTAGGCGGCTTTTGTACCGTTTTAAGTCAAATAGATGATAAGCCGGCAGAGGCAAAGAATCGAGGTTGTTGTTCACACCCCTATCGGGTGTTTCAATAATATTGCCGTCCTGCCGAAAAAATATACCGGGAATTCCAGTTAAAGATTCATTCGCCTCAACGGCCTGCGCAATTTCAGCCATCGCCATCTCCCCTTCGCCTTTGACGACACAGTCGATAGCCGGGATTTTAGACATGGCTTCTCTGGCAGTAGGATAAAAGTGTGGGCCGCCTGTTATTATAAATGCGTCAGTTTGCATTCTTACGGCATTGATAACGTCTGTTGTTCTAAAGCGGGACGCAGTTGTGGATGTAAAACCTACCATATGTGGTTTAAACTCAACAATCTGTTTTACCATCTGTTTTATATCATTGTCCGATGATACGGGGTCAACAATACTTACCGCATGGCCTCTTTCTTCCAAATAGGCCGCTATATAAGCCAACCCGGGGTGAGGAAGATAATACCCCGTCATGCGTGTCATCATTACTTCATCTGGGGCAACTTCAACTAAAACAATGTTCACTTTAATCTATCCCCTATCTTTTCATCTAAAAAGTCTAGCCTTTTCTGCCATGAGTTTTCGGAAGCAAAATTTATGCGTGCCGTAAACCCTTGTTCGTTATCCTTATAATTCAAAAATGCACGGACTAGTTCTGAAAATTGTTCTTTGTTATCAGCTACTCCCACAATATCTTTATAGTCATTTAGGTCATCTGAAAAGAAGGTGCTGACAACTGGTTTTCCCATTGCCAGATACTCGTATAACTTAAGGGGAGAAACGTTATTAGTAAATTCATTCCTAGTATAAGGGATCAAACAAACATCAAAATATTTTAAATACAAAGGAATAGCAGTTGGCGGTTTTTCGCCTAAAAAATAAACATTCTTGTTTTCTTTGAGTCTAGCCAAAGGCTTCACATTTCTAAATAACGGCCCTATCATTACAACCGACCATCCCGAATTTACCTTGGCCACATAGTCTAACAGATCTACGTTCAGTACATTCCCATCAAGATATCCCACAACGCCCAGCCTGGGTCTTCTTGCTAGGGATAAGTCCTCCGGTTCTTTCTCGTTGCCCTCTCTGACCACTTTAAAGCATTCCATATCGACGGCACTTGGAAAATAAAAGGTATTCTCATTCAATTTCTTGAAGCGCTTGCATAGGTCTTTTGTGAGTGTTAATACTATATGCGCATGTTTAATTAGGTGAACCTCTAGCGCCCTAATTGTATTTCTACGTAAACGATTTTTCTTTTCGTGCACAAAATCGGCAGCACAATGGTATATAATAAAACTCTCGCCTAATTTGCCTATTAAATCAGATGAAGTAGGTGCATAAAACCACAAAATAGGGTTTTTAAACTTAAGTTTTTTTATGAGTCTACGCAAGATAAAACACAAGATGGCCTGATTTATCCGATTTACAAAAATAGAGTATTTCCCAAAAGGGAACGTAGGGATAGGTGTATAAATATAAATATTTCGTTCTATTCTGCGCACTTTATTAATTTTGCCCAATCGATTAAAAAAATACTTAGGGTATCTGATAAAATCTACAAAAGAACCTTGATGCTCAACATACAGCACTCTGTTATGCTGGGCCAATTGTCCCATCAGCCGCTGTTTGCTGCCCCAGGGCCTGAACCAATCAGATACCGAAATACAAACTATATCTTTATTTTTTATCATAGATTAAAACTGCCATATGGGAATTCCTAAAGCCGTGTTGATCAAACTTCTTTCTTCTTTCTTGAACGGTTTATTTATATATGACATGAAAAGATAAACCAACACACCACTTATAGCAACTACCAATAGCCAACCTAAATCATTATTCATAAAATGCTTCAGGATAATCAGAGATAACGCCATAACTAAAGAGTTAACCAATATTTTTATGAATGCCTGTACTGGGTAATGTACCTTAATAATGCGGTTGATAAAAACTAAATGTATTAAAAAATAGATCACCATTGAGGTTCCATATGCATAGGCGGCGCCTATTATTCCAAAATGCTTTATTAAGACGAAAGATGCGATAACCCTGTAGATTATTACACTATTGCAATATAAGGAAAACTCGTTTTTTTCAAAAACATTAAAGATATCTCTCATTGGAATAGTAAAAGTTTGCAGCATTACTGAAAATGCTAATATTCGCAGCGCCAAAACCGCTGGCGCAAATTTATTCTGATAAACTATAAGTTCAAATTTGTCCGCCAGTAACCAGACGCCGAATACAGCGGGAAATGCAAAAAATGCTTTAAATTTATTATAGAATCCAAATATGTTCTTTAGGAAAGTCGAGTCTTTTCGCTTTGTATGCTCTCTAACAAACAAGGGCAATACAACCGATTGAAGCACTATTCCCGGAGACCAATGCAATAGAAAAAAGCTTATCGAAGCTGCGAAATTAAAAATCCCTGCACTTACAGCCCCGAGTAAATAGGTAATTACATAAATATCAAATGACATATCCCAAAAAAAAGCTGTTGCGATATATAAATACTCCTTAGCGCTAAAAACAGAGAAACGCCTCAGATCTGTCTTGGGTACTATTTTTTGTGGTTTAACACCACGGAAATATATATAGATTCTCCCGAAATATGCCAGAGACTGCAAAATGCTTACTGCGGCAATGGCTGCCAGCAGCCAGCCTACGCTCAAGCCATATTGAAAAATAAAGACAAAGGAAAACAATTTTATCAGACTCCCCAATACCTGGCATATATTTCTGAATGGCTGCAGGAACAACGCATTCAAGATTTCTCCTCCAGTCCGGATAACTATATAAAACGTCCCGATAAGAACTATGAGTGGAAATAATTTCTTTAATAGCGCAATCTTAAATATTATTGAAATCTTATCGGCTGTAAAAAAACTGCAAACTATGAGTAAAACCCCCAACGCGGTTATGGCATATAGACTTAATCGTATTATTGAAATGGCGGTATCTTTTTTGCCATGCTCAATGTATTCCGGTATAAACCGCAAAAGGGCGTACGGAATACCGAGCGAGGCAAAGAATGTGAAAAATGCAAAAGTGGCTATTAAAAATGAATATGTGCCATAATCGTTTATCATTAATTTTTTTGTAACCAAGATGAATATCCCGGCTTCTACTATCACCATTAATGTTTTGCCGATATAGTTAGAAACGGCACTCCTCATTCCTATGTGCCTAATATTATCTTTTAGCGTGTTTTCCATTTTATTTTTTAAGTACTTTATCCCTTTTTGGCGCGGGAGTTAATTTGCCGCTACCAAACACATACATATCGCCACAAGAAGTGCACTCTGCTTCATTATCTTTAATCTCCAGTTTAATTCCGCACTGGCACATCCACCCTTGCTGCCTGGCAGGGTTACCGTATACAAGGGCATGGGGCAGCACATCCTTGGTAACAACAGCCCCTGCTCCTACAAATGCATATTCACCTATAGTATTCCCGCACACTATCGTTGAGTTAGCGCCTAATGTTGCACCCTTTTTTACAAGGGTTGTTTTAAATTCCTTCTTCCGTGAAATATGGCTTCTTGGATTAAGCACATTAGTAAAAACCATAGATGGGCCGCAAAAGACATCGTCCTCTAATCTTATGCGATCGTATATCGAAACATTATTCTGTACCTTAACATTATTACCAACTACTGCTCCTGAGTTTATAAACACATTTTGACCAATGGTGCAATTTTCCCCTACCTTGGCCCCTCCCATAACATGTGAATAATGCCATATCTTTGTGCCGTTGCTAATCTGAGAGGGCTGCGCAATAGTGCTGGTCGGGTGAGCATAATAATCGCTCGAAGCCGGGGAATTACGGGTATTCGCCTTTAATGAAATTGCTATACCCTCATTTTCCAAAGATGTCTGGCATGCCTGCAGCACCTTCAGTACCCTTAAGGCACTTTCACCGTCTGTTTGTGGGGTCTTTCTTGTCTTGAGGCAATCCAAAAAATGCATGCATTCTACACGTAATGGCTCTTCAACTTTAAGATCTATTCGCTCTGCATTTTCTTTCTTGGGGACGGGAATTCTATCTATCCACTTTATTTTATGATTGAAAAGCAACAACTTGTCTTTCTCTGCGACATCATCAAAGACCGCCATCTTTTTATCACCGACAACAATAAGCTTCTGCTCTTTGTAAGGATGGAGCCAACTGACAAAGATATGCCCCTTCACTCCACTTGAAAAGGTGAGGTTGCTTATTGTTACATCGGCAATTTCGCGGTGAAGATAATTTCCGCCAAAGGCAGAAACACCCTCAGGTACCTCATTTAATAAAAAGAGGATAACGGAAATATCGTGTGGGGCAAAACTCCATAATATATTCTCTTCTCTCCTAATCTTGCCAAGATTTAAACGATTTGAATATATGTATTGGATTTTACCGAGTTCACCTTTTCCCATAAGTTGCCTCAGTTTATTAACTGCTGGATGATATTCAAGCAGATGCCCTACCATCAAAATCCGCTTATCCCTCTTTGCCAGGTTAACAAGCGCTGCCCCTTCTTCGGTAGTTAGCGCCAGCGGCTTTTCCACAAAAACGTCCTTACCCGCTAAAAGCGATTCTTTTACCAGCTTATAATGAGATTCTGCGGGTGATGAGATAACGACTGCATTAATAGCCTTGTTCTTTAAAACATCGGCATAGGATAATGTGGTCTTTGCCCCCGGGCATTGCTTTCCTATTTGTTTTAACGCAGTTGAATTTGAATCACAAATCGTATCCAGGACCCCTAGTTGATGAAAAACCCTTACTAAATTTTTCCCCCAATAGCCAGTCCCTATAATCGCTACCTTCAATTTACCTTTTCCCATTTTTCACCTCATATCTTTCTAGTAACGCTTTAAATTTTGGTGCATTGGCCTCTAATGAAAATTTCTCCTTGATGGTTTCTCTCCCATTCATGCCGATTTGTTGCCTGAGAGAAGGCTCCTTAATCAGCAGGGATAATTTTTCAATCCATGCATCTTCCGAGTCTACAAGAAAACCGTTTACGCCATCCTTCACGATATCCCTGTTTGCGCCTACATTGGAGACCACGCACGGAATACCAACGCTCATATACTGTATTGTTTTAAACCCGGTCTTTCCGCGCGTCCAGTCGTTCTCGGGCAAGGGGTATACTCCAATATCCAATGATTGAAACTGCTCTATTTCATCGCTTAGGCGCCAATCCAAATTTATGACCTCCACTCCGGGCACTTTTAAACTAAACTTACTGGCGCCTATAATCTTCAAAGTGAATTTATGCTCCAGGCTAAGCCGGTAAAAAACATTTTTCAACTCTTCAAGATATCCCGATGTGCTATGGCTGCCTATCCAGCCAAGCGTTATTTCTTTTTTGTCCTCTTTTCTTTTAGGCATAAATTTTTCAGTATCTACAGATGTATGTATCACGGTAACATTTTTATTAAATTTCCGCGCGTAATCCGCAAGAAATTCATTACAGGTAACTATATGGGCGCTAATCTTTATTATCTCCTTAATCTTGAACGGACACTTTAAATATCTTGAGAATCTATTAGCAGAGTTCGTTGCCCTCATATAAATCGCATCGTCTAAGTCATATATAATCGTTTTTCCAAATTTTGAAAAAATCCATTCTATTATAGGAGGCCCTATAGGAAACGCCTCGAGATGAACGAAGATGATATCCGATCTTATCCCGGTAAATATATCAAAAAACCTTTTTATGCTTCCCTGCATAAAGAACAGCAGCTTTTTAAGATAGGATCCCTTTTTGTACAGAATCCTATAGAATTGCGGAGAAACAAAAGGCCTTACAATGCACCTTACCCCGTGTTTTTCTAAATAGGGTATATACTGCTCAACCCTGTAACGGCTGCTCGGTCCTTCTGTCGGGTAGGGCTCTATAAACAATACTTTCATGCAACCTCTTTACCTTCTTCTACGTATTCCTTCAAGGCCTCTTGCCATGACCTCATATTGTCCATGGCCATCAGGGACAGTTTATGATTAAGCAATGACTCCGATCTGCCTCTGGGGGCAGGCAACGGAAACACCTCGGAGGTAACCGGCTTCAAAACAATATCTTTCCTGCCCAAGTACTCGACAATCTTTTCGGCGATGTTAAACCTATTACATATACCTTTATTAACACAGTGATATAAACCGTATTGCCCGGTTGATACGATATCAAGTATCCCTTTCGAAAAATCCTTTGTGAACGTCGGGCTTCCAAATTTATCGGTAACAACTGCTATCTCCTTTTTGGTCTTTAGGATTTGTATTATTTTCCAAACAAATTTTTTATCCTTCTTGTGCCCTCCGATCATCCACCCTGCCCTCACAATATAGTATTTACTGAGTACTGACTGCACTATCCTCTCTGCCTTTAGCTTGCTGTCCCCGTAAACACTCAGGGGGCGAGGCATATCCTCCTCGGTATAACCTCCTTCTTTCTTGCCATCAAAGACAGCGCCTGTGCTTATAAAGACCATCGGTATATCCAAGGACTGGCAGACCAAAGCTATATTCTCGGTTCCTTTGGTATTTGTCAAAAATGCATGTTCAGCTTCCTTCTCGCATCTGTCCACATCCGTCTCTGCGGCCAGATGAATAACCAGTTCCGGCTTTACCTCCTTGATATAATCACTAACGCGGTCTTCCGCTCTTACATCCAAAATATCAAAATCCTGATTTTCAGCATACAGGTCTGTGCGATAGACCTTAAAGCCATTCTCTGATAAGAGCGGGCATAAATCGGTACCCAGCATGCCTGCCGCACCTGTAACTATTACTTTTTTCATATAGAAATCGCCTTAACCTTCCTTGCCTCTACTTTTACAATCCTTCCCATATCGAAAATTTTACTTGCGCTGCGGACTATCGTTACACCTAAATATTCGACAAATTCTTTAAATCCCGAATAGGGTAATATCGCTTTCCCAGGGTAAAGCCTTAAATACTCTATATGAAAACCCGTTTTTGAAAGTAGCGTCTTTATTGAATTTTTCGTGAACCCCTGAACATGGTACGGAGAAAAAGTTGGCGAAAGCTGTGTAACCCAATTCTTCCCTATAATTCGATAATATAAATTTCCAATAAGATGATAAAGGCTTGCCTCATTCGAGGTCTCTATCCATAGAAGGGTACCATCCTTTGATATCCGATTGATTTCTGATAAAATTTTCTGAGGATAATGTAGGTGCTCTATTACCACATTTAGAATAACCGCATCAAAATGATTATTAGGAAAATGACAATTTTCCAAAGGAGAATTCTTTACTTCTACGCCATAGGTTGAGCGTGACTGATCAGCAAATTCTTTACAGGTTTCAACCCCGCAACAGTCCCAACCTCTTTTCTTAGCCGCGTAAAGCATTTCTCCTCTGCCTGAACCTATATCTAACAATCTACCTACATAACCAAGATGTTTTTCTAAGCGATCAACCAATAAATCACACACCTGAATCTTTTTATCTGGATTATTCCGGGAAAAATAATCCTCAGTATCAGAATACAGCATATCTATATCATCTGGAACGGGCATAGGTCTTGGATAAATATGACCGCAAAAAGAACACCTAACGATATCTGTCTTTATCCCTATCCTATTTCTGTGGGCAGCGCCACCTCTATATCCTAATAGCTTGTATGAAGTTGAACCACAACAACAACAGGGTAAGGTAACCCACGTATAATGAGCCTTTAAAGTCACAGTATTAATTCATACCTCCCTTCTTCTTTGCAAGTACCATCAAGACATCTCCTTTACCTATCAGTCCTGCTAATCTTGTAAGGGCATTTCGGACAAACTTCTCAACTCCTGTACCACCGCTATCGTGTCGAAATCCTCTCAGGCCGCTGTCGCGGACAAGCTTCCTTCTTACATCAAAACCCCGGCTATTAAGTAAGTATCCAAGGGATGATGTATTATAGCCATAACAATGAAATGGATGATGCAGAGGTGAAAGTAACGGAGACCATTCTTTGCCTCGCAACCTAAAATATATTGTAGCCATCTTAAGCATTAGACTGTCCATATTAGGAACCTCTATGAAAAGCACTCCGTCTTTTTTTAAAACTCTTCTTATTTCACTGAGAAATTCCTTCGGGTCGTCAACATGTTCCAGCACCATATTAAGCACAACGACGTCAAAAAAACGATCAGGATACCCGGCATCCTTTAGCGGGGTGGATACTACATTTAGACTATATTTCTCTAAGCCAAATTTTGCCAGATTGACCGATGGCTCTAAGCCATAAGCCTCCCAGCCTCTTTTTTTCGATATGTTCAAAAATTCCCCTTTCCCGCATCCAATATCCAGAATATTTCCCTTTCTGGCATGTTTTTCAATTAACGCCAGTGTGGATTTAAACAGCGTCTCTGGATCTACGGTGCTTGAAGAAAAATAATCGCTAGGGTCGTTATAGGTTTCTGTATTGGAAATTATTAAAGGATTCGTATAAATAAAGCTGCACTTTTTACATTTCACAACGTTTGTCACCATGTGCTCGTTGAGATTACTTGGATCGTAGGCGCCTGCATGTTCCATGTTTCCACGAGTACCTAAAAACTTTGTTTTATCGCTTCCGCAAATTCTGCACTTTATATGTTCTACGGAGTACATCCTTGCACCCTTTCATATACCGAACTATATTTTCGGACACCCAAATCTAAAGAGAGGTGATCCTCAACTGTTTTTCTGCACCGCTTACTAAGAGATTCTCCTTCCTTCATCAGTCCTAGTAATTCACAAAAGGCGGAGGTGTAACTGGTTTTGTCAAAACCACCCACCACAGCCCCTACCCTATTTTCCTTTACCAGTCCTTCGGTATCACCTATACCGCTGTTTATGATCACAGGTATCCCGCAACTTAAAAATTCTCCCAGTTTTATGGGAGAAGACCCAAATTTCTTATAGGGATTGATAAAAAATATCCCGGCACTAGCCGTAGAGACTAAAGATGGGATTTCATCGAACGTAGGCTTCTTAATAATAAGCTTACTGTGATCGATATCATTGTTCGAAGCAATATCTAGAACCATTTGCTTATCACTCTGGGTAAGGATCATGAATTTGGCGTTTGGTAATATCCCAAGCGCATCTTTTACGAAATCTATCATTTCTTTAAACATGTAGTGTTTTCCAATCTTGCCAAGATACGTAAAGATAAAGTTATCCTGCATGTTTTCTTTGCCTTTTATCATGTTGGCTCGTGGAAAATCATACCTGAATCTACTTAAATCCACACAACAGGGGATCACCTCAATCGGAAGATCCCTGCTTTTATTCTTAAGCCATGACAAATTCAGCAAATATTTGTAATGCTGTTGTGTAAGTACTACTATAGTATCAGCTAGTTTAAGACAAAATTTTTCAAAAAACTTAACAATTCTATATTTAAGCTCCCCCTCTTTCCAATGCCCCCCGCCTACATATTCCTCCGCTAACAGACCTCGGGTGTCAAAAATAAACTTAGCACCAAACAACTTCGCTACTAAAGACATTGCTGCGGGAACAATGCTTCTTGCATGTATAATATCTATCTTTCCTGTAATAACTAAAAACAATACATATACGGTACCTACTAACACATCGAATGAAGTTGCAAATAATGGTGCCCTCTTATGATAACGCAGCCAATGCCAATCAACACCTATTTGTTTAAGCTCATTTTTAAGTTTTTTAACTCCATTTTTGCCAACAGCATTTAATTTCTCCTTTTTTTCAAATGTAAGCAGCGTAAAACGGTATCCCCTCTTAGTCAATTCTCTTAAATATGGTACAACTTGAGAAGGTACTATTTCCTCAAGGAGTCCGTTATACGACACATAAAGAATACGGCAATTATTACTCATCTTATCTCTCATGAATAGTTGCTGGTCCTTTTTTAGCCGCGTTAATACCAACTGCTATGAACATCAAAAGAAAATTCAATGCAAGTGCACGATGTCGAAACATTGTGCCTATATTCCCTTCAAAAAGCGCAAGCATAAGAAGAATACCACCGCTATAGACAAGAAGAGAGAAAAGATATTTTAAATTATTTCTTATTGCTAGGTACACTCCGCTAATAAAATAAGGTATCGCAATATACCACACCAGCATTTCAGGAGTAGCAAAGATTTGAGACGAACTAAAAAGCTGCCATGGAAAAGGGGCAAAAAATACACACGTCAAACCGATCGGCAAATAGTTCAACAAGGCCCGCGGACTCGTAACAAAGTAACTCGGGAGAATAGCTAAGTTGGACATTGCGCGTACTTTTCTATTATATTCTATCTCCCTTAACACGTCCTCAATTAAAAAATTTAAATTTTGGGTTACGTTAAAAAACTTATTTACAATCCCTCTAAATTCTATGCTTGTAATAACCATTAAAGCAAAGATTGCGATTACTATTAAAATCGAAAAGAAATCTCTCTTTACTAAACGATATACCAAAAACACTAGATGTAACCCAAGTGATATCATAGCAACGGTACCAATCAAAGGTCTGAACTTTGATAATAAGAATACCATAAGAACGCTAAGCATTAAATATATTGGATTAAACCCTTTTAAGAAAGAAATAGAAGCCCAAAAACATGCAGTTACAAGAAAGATAGTTAACGGTTCTTTTAAATTTTGCGTTGACCATAAAAGTAGTGATGGCCAAAAGGCGCATAATAGGACGGTTACCTTGGCGCTTTCTCGCCCAAACACAAGTGCAGCAATCCGATACATAAAGATCAATGTTAGCGACCCAACAGTACAATTCAAAAAGAGTACGGTAAGGGGGCTCTTTCCTACACAATAATAGATCAGGCCATTTATATAATCATATACATGTAGTGTACCGGATAGACTCATTTGTTTAGTCATAAGTGGCCCTATTAAAAATTCTGCCTTTAGCCTATTAGCAATTATCCAACCATTTTCGCTATAACCCCACCCATCACCTATAAAAAATCCGTGATAACCCTGTGTTGTACCAAAAGCAAACCTACCATATTCCCAGCTGTGTGTGAGCATATGTAAGAAAAAGGCAACAAGAATCCTCAACAGATAAGCATAAATAAACATCTTAAGTAAAAAATTTCTATCCTCTTCTTTTTCCATGAAACTTATCATCAAAAAACCTATCATCAACCCTAATAATACAAATAACAGTGGCGCTACCATCGGTAGCGGTACCAATAGTGGAAAAGATACAACAAGGATAACAAACAATAGTATCTTTTTGTCAACCGATGAATTCGTCAATAATAAATTCGTCATCTGCCCTACTCCGCTTGCCTGTGCCACTTAACCATCTGTAAGATTAAAGCCAGGCCGCCTTTTAAATATGCTTTTAGTTCATAAAAGCTTTTTATAGACATTAGGATATTTAATAGTTGTTTTGGTCTAAAATAAAAATTTAGATTCGCCTTGTATATCAAGCGCTGCAATTGGCGTTTCGTTAATTGCTCGCTCGACATAGTCACATGTACACCCATAGGAACAAAATCTTTCCACGTTAAATTTTCGTAATCACTTCCGAAATAGTCATCAAACATCGCTGTCCCCGGATATGCGACAACCTTATTAAAAAAGGCTAACGTGGGTGAGGTCTTGCATGCAAACCTTATAGTCTTCTCGATGCTCTCTTTGCTATCGCCCTTACTGCCAAAAACAAAATATGCCTGGACATTTAACCCTTTTTTCTTAGCCATCATTATAGCGCGTTCGGAAATCTCGGCATTGATGGGTTTCTTCATCAGCTTAAGGACTTCCTTGTCCGCGGATTCAATACCAAAACCTACACTGTAACAGCCGGCCTTTTTCATCAAATCCAATAACTCTTCATCGACCTTAGTAACCTGTGAAAAGCAAAACCATTCGATTTTTAGCTTCGAGTCAATAATCTTGCGGCATATGTCCTTTGCCCTGCCCGTATCATAGGTAAATGTATCATCCTGAATTAAAATATGGTTCACGCTATATCTATCAACCAGATGTTTGATTTCATCAACAACGCTTTCTGCGCTTCTGGCTCTAAAAACTCCTCCAAGCGTTACCTTGGAGGCACAGAATGTACATTGAAAAGGGCACCCGCGGCTTGTAATTATAGTTGCCGTTCTCCCCTGCCTGGTATTAAAAGCATGTGGTTTATATAAGCTCAAATCTACAAGATCTCTTGCGGGAATAGGCAAATTATCCAAATCTGCAATGAACCGTCTAGGCCTATTTTTAACAACCTGGCCATTCTTAACAAAACAAAGTCCGTCAATCTGATCTAGTGCTTTAACCCCGCCTTCTAAAAATCTGCAAATCTCTAAAGATAGCTCTTCGCCTTCTCCTACGCAAATTGCATCAAAAACCCCGGGGTGCTTGGTAAGTATATGCTCGGGCACAGCTGAGGCATGCACGCCCCCTAAGAGCAAAAAGGCCTTACTATTCTTTCGTGCCACATCAGCGATCTTTAAAGCACCTTGAAAATCAGGGGTAGCGGCAGTTATGCCAATAAGCCCGGGGTTTAACTCTTTGATCTTTTTAGCACAAGCCTCGTAACTCAACCCCTGCACTTCGGAATCAAGCATTGAGACCTCGTGGCCATTCTGCTTTAAATATGCCGCGATATATCCAAGACCCAAAAGAAAATAGTTGCCTGCTGCCAGCTTGATTGGACCGTATACATCCTTATATGGTGCCTTTATCAATAAGATCTTCATCCCGTTAGAAACCCCCATAATATATTCTTTGCATATTTAATTGTCCATTTATTCATCTTATTCTCAGTTAAAAATTAAGGTTTCTAACGGGATTCATTTCGTAAACCTGCGCCTAATTATAGCCTTTAAAGACGTTACCCCCGCCATCCAATGAAGCTTCTTGCCGTCTTTTTTGTTGCGGGGGTTGTACGTAATTGGTATCTCCTGTATCCTTTCCCCTCTACTTAGAAAGGAGGCAGTCAATTCAGCATCAAAATCAAACCCATTGCATAAAAAATTAAAACCATCCAGCATATCTGCCTTAAACACTTTGTAGCAGGTTTCGATATCTGTTAAGCGGGCATTGAATAACATATTCGCTGTGGCCGTCATTAGACGGTTGCCAAAGTAGCTAACCCTGTTTGTCCGGCCTCTCCCCCGCAGAAATCTGGAACCATAAACTATATTGGCCCTGTTCTCTAAAATAGGCTTTAATAAGATAGGGTATTCGAATGGATCCGTCTCCAGATCGGCATCCTGTATTAAGATAATATCTCCGGAGGCATGCTTAAAACCCAATCTTAGAGCTGCCCCTTTTCCATTTTTTCTTGTTTCGAAAACTACCTTTATGTTATCGCTATGTATACCTCGTAAGATCTCGCGGGTCCCGTCCGTTGAACAACCATCAATAATTATGATCTCTTTTTCTAAACTTGCCTCAACCTCTTGTATGTTTTTTAGCACCTTTTCTATATGGTCTTTCTCATTGTAAACAGCCATAATTATCGAAAGTTTTTTCATGATAAACCCTTAAATTATTTTGTTATTAATTTATTCCGGATATCCTTATTATTGTATATGTTTTCGAAGTGCTGCATCCCTTCCATTCCAAGCCAAAACTCCTTTATGTTATATGCGCCCACCGAACGTTTTTTTGCAATCAGGCTATTTATCAAGCTCGGCATAGACAAGAAGGTATCTGGTGGTATTTCGTTCAATACGCTCGATTTAATAACGTATATGCCGGTACTTACAGCTTGTGTACTAAAAGGCTTTTCAGTAATTTTTTGGATCATGCCATTTTTTATGTTTATGACCCCGTACTGTTTTTGTTCCCGAATATTCTTAACCCCTACGGTTATCTCCATATTCTTTTTCGTGTGATATTCAATCATTTTACCAAAATTTACCTTCGTCAATATATCGCCGTTCATCAACAAAAACGATTCTTCCTTGCCGAATTTAAACTGTTCTCTCAATTGCGACAACGACCCCGCTGTCCCGGAAGGCTTTTCTTCGACCAAATAATGGATACAAACACCAAGCTCGGACCCGTCTCCAAAATATGTCTGGACCATCTTGGATTTATATCCAATGGCCATTACGAATTCGCTAAATCCAAATTTTTTAAGCCGCTCTATAATGATCTGGAGTATCGGTTTTTCCCCAATCGGCAATAACGGTTTAGGGATCGAAAACGTGAAAGGCCGTAAACGTACACCTATTCCACCAGCTAATATAATCGCTTTCATAGGTTTTCTCCTTTTAGTGTTTGGCATTAAAAACTCCCATTTCTAAGTTTAAACTGCGTAAATTTTCGGATCATAAAGATTCGGATTTTTGGCAACAAAGTCAATTGTAAGCTTAAGTCCTTTTTTAAGATCAACCTTTGGCTCCCAGTTCAGCAATTTTTTTGCTTTAGAATTATCCGCAAGCAATCTTGTCACCTCACTTTGTATAGGCCTAATGCGCTTTGAGTCTTTTACAACCTTCAGCCTTACACCGAGGATGCGTTCAACCATTGCCATAATTTCTGCAACCGAAACATCCCTGCCGGTTCCTATATTTATAACCTCACCTATCGAATTCTTTGATTCAGCCACTTTTATAAAACCCTCAACGGTATCCTTGACATAAGTAAAGTCCCTGCGCGGCGTAAGAGAGCCTAGCCGTATAGTCTTAGTGGTCAGGGCCTGATTTATTATTGTCGGTATTACTGCACGGGAGGATTGCCTGGGGCCATAGGTATTAAACGGCCTGATTATAGATACAGGCATATCAAAGGCATAGAAAAAGCTTAATGCCATAGAGTCTGAGCCAATTTTACTAGCCGAGTAAGGAGATTGTGGCTTCAGCTGGTCCTTTTCCTTAATCGGGACCCGGTCAGGAGAGCCATATACTTCACTTGTTGAGGTCTGGACAAATTTTTCTACCTCGGCATCTCTGGCTGCCTTCAATACGTTTAAGGTCCCTATAGTATTAACCATGGCTACTTCATGTGGGTTCACGTACGAATACGGGATACCGACCAAAGCAGCTAAATTAAAAACAACGTCCACGCCCTGCATCACCTTGCTCAAGATCCCGGTTTCCCTGATATCCGCAAAATTGATATCAATTTCCTTTTTGATTTTCTTATCCAAGAATTCAAGGTTCCCGCAATTTCGCTTTGAGTTATAACGCACTAAGGCCTTTACTTTGGAGGCCTTCTTTACAAGAGCCTCGGCTAAATGGCTACCGATAAAGCCGCCTGCCCCTGTCAGTAATATCGTTTTATCTTTTAGGCGCATCTTATCAATCCTTTCCTTTTGGCACTTTACCAAAGTCCTATTTTTTAAAGCCCGTTCCTAACTACACGTTTGATAGCATTAGTACTTTTCTACACGTTAAACTCATAAAATCCGGCATGAAGAATAAAAATCTGTCATTTCTGCCTCTTTAGCCTCATTGTGTTTTAATCTCAAACCTCATGCTCCTCCATACCGCCGTCCCTCGGGGGTAAATTTCTTCTCTTTTGCTTTCATTGTATATAGTAACTATAAGAAGAATTAGAAAAATTACGATTAACGCAACCCACCATTTTCTTTTAATTAGAAAAATAATTTTCGCTACCATAGTCCTATTTTTTCAAACCCACTTCTGATTACATATTTGACACCACCGGAATTCAAATAAAAGAGGTAATTTAAGAGATACCAAACAGCTACGGCACTTATAATTCCTGATTTACGGCGGCCTTTTTTATAGATATAATGTACAAAAAACGCCGCGTAAATTATCAAATATGGCTCAATGGGTAATCTTGTCCTCGGAACCCCCGTGATAGCTACCGTTATAAATATAAAATAAAGCACCGGCATTAATACAAGCAAATTAAGATGCGAATATTCTTTGCGAAACATCAGAATAATACCTATAAAGAATAATGGGAGAATAAAGCCTGTCGAGAAATTATACGCACCTTGAGGTTTAAGAACCCAATCAAAAACGCTGAAGAAATACATCAGTTTTAAAGGTATATATTTATAAAGTTTGCTAGGTTCTCTCTTAATGGCCAAAAAGGTTTGCTTTAATAAAAATCGGTTACCCTCTACCTCGGGCATCTGGCAATACCTACGGGTAATCTCATCCTTCGTGTGTATATCTAATAACTTTTCCTCTTGAGGATTGTAGGACGAATAAAATACCGTACCCGCCTCTGTGCCGAGTGGGATAAAAGTTTTGAACACCAAATAGTTTCTAACCGTCCAGATACTTACAGGGAAAAGTAAACATAAAATTGCAACTATATAAAGCTTTGATAACCTTTTGCGCACACGATCTCTGAAATCTGGTATAAAAAACAGGAAAAGCCCTGCCATAAGAGGAAAGAGGAAATATGCTGAACGGGTAAGTGTAGCTAAACTAGACATCAACCCAAATAGGCCGGCATATAGATAAGAGGGGGTTTTGAAAAACTTCACCAAAAATAAGACGCTTAACGCAACCCAAAAAGTAAACAAATTCTCGGAACTAAGCAGCGTGCCGTATCTTAGAAAGAAATGATGGATACTCATAAAAAACATGGTTAACAATGCTACAGGTTTGTTAAGAACTTCCTTAGCAATAAAATACAATATCAAGCAAACTACCGAACCTAATAATGCCTGCATTATTCTCGCCCACAAATAACTATGTCCAAAGAAAAAGTAAATTGCCGACAAAAACATAGGGTATAACGGCGTGCTATATGCCGTAGGCTGACCTTTTACTGCAGAAAACTCACGATATTCAAGTAAGTTCATAGCTAATATATCATACCCCTCTTGATCATGAATAACCGGCTCATTATGCATCACTGCAAAGCATAACCTTATTAATAAAGATACAAGGAAAATTGCTATAACTATCGCTTTTCCTCTTCCAAAAACAGTAACACTTTGTCTTATAGAATTCACAACTACATCCTTAAATCCGCCACTATCATTGGCAATACTTATATCTCGTCAACATAACGTACATATTTTTTGTAATACTCATTCGCTGAAATATCCGTTATATCTTTTTGCAATAAGATATTTCCTATTTCAAGGCCCATTTCAACTGATTGATATTGATCCCCCTGCAAAAACAAGCCCCTGCGGCCTACAGAAAATAAACCTTCTATGGAATTAACATATGCAAGAGAAATATCTGCATGTTTATCAAAATTCTTGTAATATAGCTCATAGGCATTGGGAAAACGCTTTACTATTGCTCCCGAAACTAAGCCTGCATCAATTATGGGGATCTTGGTAATATCTTCTTTTGCCATATTGATGAGCTCCTCATCGCCCATATTCCATAATTCATCTCCATGTCTACAAGTAAGTTCCATGGATAAAACGGTTTTATTTGATTTAAAGGTATCTTTACATAAATTTTTTTGTTCTGCGACCCTATTAAACTGGAAAGATTTATCAAGTAAGTAAAACCAGTGCATGTCGGAAACCTTATCAATATTAAGCTCAAGATAAACAACTATTAAGGATATATATTTTAACTTTTGAAAATGGTGGGAAGCGATAAAAGGCGGCTCTGGAACCAACAAATTTCCCAAATGTCCTAAGTGAATGGTGCTAATAACATAATCTGTTTTTATTGAAACCTTTTCGCCGTTTCTAGTGTACTCGACACACTCCGCCTTCCCATTATTGTGTGAGATGTAAGATATCTCAGCATCCAAAATTATAGACCCGCCTTTTTCCTCTATTTTAGATGCCAACCGTCGATAAAGTTCGGCGCTACCCATCTTTGGATAAAGCCATGTCTGAAAATAAGGTTCCGTTACTTCCCCTCCAATTTTAAAGAGCT
This sequence comes from Candidatus Omnitrophota bacterium, assembly GCA_013203355.1. Taxonomy (GTDB): domain Bacteria; phylum Omnitrophota; class Gorgyraeia; order JABMQH01; family JABMQH01; genus JABMQH01. The sequence continues at coordinate 11,554 of JABMQH010000078.1, read as the reverse complement.
TTTTGACAAAATGAATAAAACTAAAACCTTGAATTTTAGCCGGAGCGAATTTCGCCGAAATATCGGAAGTCTTCGTTTTCCAGACCTTTTCTGTATAATCCCCAAAGCCTAAGCGGTAAAGCTTGCGGCCAAACCTTTTATTTCCCCAAATTTCAAAGTTTTCTATCGGAATAGCAACAAGTGCATGAACGATAGACGTAAATATAAATTCTACAAGGATACGAATACTTAAAAGTGGATTGAACTTCCTAAATACCTCACCTACTTGAAGAGGGTATTTATAAAATTTACTCCTCAGATAAACGGAAACTTTTTTCCTTCCCATAATTAAATTCTCGGGGTCATCTTTAAATAAGTTTCTCACCAACGACTCCGGCTCGCCGCCCTTGGTATGAAAGGCGTGGGGACCAAAATCCAAAATGTGCTCTTTCCAATTAAAACTTCCGCCAAGCCCTCCGACAAAAGAAGCTTTCTCAATAAGGATAACCTTAAAATCCCCTCTTTCTAATAACCTATGGGCGCAGGCAAGGCCAGCTGGACCTGCACCAATAACAACAATTGTTTTTGACATAACGACTCCTAACTTTGCTACGTTTGCTAAGGTAAAGTATTAGTTAAGCATTTAAAAAACTTTGATAATCCTTCTTCAAGAGTTGTTGAAGGCGAAAATTGTAATTCTTTAGACATATATTGGTCATTAGAAAAAAACTCGTTATATTCAGGAACATTTCCTTTGTATGATATCTTTGCTTCTAAATTAAAAGCCTGTGCGGCATTTTCCGCAAGCTGAGTTAGGGTTAATGGACATCCGGAATATAAATCAAAAGTCCTATTTATTGACTCAGCCCCAAGGAGAAGTTGAATAGCCCGTACTGTATCATCTATATACATAGCGTCAATAAGATTTTGTCCATTCCCGTGAATAGTAAAGTCCGGGTTTTTATCTATTCCAAATTGCTTTATTAATTTTGAATAAATCTTTCGTGGCGGTTCATGAGGGCCGTATGCCCCAAAAAATCTTACCACCATTAAATCCTTTATCCTGCCCCTCTCTTTAAAATGCCTCAGATAATGTTCTGATGCCAGTTTGGATATGGCATAAGGCAACTTTGGCCAAACAGGTGATGTTGGAGAAACGGGCCCTTTTAACCCATCATAAACCGCACCGGACGAAAAATAGATGAATTTCCCAAATGTAACGGCCGTAACAAGGTTTAATATTGTAAGGGTATTTGATTCAAGATCAAAAATTGGGTTCTCAACAGAAACGGCAGGATCACCGTTTGCTGCAAGAAAAACACAACCATCAAATACCGATGAATATTTAAGTATCCTCTTTACCTCATCATGAGACCTTAGATCAACCTGCAAAGGAACAATGTGTTCCATAGAATTCTTTTTTAAAAAACTGACGAAGTCTTCTGAGTTATGATATATGGCAAAAATCTTCCAATCCTTTGGCATGGCACACAGAAGATTCCTGCCGACAAATCCAGAACTACCGGTAATCAATAATTTCATATGCCCGCCCCGTAAGCGTTATGAGGATATTTTCTCAATAGGCACATAACGTAGATCTCCTTTATTTAAATAGCCGCCTATACTTAGAAATCAACTTCGACTCAGGATATGAATAGTACGTCATTTTCGATGAATCGTTAAACGTAGTCTTAACGGAACCCTCGGGGATTAACTTTATCGCTTTGACAAGTAGCTCTCCGGCTTTTTTAAAAGCAATTGGATAGAGAGAAAAAATGTCGTCATTTTCGTTAATTTTCACCGCTTCCTGAAGGAGAATAGACCCGTCATCAAGCTTTTCATTCATATAGTGCACGGTTATACCAAATTCTTTCTCGCCATTCAAAATTGCGTAAAAGATTGGAAAAAGTCCGCGATATTCGGGAAGCATGCCAAAATGAACATTTAAACAACCGCGTTTAGGCAAGTTTAAAATCTCCTTTTTAAGCACAGCGGGGCAATTGAACGAGATAATAAGATCTATGTCCAATTCCTTTAACTTATCTAAAAACCGCTTACTATTAATATCATCAACCGGGTAAACAGGAATCGGGGGTTCATGCCGCTTAAAAAGCTTATGAACGCGCCCCCCAGTCAAAAGTGTAGACAAAAAAATGCATGCGAGTCTTAAAGATTTCCAAAGACCTCGTATTCTTAAAGTCGTAAGCAGGCGCCTCTTCGTGAACATTCCCTTTATGAATGACACCCCTACTATACCTTTACAGCTGCTCAATAATATTCTAAAGGTCGCCGCTGTATATAACGGCTCATCTACTGTGATGATGAATATTTTCATTTGCGTACTCTTTTAAGGTTACAGATTCATAATCTTTGCGAAAACGAGTAAATATCTCGTTGAACATAGCCAGTTTTTCTTCATTTCGCAGCTTCATGGCAGGATGGCTAACTAAATCCTTATAATGTTCCGCGACAAGATCTTTGTGATAATCTATAAGGTCTATGGAGTGCAGTTCAAACGTGAACAAGTCCCTTTCATTAATATTCGAGTATGCCCAGTTAAAATAGTTCAAACCAAGGTGAAGCACTAGCGTTGAATAAAAAGGCAACTGAAAAAAACCACACATAGGAATCGGTATTTTAAGCAACGAAAACGACAAATTGTCACAACCCATCTTGCGCCATCGCCCAGGCTTTTTGCCGCGAGCTAAATTCCACAAACAATAACCTACCTGTTGTAAAGGCCTGATCCAAGAACGGTATAAGGACGAGTCGTAGAGATAACTGTTGTCTCGCAATATGTCTAATGTGTCTTGGTCTATGTCGTAACATGGTGCCCTATAACCAACAACCTTATCGCCCGTAATGTCCTCCAAGAGTTTGTGGCAATCCAATATCTCGTTTTCCTTTGTCGTAAAAGGGAGGTCCGAAAAGTTAAAATAATGATGATACGTGTGATTGGCTATCTCGTGCCCGGCATCATGCAAGCGTTTAACCAGCCTCCGGTTAACGGGTTTTTTGTTAACTTCTTCGCCTGTGATAAAAAACGTAGCGTGTATTTCATGTTTTTTGAATAAATCGATGAAGCGCGGAATCGCATTTTCAAAAGCGCTGTTCTCATCTTTATTATTGGGGGTAACATTGCCCAAGGTCTTGTTAAACCTATGTAAATCCTCAAAATCGATTGATATGTTAAAATATTTCATTATCGGGTTTCTATCAAATTTTGCAAATACTATTATTAATATTTTTGCACAACTAAGCTATCGCCAAGTGCTGACGGTAGAACTCTATCGTTTGTCCAATCCCGGCCTCTAACTCCACACGGGGTTCATATCCAAGAATCCTGCGTGCCTTTCCTATGTTGGGTACTCGCAAATAAACTTCCGGGCCCGGATGCTTTTTGAACTCAATCTTTGAAGAAGACCCCGCAAGGCGAATTATGGTCCGCGCTAGATTAAGAACAGAGATGGTCTCCTTGGGGCTGCCGACATTGAAAACTTCCCCCCATGCCTTTTCGTGTTCCAAAATTGAAGTTACCGCATCTATAAAATCTGAAACATAACACCATGAGCGAATCTGTGTACCATCATTGTAAACAGTTAATGTATCGCCCTTTAGCGCCCTTAAAATCATCTCTCGAATCGCCCCTTCTCCTACTTGGCGGGGACCATAAATGTTAAAGGGGCGAACTGTCGCCACTTTCAAGCCATATTCCATCTCATAGGTATGGCTGAAATGTTCGGCTGCGAGCTTGCTGACGGCGTAAATCCACCTCTTTTCAGACATCGGCCCCTGCGTTGTTATGTCTTCCTCCTTGCCATCATATACATGCGGCCCATAGACTTCGCTAGTAGAAAAATTGACAAAGTGTTTTACGTTATTTTTGACAGCGGCCTCAAGGGCATTATATGTTCCAAGAAAATTTATTTTCATCGTCATTGTCGCATTCCGTATTACAGAGTATATACCTGCCACAGCTGCACAGTGGATAACAGTATCGCACCCTGCCATAGATTTCGTAAGTAGCTCCGCATCTAATACATCACCTCGAATAACAACTACATTTTCCTTTCTTTCAGCATTGACATATTGGAATGCGTTGCGTGAAAATAAATCATATAAGATTATTTTGTTATCTTGCGAAATAGCATCTATCAAGTGCGAAGCAATAAACCCAGCGCCTCCTGTAATACAAATAGTTTTATTTTTTAGCATCGGTTTCCCTTTCTTATTTATTTCTCGCACGAAAGAACTTGATTATTTATGTATAGCCCTTGCTGTGCTAAAGTTCTGTTTCACAAATTGCCATAAGCCTTTAGTTCTAGAAGTCAGCTCTTCAAATGAATTAATAGTTTTGATATTCCTCATAATATAGCTAGGTCGAGAATAAAATCGTTTATTGGCTTCTATTAACAAGCCCTTTAATTCCTCTTCTGAAAATTCTTTATTTTTTAACGCCAGCGCGCTACTTGAAAAAACATGGCGGTATTCTTCCCAATCGTCCGATACATCAAAATCAATACCTTTAGATACTTCATATATTTCAGTCCCAGGATAAGGGGTAAAGATAAAGAAAAATGCCATATCAGGATCGAGTTCTATAGCAAAATCTATAGTCTTTTTTATCGATTGCCGTGTTTCACCGGGAAGACCAATCATAAATGATGAAAAAACTCGTAAATCCCTATATTGGCGAACTATCTTAAAAGCCTTCCTAACCTTATCTGGTGTGATTCCCTTTTTGATTCGCCTAAGAATTTCTTCATCCCCGGATTCAACACCAAAATTAATAGCTACTAACCCTGACCGCCGCATAAGGGCGATTATTCCCTCATCTACAGTATCGGCTCGGGCCATACAAAACCACTTGATTTGAATTCCTTTTTTTAAAATAAGCTCGCATATAGCCCTTACTCGCTCTTTTGATATTGTGAATGTATCATCGTACATTAGAAAAAAACGGGTTCCGTAATCCTTCATAAGTTTCTCTATTTCGAAAACAACACGTTCTGGACTATGTGGCCTAAACTTGTATCCGGTAACGCTATGGGCTGAGCAAAACGTACATTTAAATGGACATCCTCGGCTCGTGACAAGGTGAGCAGAACGATCTTTCGAACGTAAATATGCCGGTACATTGTATCTATCAAAATCACAAAGGTCCCTAGCGGGATAAGGTATCTCATCCAAATTTTGAACTAACGGCCTAAGCTCATTAAAAACAACTTTTCCGTTTCTTCTATATGCTAATCCCTTGATCCCAGAAAAATCTCCTAAACCTGAGTTAATTGCTTGGCATAACTCAAGCATGGTATACTCCCCTTCACCAAATACAAGATAGTCAAAACCTGGAGTCTGCTCCATAGTCTTTTCTTTTGCTGCTGAAGCATGGGCTCCCCCAATAACAATCGGTACCCCTGTAGCCATTTTAATCTTACGGGCAAACGCTTGCGCGCTAGAGATGCTTGATGTCATAGCGCTTATTCCTACAATACCTATCTTTTCCTCTTTTATCCGATGAATAATGCGATTGGCATCAATATTGGGTTCAAGGTTAAGATCAACTATCGAAACTTCGATTCCGCCTCTTCGTAAAACAGCTGCAATAGAAGCAAGGCCTATAGGAAGCATAGGCGCTGAAAGTTCTTCTACCCCCTTATAGTGCTGTAAATATGGGGCTTGGAGCAACATACATTTTATTGCCTGCATTTTATACCTCTGATCTATTTTACTCTCTCTTGTAATCGGTAGTGTTTTTTGTATATATTACGATTTCATCTCTGCAAATATCACCATTGCTCTTTAGCGAACTTATTAACCTCATCCTTAAGAAGCATTTTCTCAAGCCAGATATACAAAACCGTAAAGAGATACTTTCTGCCCATCTGCCTTATCCCTAATTTTGACACACCGCTCTTCCTCCCATACCAACTAATAGGTATCTGGGTATAAGAAAAACCCCTTACAATGGCCTTAAGTGGGATTTCAATGGTGATGTTAAAATATAATGCCTGCAGAGGCTGAATTGCATTTATCACCTCAGTCTTATACATCTTAAATCCATTGGTCAGATCGTTCGGTTTAACCCAAAAAAGTATTCTAACAAAATTATTGGCAACCCTATTTATCAATAATTTTAGACCAGGATAGTCTTTCACTACGCTTCCTTTTATAAACCTAGATCCAAAAACGCAATCATATCCCTCCTCAATTTTTCTAAAATATCGCACGATATCCCTTGGATCATCCGATAGGTCACCCATCACCGTTGCTACTACATCACCATTTACATGCATCAATCCTTCACGTATCGCCCCCCCAAAACCCTTGAGGGAATTTCGGCGTATACTTTTAATGTTGGGGTATCCGCTTGTCAGATCCGCTATAACCTTCGGCGTAGAATCGATACTATTATCATCAATTATGATAATCTCGTTTTTAATATGGGCCTTGTCTAATTCTGCAATAATATCCGTGACCGTTTTCTTAACACTATCCTCTTCGTTATGTACAGGAATAACTATCGATAGCATCATGTTTTGGCTGACCCCCCCCCTAATATAGTTACTGTTTATCTTCTTTCTTAGCGTATATTACTATTGTATCGTGTAAATTAGCTATATCTGAAATGTAAAATATAGACCTCGTAGCTGTTGTTATACAAAATTTTATAAATTGTGGCTTAGCTTCTAAGCCTTTATCCATATTGATTCTGTCTTTGATATTTTTGCTATCAATTATTGGCTGTTTGATAACCTGGGTTACTTTAAAATTACAACTCTCTAGCATGGAACTTAGCGTATTTGCGGAATAATGAAATAAATGCATACAGGGGTTATCAACCTGATATAGTTGTTCAAGAGGAAACTTAACCTTACCTAAGCTTAACTTGTACGCTAAAAATGCAATCCTGGAAATCAACCCTTCTATGTTTGGAACGGCAATAACTAAAAACCCACCTGGATAAAGTTTGTCATGCAGACGCCTAAGAACATGCTGCGGTTCAGCCATATGCTCTAGGGCATTCCACAAGGTGACAACTTGAAAATTAGTCCCAAAGGCATCGATTGATTCAATATTCCCTTGCAATATAGTCATGTTGTATTTTTTCCTAGCAATGTCTGCTACCTCTTTTGCTGGCTCTATGCCAAAGGGTTGCCAACCAAGATCTCTTGCAGTATTAAGAAACCAGCCGAATGAACAACCGACATCTAGAATTGAACCTTTTTGCGTATACTTCTCTATTGCTTTAAGGTGTTTTCTAAAACTGTTCTCTCGAAAATTTTGGTAGTATGACACATATTTGTCCAGATCATAATCACTAAAGTAATCCTTATCGCAATCAATATCTTTACCTTTATTCACGAAAGTTAGATTGCACTTAGTGCATTTTACTATGCAAACATTACGCAAAGTTGCTACAACTTTGCACGCTCTTTCTCCGCAATGTTTACAACTCGCATTCTGACTTGACAGAACTACCATGTTTCCCTCCAAACAAATTAAATAAGCCCAGCGGTATCACAAATACATAAAATGGGATAAATATTCTTACTTCGTTTATTCTGCCGCCCCTAAAAAAGACATACATAAAAAAGATAATTATAATAAGCACAGAGCTTTTTAAAAATGGGTCCTTTTTATGGAAATCTCTAAAAGCTAATATCCAGTAAAAGCCGCATAAATAAAGCAAAAAATAATGATGCGTGTAAGGGTTCAACGTCCTAAATATGCTCAACAGGCCTTGCATATTGGACGAGAAAGCAAAGAAATTACTCCTTGGCATGTGCCCAAACAAATATAACGACGTTATGTATGGTATTAACCATAGAAAAGAGAGGATTATCGTCCTCTTCAGTAAAATACCTACCTTTTCTCTTTTGATGTTGTAAAAAAGATACAATAGCACAAGTGCAATAGTAGTTTCCCTGTTAAATGTTGCAATGGGTATCAATAGTATTAAATTCTTATATTTATTATCCCTTATCCATATAGCTCCGAGTATAAATGTTATAAGTTCAGGCATATCAGTCGGAATGCAGTACCAATTAGTAAGCATTAATGGTAAAGAAGCTATCATAGATAATGTCCCGATCATAGCCAGTTTGTCATCAAACCATTTTTTTAAATATATATGAAAAAGTACAAAAGCTAAAAAGAAAAAAATAAACCTACATAATACATATGTATAGTTTAGCGGTATATGAGAAACTTTATGTATGGAGTATATCGCATAAGGGATTAGTATACGAGAATTCATAGGAAGCGTAAATTCTCCTTTAACCACCTGTTCTAAATACTCAGTCGATGTATCAAAACTTTCTACCCGCCTATCAAAATCGATATAGCCTATTGCGAAGGTAAGGAAAAAATAGACTAAAAAAATATTTAGTAAATTCTTTTCTCTTTCAAAATACATAGATAATCTGTTTAACATAACTTTTCTTTTTCTTTCTTAAAACAAAATCAAGAATTATATCTTATCCGATAAAGATTCACATTATTTTTAGAATAAACCAAGCGTAAATACTTTGGCTTAATCACATCTATGCCTCATAGGGAAAAGAACGACTTTTAAACCTGGCATCTCTTACATTTAAACAAGGCATTACCATTGAGATTTCAGTTTCCATTTTTTGCCCTTTCTGAATTTTTGCTCTGACAACCTGTCTCCTCTAATATTGATATCAATTTTGATAGATTCTTTTCATATGAATATCGTTCTCTTGCTATCTCTCTGCCCTCCCTGCCCATTCTTAGCCTTAATGCCCGATCTCCTATGAGGCTAGAGAGTTTTTCCACCCATTCATCCTGAGTCGTTGCCAGAAATCCGTTTGTGCCATCCTTTATTATTTCCTTATTGACCCCAACGGGAGAAGCCACGCAAGGTATACCCATGGCCATATATTGAAGTATTTTATATCCGCCCTTGCCCTTTGACCACTCATCATCCATCAGAGGCATAATCCCTATATTGATACCCTCTAGGAATCTCCTCTCTCCTTCAAGAGACCACTCCGTCAGTTTAACTATGTCCGATAACGGCTCTAATTGTCCATATCTGTTAATACCCATAAATTCTATATTAAGTTTTTGAAATTTTTCCTTTAAACTCTTGAATACCAAAATAAGCGGGCTCAGATATCTTACCCCGGCAGGTGAGCCAATCCACCCCAGCGTGACGGAATTATCATCCCCCCGAAAAGAATAAGCACTTATTTCAATTGGGCTTATTAACTCATAAACATTTTTGTTGTAACTGGAGGCGTATTTCTTCAGGTGTCTATTTGAAACAACAACGCCTGCGGCCTTTCTTAACATATATGTTATATCCTGATAAATAAATACGGCGTCATCGAAATCAAAAATAATATTCTTATTTAAAACCTTTAAGAGCATAATTGTAGATTTAAACAGCGCAACCTTTTGAATGTAAACTACATCAAAAAACGGTGCGAGGATAAGCAAAACCAAGGCCGCCCCTGTGCCGTATATCCTATTTACGACTTTCGCAATAAGATTTTTATTCTCCTTGGCTAATATTTCTTTCGCTAATATTTTCCTCGACTGCCAGGATGACGTATATCGCATAACGAAAATCTTAAAGTTTTGCTTTCTTAAATACGGTAGATAGGAATACACGCGCACCCTACTACTGGCTACAGATCTATCTCCGATCGCTAAAAATAGAACTCTCATTAATTATCGCTTCTCCTTAAACCATTAATGGGCCCTTGCCTATTGCCCAATTTAATGCTCCAAACCCACCAGGCACCGATAAAAAAAGTTAATATCGAAACTCTTGCCATAATCTTATAAATAATCTCAATGTTAACAACGCGCGCTATAATTTCCTGAATAGTTGGTATATTTGAAAAATATACCGGATTCAGGGGGGCGAACAGTCCAAACTGTAGATCCCTATCGGTCAGCCAGGAAAATGCCAACACTGATATGATCAACAATGTAAATCCGCCGAACCATTTATGTCGTGGGATAATCAAAGCCAATAGCGGGGTTATATAGACAAAAAATCTAAATCTTGTCGGGATTGTTGCGTAACTTAAAAATGCAATTACTATAAAGTAATACAACAAGCTCTTCTCCGGCTTTTCGGCTTGTGAATCCTTTATGGCACTCATGGATAATAGTAAATAAAAGACCGCGAATACGCCTGCCAGTATCCACTTTATACTTCCCTGATAAGATACGCTCGAAAGCATCAAGAAGGATCCGGAAAAAGCGGTCCCGGAAGATAAATAAAAAGGTAAATATGTCAGTATTAAAAACGCGACGCTCGTAAAGATGAGCATAGACCTATCCTTCCAATTGCGCCCCAACAACAAACAGGTTGGTAATACCAAAATATAAGGGAATAATTTTGTAGCACCGCCAAGTGTTAAAAGAATAACGGACAAATATGCCCTCTTTTTTACAGCAGCCCATAAGGCTGCGATAACGAAAAAAGCAGGGATCAAATCCACCTGTCCGATTGCATATACGCTGTGCAAAACAACTATATTGAGCATCCAGAGCGCATAGGATATTAAAGCTGATTTTCGCGATGGTGCTAACGCCAATAAGGCACCACCTATTAAAAAATCGAATACTAAATATGGGATTTTCATTAAGAATAGATTTTTAAATAGCTCCAGTTGAGAAAAGGCATTTACGTAATGGATCGTTTCCATCCCCTTAACAAACATCATTGTGCTTCCAACTTCCAAAAGCTTAACCAGGGAAATGGCACTTAAAAGTTTGATAAAAATAAAATTTGCCGCTGACATAACCACAAAAATAACAGGCCCATAATAAGTGTAAGGGACAGCACCTTGGCCAAGAGGATAAGATGAAAATTGGCTAGCCATAAAACTATATGTATCCCAAATACCTTCTTTAACAAGCATCATGGGAAAGTAATGAATAAACAGCAAATCCCGCCCATGCATAGTAAAAGGCATAAGGATCAGCCTTAAAGCCAACCCGATGCAGGTCCACTTTAATATCTGTATTTTAAAGTTGCGCTCTTTTAATTTCTCAATCAATCTTACGTCTTCTTCCTCTTTAAATATGCTTCTTTAAATAATGTTAAAACAGCGGTTTTCCTATTAGCATAGAAAAGCAAAGGCATCCACCCCAGCAAAAAAATCACTGCCTTAAAAGAAATAGCCGAAAGGTCTTCGGAAATCCTGCCTGACGCTTTAAAAACAAATATCTGCAATGCTACCAGTAACCCCACCATCCATAAAAATGGAAAATACAGCTGTATGAAAAACTTTAGATGCGAAAAAATGTTCTTTGTATAATGCATAAAGGCGTAGCTGATTAGCATACTGGCATATATGAAATATGTAATCGTGGTAGCGATGGCGACCCCCTCAATCCCAAGGCTAAGCTTTTGGACTAAAAACTTAATCAACACTACGCCGGTTACCACTGAGAGAAAACCAATTACTATCATATGGCTTTGTTTATTCAATATAGTCAAAAAATATACCGGCATCGCTACGAATGATAGAAAAAAAGCCCCCAGGAGCAAAAAGTTTGCAGCGATAAGCCCGGGCATATACTTTGG
>JABMQH010000077.1 GCA_013203355.1 Candidatus Omnitrophota bacterium | reverse complement strand
ATACCAAAAGATAAGGCAAGGGAGTTGGTCAAGATAATAAAGGGCCTGGGCCTTAAGCTCCAGTCACAGATAGAGGGAGAGAAGGTAAGGGTCTCTTCTTCAAAGAAAGATGACCTTCAGGTAGTTATCCAGCATCTTAAAGGGCTGAATTTTTCCATACCGCTTAACTTTAATAATTACAGGTAAAGTCTGAACCTTTTTAAAGACAGCTGTTTATGAGCGAGGAAAACGTCGCTATGCAGTTTTATTTTAGTTGGCATATTTCATATTTTAAGCTATAATTTTAAATTATGATAAAGCATTCAATTAGAATAGGGATTAGTTTTGGGGCAACCTCTGGGATAATTACCACACTCGGATTAATGGTAGGCCTGCATTCCGGTACTCACTCAAGCCTAGTTGTTATCGGTGGCATATTAACAATAGCGATAGCAGATGCATTTTCAGATGCACTGGGCATACATGTTTCTGAAGAATCTGAAAATAAGCATACTGCAAAACAAATTTGGATATCAACAATCGCTACTTTTTTCTCTAAGCTTATTTTTGCGCTGACATTTCTTATTCCGGTTTTACTATTTAAGCTTTCGACGGCAGTTATAGTAAGTATATTCTGGGGATTATCAATATTGCTTATCCTCAGCTATCGCATTGCTAAAGAACAAGGCGCCAGTCCTTGGAAAGTGGTCATGGAGCATCTAATCATAGCCTTGCTGGTTATAGCTATAACACACTATCTTGGAGATTGGATATCCTCAAGCTTTAGCTAATCTTTCCTTAGGAACGACCTCACCTGGTACATGAAAAAGAAGTCCCTAGGCTGTTCCCGAGCCTTTAATGTGATGTAGGTGGTTCTTCTTTTGGTGTATATGGTTTAGGTAGGGGTAGGTTTAGAACATACAGATTATAGAGACAAGACAAAAGATAAAGATGAGGTAATTCTTGCCCCCAGGGCGTTTATTGAAAAGAGACTTTTTGCTAACTCAAAAATTTCACAGAACTTGCTTCTTTATCCAGAGATAGAAGATTTTAGCCAATATAGGTTGCATTCAGAGACAGTATTGGCAGTGGCAATGAATGAGAAGTTGTTGTTGCGTATAAGCTTAATTGACGATTACAATTCGGCCCCGCCCAAAGATATCAAAAACAACGACCTACGCCTTATATCATCATTGGTTTATTCTTTTTGATAAATAGATTTTTTGTGATATAATTACCATGGGGTATCTTAAATATTATAAAAGGAGCCATTTTATATGTTTCGAATTCGGCGTATTTATGATGATAGTATTTCTATCAACAAAGAGGCGATAGCCCAGATTCAGGAGATTTTAAAAACGCAATTTTATGAGCTTCCCGAAAAAGACATAGCTAAGGTTCCAGACCAGTTAAAGAACCCACAAAAGTATGGGTACCGCTCAATCCTTTTTGTCGCCGATGACTTAAAGGGAAAAGTTAAGGGTTTTGCGCTTCTTTTGTATTTTTCAGATTTAAATTTTTGTTTCCTTGATTATCTTTCTGCCGCTAAATATAAGACAGGTTACGGTGTAGGCGGTGTATTATATGAAAAGGTCAGAGAAGAGGCTCTTTCTCTGGGTGTAATCGGCCTTTTCTACGAATGCCTGCCTGATAGCCCTAAACTTTGCCATAACCCAGATATTTTAAAACAGAACAAGGCACGCCTGCGTTTTTATGAAAGATATGGTGCACGGCCCATTATCAATAGCATGTATGAAACACCAATTGAACCTGGTAAAGATAATCCACCCTATGTTGTATTTGATAGTTTAGGACGCGATGTTGAACTGAGACAAGAGACAGTTCGTAAAATTGTAAAGTCGGTACTTGAAAAAAAATATGCCGGTGTCTGCACACCTGATTATAATAAAATGGTGCTTGATTCTTTTATAGATAATCCTGCGAGATTAAGAAAAGCCATATATACAAAGAAAACTGAAACCATCCCGGTAAAAACTACCATACCTTTTGATAAGTCTATTATACTTGTTGTAAGCGACCAGCATGCCATTCACCATATTAAAGAGCGGGGATATGTTGAATCACCAGTAAGAATCGCCACTATTTTAAAAGAGCTTGAGAAAACTGAAATCTTTGAAAGGGTGCCGATCCAATCCTTTGGAGAGCGATACATAACAGTTGTTCATGATAAAGATTTTGTTGACTATTTTAAAAAGGCAAGCGATACCCTTAAGCCCAGCCAGTCTATTTACCCTTATGTTTTTCCCCTGCGTAATACGGCACGGCCCCCAAGAGACCTGCCCGATAAGGCCGGTTATTATTGCATGGACACCTTTACCCCTATTACCCGCAATGCCTATATTGCAGCAAAAAGGGCAGTTGATTGTACTCTGACTGCAACCAGGTATATATTACTTGGACACCGTCTGGCATATGCCTTAGTGCGCCCACCAGGACACCACGCCGAGCGCCGGGCATTTGGCGGTTTCTGCTATTTTAACTCAGCAGCGATAGCCGCTCAGCATTTAAGCGGACACGGAAAGGTTGCTATACTTGATTTAGACCATCATCACGGTAACGGCCAGGAGCGTATATTCTATGAGCGAAGAGATGTCCTGACGATTTCAATCCATGTGCACCCTCGTTTTAACTATCCCTTTTTCGCTGGCTTCAGGGAAGAAAAGGGTAAGGGCAAGGGAAAAGGCTATAATATAAACGTGCCTCTTCCTGAACAGAATGTAGATGGCCCCCGTTACAGATCTATTTTGCAAAGAGTCATAAAACGCATAGTAGAATTTTCACCAAAGTTTTTGATCGTACCTCTGGGGCTTGATACCTCTAAGAGAGACCCAACCGGGACCTGGAACTTATTGTCCAGAGACTATGAGGCAAATGGCAGGTTGATAGGCAGCCTCAGGTTCCCAACATTAGTGGTTCAGGAAGGCGGCTATAACAATCGTGTCCTGGGTATTAATGCAAGGAGTTTCTTTAAAGGATTATGGGAAACCACTTTTTCAGGGCAAGAAAAGTAGTCCACAAGATAGAATCGCTATTATGCAATTTAATATAAGCAAAACCAAAGAAAAGAAAAACCCGTAGCATGTTTTTATAAAGGAGGAAGTCATTAATATT
>JABMQH010000076.1 GCA_013203355.1 Candidatus Omnitrophota bacterium | reverse complement strand
GGTAAGAGCTGTCTCCTTTGCGAGTACCTGTTTCGGTATTCTGCTTTTTCCTAAATCATGCACTAATCCTACAAGGGCTGCATATTCCGGATCGTAGTCGTTATTTTTAAGATCCATAGCGATCTTTATAATGAGAGCTGTTACCAGGAGTATGTGCCGAAAGGTATACGGGAGGTGTCCTTTTATGTTTTTAAGTTCTCCAACTATTTCTGTAGTTAACTTGGTGTTCTTCGCAATCTGGGCGATCTGTTCATTTGTTGAATAAGGCGTGAATATAGTAAAATACTTCTCCTCGTTAAATACGTTTTTAAAATCTTTGAACAGTTCCGTATCGCCAAATGGAACAAGGGTCTTTTTAAGTTTGCTGCCATGGTCTGTTAGTTGGCGTACTAACTTGTAATCTGCAACACTGTTTTTTTTTACAATTAATCTATTTGAGATATCAAACAGATCTATGGGAATAATGGATTCCATATTATTTATCTTTTTCAGAAAAGACTTTGAAAATCCTGCCTAAGGTTAAAGGGTCTACCTGGGTGAACTCAATGCCGGTTTCATAGTAGTTGCCGGGTTTTGTTCCGACTATTTCTACTTTTCGACTCCAGACGACCTTTCCGTAGGCAATTGTGCTCTTCGCCTTTTTTTCGGGGATTTCTATATTTAGTTTTAGGTGTGTCCCTATATCCAGATTTTCAGTCAGGGCCAATCTGATTCCCCCGCCGCCTAGGTCCTTTGATGTCGCCTTCTTTGCATCCTGCGGATTTTCAACAATTTCATATTGTATCTTTAGTGACGATTGTACACGCTCGAACATTCGCCTCTCTTGCATATCTTCTCCTTATGTTGTACTTTCTTTCCCGCTTTACCTTAGGACTTACCCGTTACTGTTATAATATTAACATATAATCTTTTCTATTGCAAATTATTTATAGTAATTATATAATAAGCCCACACCTTTATGGGAAAAAGGATGTTTTTTAGCAAAGATACAGGGCAGAGGCTATGAAAAAGTTTAAGGAAAACACCTACGAAGAAGAATTTTTTAAAAAACTTCTAAAGAGCGAAGACTTAAAAAAGCAAAAAGAAATTATAAGTACATTTTTCAAACAGCCTATCTGGTGGCTTGTAAAGTCAATTAAGAGGAAACCGCCTAAATTAAAAGATACGGCATTATTCAAATGTGATCTTTGTAAAAAAGGCAGAAAAGGTCACAGGGTATGCTTTGAGGCGCTTTTGGGTGTAGCCAAAAAGGCCAAGAGAACCAGAAAACTACAGAGATTCACCTGCGTAGGGGGTTTAAGTGGTTTTTGCTTACCGGTTGTTCAAGGAGATAAGATTTATGGGTATATAGGGCTTTGTCATTTGGACAGCAATTTACCCAAAGAACCGTTAGAGCTTTTTGTAAATTTTGTTCATATGCTGGTTAAAAATATACAGAGGGAGCTGGAGCTTTCAAAATTATACGAAACCATAAGGCCAAGGGCCATAGCCCTCTCTACGGTCCATACCATTCACCGTCTCATCAGTTCTACGTTGGACCTGGATGAGTTGCTTCCAAGGATAGCAAGGCTTTGCATGCAGGTTATGCAATCCAACCGTTGTTCCATTAAGCTCATGGATGAAAAAAGAAATACCCTGGTACCGGTAACTACTATAGACCTTCGCGCAAAAAGAAAGCTTAATCCCAAAAAATTAAGACTCGGGAAAGGCGTTCCCGGAAAGGCTGCGAAGATGGGCAGGGTTTTGCGGGGGCCAAGCTTTCTCGCAGTGCCACTTATTGACGAAGATGTAATAGGCGTTATAACTATATATGACAAGCGGGACAACAAAGGGTTTACGCGATTCGATCAAGAGATCATAATGACGATAGCGGAGCAAGCGGTTATAGCAATAAAAAACGCCCAGATGTACAGAGAGCAGGAGAATCTTGCAATAAGCAGTGTGAAATCTCTGGCGACGATCCTGGATACACGGGATACATCTCTCTGCATTCCAAGGACAGCCTTTGTAAAGATCGTCCTTGCTGTTGGTGAGGAGATGGGCTTGGATCAGATGGAGCTGCACAGCCTTCATTGCGCCGCTCTTTTACATGATGCCGGCCAACTTTTTGTTCCGGATGAAATTTTGTCAAAACCATCAAAACTGACTGGAGAGGAATATAAACTGATCAAGGAACATCCCGCTCGTGGGGCTAAAATATTTGAACCGACAAAATACCTTAAGCCAGTGATTCCGATTATACTGCATCATCATGAAAATTATGACGGTACAGGTTATCCAAGCGGCCTTAAAGGGGCAGAAATACCGCTGGCTGCCAAGATAATGGCTGTAGCAAGCGCCTTTTTAGCCATTATAACACCCCGAACCTATAGGGGGGCCAGGACAATTCGAGAGGCGCAAGAAGAGATAAACCGGCATAGCGGTACGCAATTTGACCCAAAGGTTGTAGCTGTGTTTTTAAAAATTATACAGAGAAAAGAAGTTCAAAAAATCATAGAACAGGAGCGAGCCTATGGATTTAAACAAAGTCCTAAAGGAACCGATATATTTTAAAATAATCAGTTTTTTTCACGAAAACCCTATGAGTATTGACACGCCCCGGGGGGTAGCTGCTTGGGTGGGAGAAGATAGGCAGAATGTTAACAAGGCACTTTTGGAGTTATCAAAACTAAAACTTCTCACAGCCCATGCGGGAACGTCTACTAGGGGATACAGTTACACCAGAGACACTAAGATGATTAAAAGTATAGAGAAGAGTTTAAAGCAATTAAAAAAGGAGGAAGCAAAATGAACGGAAGAGGCATACTTTTTCTTGTGATATCTACGCTATGCTGTGCTTTTTTATTTTTGGGTTGCGCAACTGTACCACAAGAAGCGTTAGATGAGAGGGAAGCTGTTATCCAAAATCAGCGTAACCAGATCAACAGCTTAAACCAAGAGATAGCAAGGCTACAGGACACAAACAAGAGACTAAACAGTATAAAAATGGAGCTTGAGGATAAGTTAGGGGAACTGCTCGAAGAGGCACAGCAGGGTATTGCAGCGGCGCCTGTAAAAAAGTCAGAAGCTAAGATGAAATAATGACAGAAAAGCAACAGGAGTTATTTACCGAATTTAAAGATGGGGGAACGAGAAAGAAATATTTTGGGAAAGGAATTCTTCCTGACAGCCGTTTTACGATTGTTTTTACTTATGAGAGGTTGATTCTCGCTACCCTTGCAGTAATCGTTGTTTTGTCTGTTATGTTCGCCTTTGGTTTTGAATGCGGAAAGAAGAAGGGTATGTTAAAGAAGGGCGCTCATGCCCCTCTTAAGGTAAAGCAAAAACCTTCTAAGCCAGCAGGGGAGCTTTATACAGTGCAGGTGGCTACCTTCAACTCAAGAAAGCTGGCACAAGAAGAGGCAGAGAAACTTAAGGTTAAGAGGTTTGCTACTGAGATAAACGAAACAAAAGGGTTCTACCAAGTGCGGGTGGGAAAGTTTGCTAATAAAAAAGAGGCTTTAAGAGCACAAAAGGTACTTAAGGAAAACTATAAAGATTGTTTTATCAAAGAGAGGTGAGCAAATATGTCACAACATCCAAGTCTTATAAGCGGCCAGAAGGGAAAAGGGCACAGGTCTGTTTTGAAGCGGTATGAAAAGCTGAAAAATCTGATCGAGAAGGATAACTGGAACGAAGAAACCGGTTCCGTTTTTAGTTTACCAAAAATTAAATCTATCAGATTTAAGGTAAAGAAAGAAAAAACCGTTGCAGCAGAAGCAGAAGCGACCGCAGGAGCTGCTCCAGGTGCAGCAGAAGGTGCTAAGCCACAAGCAGCACAAGGCCAGCAGGGTGCCGGCGCAAAACCGGCTGCGGGAAAAGCAGCGCCGCAAAAAGAAAAAGATAAAAAAGGCAAAGCTTAAACATAGCCTGAAAGTAACCTTATGAAGGTGATGAAGGTTAGACTTAAAGAGAAAAGCTACAATATTGTTGTCGGGAACAATATTGTAAGGTTTTTCGTTGACTATCTAAGGAAGGTTAATATTGGAAGACACGCCATCATAGTGACAACCCCAGTAATAAATAGGCTTTGGGGTAAAAAGCTTCTTGGGTTACTGCAGCGCGGTGGCTTTAACGTAAGGGTTGAAGAGGTAGCAGATACAGAAAAAAGCAAATCCACGTCAACCTGTCTAGCCCTTCTTAATAGAATTGCCAATTACGGCAAATCAAAAAAGGTGTTTATCATCGCTTTTGGCGGTGGAGTCGTAGGGGATCTGGCAGGATTTGCTGCCGCTATTTATAAAAGAGGGGTCCCATATATTCAGCTGCCGACAACTTTAATTTCACAAGTTGATTCTTCGATTGGCGGCAAGGTAGCTATTGATCTGAAAGTAGGGAAGAATCTGATAGGGGCCTTTTACCAACCGCGGTTAGTTTTTTCCGAAACAACCTTTTTAAAAACTCTCCCAGACAAAGAGATCAAGAATGGCTTTTCCGAAATAATAAAATACGGGATAATAAAAGACAAAAAGTTTTTTAAATTTCTTGAAGATAACGTAGAAAAAGTGCTGATGCTGGATAAAAAGGTCATCCAGTTTGTACTAGAACGCGCCAGTCAGATTAAAGCCAATGTTGTCCAGAAAGATGAGTTTGATAAGCTAAGTGTCAGGGCCATATTGAATTATGGGCACACGATAGGTCATGCAATCGAGACAGCAAGCGGGTATTCGAAGAGATATACACATGGTATGGCAATAAGCATTGGGATGATCGCCGCAAACTTTATATCTCAAAGGATGGGGATTATCTCAAAATCGGAATGCAGCCGCATAGAAGACCTTCTTAAAAGGGCGGGTTTGCCGGTAAGGGCAAAAGGCATTGCTCCGAGTAAAGTATACGAGGCTCATCTTTATGATAAGAAATTTACACATGGAACAAATAGGTTTGTCTTACCGGTGAGTATCGGGAGAGTAAAAATTGTGGAAGGGGTCTCAGAAGCACTCATAAAGGGGGCCATACAGTCAGTTTGCAGGGGGGGGGAATAAAATGGAAATACGTAAATTTATTGAAACCGATGGTGCAAAGATTAAAGAACTGATCCTTTCAATTTTAGAAAAAGAGTACCCCTTCGACAGGAAGGCGTACTCGGATACTGACCTGGAAACAATCGCAGCGACCTACGGAGGCTCGAGAGACACTTTTTTTGTTATCGAGAAAGAAGGCCAAATAATCGCTACTGCAGGTATTAAAGAGGACTCAAGGGAAGTGGCGCTTTTAAGAAGGGTTTTTGTAAGCCCTGCCGAGAGAAGAAAGGGTTACGGATCTAAACTATTGGGTAAGACAGTTACATTTTGTGAAGAAAACGGTTACAAGGAAATGGTTTTTCGCGCCACAAGCAAGATGGTTCAGGCAATTGAGCTATGCAAGAAGTCAGGATTCAAGGAAGCAGAAAAGCTGGACCTCGGCGGGTTTTTTATCCATAAGTTTGTGCTTAACCTTAAGCTTATCTCTCAGGCTTAATCTCAAACTGCTCCTCTCCAAATGTGAACTGTACCGTATTCCTGCCTATTCGCATGAGAGTCGCCCCCTCAATAACATCACCTTTTACAAGAACTTTGTTATTAACTATTGCATAAGGTTTTTCGCTGTCGTAAAAAATTCCATTTAAAACTAATGAGGGGGGGCTTATAGGAGCTGGAGGAATTTCTTCTGGAGTGGAAGCTATTTCTTGACCTTGCGCATCCGGAACCCTTTTTTCATCTTGTACGCGCTCTTGTGCTATTACAGGTCCCCCGCCATCTTGCCTTGGGGCATTTAACATACCTACGAGTATTTTTTCTTTCTGACTTCGCACTATGTTTAGAATTTGTTGTTTAACCTTAAAAAACTCCGGGAAAAAAGTATTTAAAAAAAGCGCAATTGAAATAAAAAACAAAAGTATAGAAAGAAAAACAAGCCTTCCATGCTCCCTTGGTCTTTTGGAGGATATAACCGGATAATTATCAGTTTCAATTTGATGTTTAACCCTTGACCGAGAGGCCGCCTCGGTTATCTTTTTTTCTTCGCCAACCTTTTTTAACGCCTCATTTATTATGCTCATAAACTAGGCCTCTGATTTCGTCAACGCCCCGCTTCACAATATCTAGAGTTACAGTTTTGGTTCCAAGGACGAAGCCGAAGAGCAAGGCCCTGTCGCAGACCTGATTGATTAATCGCGGAACGCCCTCAGAAAATTTATAAATTTCCTCTAATGCTTCTCTGGAGAAATGTATTTGGCCATCCGATCCGGCTACATGCAATCTGTGCCTTATATAATCTCCCGTTTCCTCCATCTGAAGCGGCAATATATGATATCGTATGCTTATCCTTTGTCTCAACTGAGTTAAGCTTGGGGAATTGAGTTTATCGCGCAGTTGAGGCTGGCCTACAAAGACTATTTGGATCAGCTTTTCTTTTTCGGTCTCAAGATTCGATAGGAGCCTTATTTGCTCAAGGAGAAAGGGCTTGAGATTTTGCGCTTCGTCAATTATCAAGGCAACGTTGTTTCCTAAAGAGAGCTGGCTGATAAAAAACTTGTTTAACAAACGGAAAATAGTTAATTTATTTGCTTTAGGCGGAAGATCAAGCCCAAAGTCTTCGGCGATGCATTCTAAAAGCTGCACCTCTGATAGATCAGGGTTAACCACAAGAGCGGTTTTTACTCTTTTATCTAATTTGTTAAGCAGGGCTTTACAGAGAGTTGTTTTTCCCGTGCCTATCTCACCTGTAATTTCTAAGAAGCCTTTTCGCTCCTCTATCCCATAAATCAAAAAAGATAGGGCCTCCCTATGGCCCTTGCTCATAAATAGAAAGTTTGGATCGCTGGTTACGTTAAATGGGTTTTCTTTAAGTTTATAGAAATGAGTATACATCTGTTCTTTGTATAAATTATACTAAAATTAGAGGCATATTGCAAATTTTTCTTGCATTTGTCGGTACTTACTGTATACTAACAAAAAGGGGGTGAATTTATGAATAGATGCGCTATGAAAATATGTGTGATAGCCATAGGGGTTTTGATGATTCTCAATATGGCATCACCTAGTTTTGCCCAGGATCCTGCAAAGAAATTAGGTAGAGGCCTAGTAAATATCCTTACAGGGTGGGTTGAATTACCGAAGAATATATACGAAACGAGCGCAGAAAGTAGTTTTTTAGCAGGTATTACCGTTGGCCTGGCAAAAGGATTAGGGATGACAGTCGTTAGGACTGGGGCAGGTATCTTTGATGCTGCTACCTTTCCGTTCCCCTTACCGGAAGACTATAAGCCTATTTTAGAACCAGAATACGTTCTGGAGAAATAGCAAGTGGTGATTACGTGACTGAAAGACGGAAATTTTTTCGATTTAGCACAAATACCAGCATGGAATATCGGCTCTGTCGTGAGAAAGAAGTAGAGGGGACAGCCTCTCTTAAAGAGGTGAGCAGAGGGGGCATGCGGTTTTCGGTTGGCAAAAAGTTGGATCGCGGCACATTATTAGATATAAAGATTATTGTAAATCAAGATGCGGCCCCCGTTTTTTTGACAGGAGAAGTAGTTTGGATAAGTAAGTCACAGGAAAAAACAAGCTTTGGGTACCTTGCAGGCGCTAAATTTTTTAAAATAGAGAAATTTGACAAATCACGAATTCTCGATTACGCATACAACGAATGGTTAGCGGCACAAAGGCTTACCCATTCTAATAATTGACGATTATGGAAGAGACTCCAAAAAAAGCAAAGCCAACCAACTGCGCAAAATGCAATAAGCCAGTAAAAAATAAGATTTGGTATTACCGCAATGATAAGTTTTACTGCACAAAGACATGTTGGTACACGTCTACCAAATCAAAAAAACCTGCTAGCCCGCCCTAACAGAAAAGTTTGTTCTTAACGGAGATCATGAAAGATGCAGGAATTGGTTCCTTCTTTGCTATTTTCGGTGTTATGCGACGATATAAGACGGGAGGATAACGGAAAGTTTATCCTTATAGGTTTATTCGAGGCTATTGGCGCCAACTCATTTCCAGTTATTCATCCGACACTTTATGTCATAAATTGCTGGTGCAGCGGTCTGGGCACTTTTAAACAGAAAACGCGGATTATGAATAAGAGTGGATCAATTTTGGCTGAAGATACAGAGACGACATTCCTGTTAAAGAGTTTAAGAGCGAAATATAGAGTTATTGCTCGTTTTAATAATCTAAAGTTTGAAAAACCGGGCGAATATTCAGTAGAGATAATGTTAAACAATGACCTCAAGATAAGATATCCGCTATTGGTTGAAAAGGCCGTGAAATGATTTTATACCTACAGATAATCTTAATTACAGTTTTGATCGTTACCTTGGTGGCACTCTATTTTGACGAAAGGCAGAAAAAGAGAGAGAAGGCCCCAGTTGCCAAATTAACTCGTGTCTGGGAAGAAAATGAGCGCAGGACTTTTGTCAGAATCAACGCTGATGTCCCAGTGAGATATAACATACCCAAGAAAGTAAATAATCCAAAACCGGTAAAAACCAAAAATATAAGCGTTGGGGGTATTGCTATTTCATTAAATGAAAAATTGGCCCTGCGAGATAGAATCTCTCTAGAGATGGAGATGCCGGATGTTCCCACGCCTGTTATGGTGATAGGTGAGGTAGTTTGGATAAGAGAGGATGTAGAGCAAGAGGACCAGCAGGGTGTAAGGCATTTTAGCGCAGGGATAGAATTTAAAGAGATTTTGCCTAAGGACCAGGCGAAGATTTCTAAGTTTATCAAGAAATGCGGGAAGAGTTGATGTGAGCAAAAAAAACCCGCCTGAACCCGTCAAACTTTTTGTTGGGTACATTACTAACAACACCGCACTGATAGACAGGACGAATGGTATACTTGAAAAAAGATTTGGGCCGATAGATTCTCAAAGCAGTATTTTTAATTTCGACATTACTCCGTATTACAACAAAGAGTTAGGGGATAACCTTAAGCGGACATTTTTTAGCTTTAAGCGGCTTATCGGTTTGGAAAATGCCTATAAAATTAAGATTTTAACCAACAGGATTGAAGCGAAATTCAGCACACAAGACAAGAGAGCAATAAATATAGATCCCGGATATGTCTCTTTAAGTAAGCTGGCACTTTTTACTACGAAGGATTTTTATCATCGGATATATCTCGGGAAGGGCATATATACAGAACTGGCCCTTTTCTACAGGGATAAGACATTTCAGCCATTTGAATGGTCATATCCTGATTATAGATCGGGTGAATACATCGAGTTTTTTAATAAGCTGCGGGAAAATTACATGACTGAATTAAGGCGGCCACGATGCTAAAAAAGAAAAATATATATGTTATATTCGTTACCGTTTTTATTGTCTTTTTAATTATCCTGTCGTCATTCCTGGGGCTTATTACTTATTTACAATGGCGTCAGTTAAATTTTGTAGCTAATCACTACGAGACCCTGGAAAGGATTGATACGGCGGCATATGCAAAAAATGTCCAGATTGACTCCCTGGAGGTTAAACCGGGCTTTAAGGGTTTGCCTATACTTGAAGGCCGGATAAGCAATAGAGGCAAAAGAGAGGTAGTTTCTCTTACGCTAAAAGTTAATTTTTTGGATAGTTCAGATAAACCGGTACATAGTTGTATTGTATACCCCCTAGAACCATTCCGCCCCCCTAATTTTTTTAAAAAAATCCAGTTAATGCGTTTTGTATTGTTAAAAGATGCCCTGATACATCCAAGGGGCGCCTTGCATCCCAAGAAGACAGCTAGATTTAAAAGCGCGTTATGGCTGTGCCCAAAAAAAATCGTGAAGGCACTAAAGAAAAAAGGATTTTCAAGCACCCCTGGTGAATGGTGCGGGAAGGTTGACGCAGAATCCGTTCGCGTGAGACTCAAACCTGTTTGAAGAGGGTCGGACTTGACGGTGAAAATTTTATATGATATAATTAACTAACGTTTTAAACGGAGATATCATAATGGCATATTTTGAAGAGAAAAGAAGGTTTTTACGCTTAAACATGCCGGTTGAGATGGAATACGTTTTGCCTGGTTCGAATAAAATATGCACAGCCGTTACAAATGATATAGCAGCCGGAGGGCTGCGGTTTGCAACAGATGAGCAGCTGCAGAAGGATTTAACTTTTGAAATAAAATTAAAACTGCCGAATGTGCAAAATCCGGTGCATGCATCCGGTCGCGTGGCATGGCTGAAAAAACTTACATTGGAAGACAGTGCGCCTTTCGATGTTGGTGTGGAATTTTTAAAGATTGAAGAGGATAACAAAAATACATTTCTTAAATATCTCTGTGATTTAATATATGGGTAAGGAGATGCGATGAGGAAGGGTTTGCAGATCGTAGTGTTGTTAAGCTTGGTAAACATGCTGGGCTGTGCAGGAATAGAACCTCCTACCCCCAAAGAAATTTTAAAACATCCTTTCGGTATGGTACCTATTAAAGTTGGCATGACAAAGGACCAGGTTCGAGAAGAGTTAGGAGAACCGGACGCGATCCAGGATGAAGGCGGAAGCCAGGATAAAGGGCTGACCGAAAGGCAGGAATGGACTTATTACAGTCGGGTGAAGAATATCCCAGTAAATTATGGGTATTTCTCAAAGTCACTACGCCTGCATTTCGATGGTGACAATCTAACAAGCTTTAGAGAGGAATGAAGAAAGACTGGTTGTGTCACATGGGCTGTATAATTGCGCCCCACATTATGATTGTTGTGGGGCTTATATTTTTATCTAGAGGTGATAACCGGAAAAAGATGCTCGGCAAAAAGCTTTGCGGTGTTTCGACTCTAGTGTTGATCGCAGGTAGTTTTCTCTACTACATATTCTTTACGCCAATTTTTGGTTTGGATTGAGGCATAGCGCTGCTTGACTTGACAATTTAAATTTTTATGCTATACTATTTTAAGTGAAGTGGAGTGTAAGTAGTTAGTGAAAGATAAGTGGACAATTTAAAAGAGTAATATAGTTCCACACTACGTACTGCGAATAGGGATTCGTAGTAATGGTGTGGTTTTTTTAAATTACATACTCCAAATCAAATTCAAGGAAGGAGGTTGGCGGTAAATGGCGACAGGAACAGTTAAATGGTTTAGTGATCAAAAAGGTTATGGATTTATCGTGCCTGACGATGGCGGAAAAGATATTTTTGTACATCATTCTGGTATTGATGGAGCCGGCTTTAAATCCTTAAAAGAAGGCGATAAAGTGAAATACGAGGTTTCACAAAGCGATAAAGGCGAACAGGCAACGGACGTTGCGAAAGTATAATCCAAAAAAAATCAGTAAAACCCGATTGTTACGCTGTTAACAGTCGGGTTTTGTTTTTTTAAGGGCCGGAAAAGAATACGGCGGCAAGCTTGCATTTTTTAAAATCTATTGTATACTATACTAAAAGAATATTATATGACGATTAGAGTAAGAGAAGCAGGGTCCATAACTGTGTTGGATGTAGAAGGGCGGGTCGATATTAACGCCTCCGAGTTTATAGAGGTCGTTGGTCGGGTTTTAAAGAATAATAAGACAAAGATATTATGCAATTTTGAGAACGTGGAACTGGTGGATTACAGCGGTCTTTCGATCCTTGCAATTGCATATAAGAATGTGGTTAACCATAACGGTATAATGAAATTTTATAAAGTAGGCCTGCACGTAAAAGAGTTATTTAGAATTGTCCATATGGATAAGCTTTTCTATTGCCATGATAATGAAGAAGAGGCCTTGAAGTATTTCGATGATAAGACGTTAGATTCATGCAATAGGCCTTTAAGGAGGCGGTTTAAACGCCTGGAAATAAATATAACTGCAGCCTTTAAGCCTGCGCAGGTAACGGGTAAGGAGGTTCAGGAATATTCGGGAAAGGTTTTAAATATAAGCGGCGCAGGATTATTTATATACGCCTCGCATCTTTTTCCTGTCAGGACTCAGCTAAAGCTTGAAATTTCTCTCCCGAATGAATTGGTTCCTCTTGAAATGGATGGTATGGTTATCTGGATGGCCGACAAGAGCCTGCAATCCGATTGTTATCCTGGTATGGGAGTGCAGTTTATAGATGTCGATTCAGAAAAACAGAAAGAACTTTTGGAATTTATAGATAAAAATATTACCCATAGGAGTGAAAGATGATGAAAAAAAGAGGAATTAATTTTGTAATTTGTATTTTGGGATTTTGGTTTTTAACGCTCGGAACCTGTTTAGCTGCTCCTGTGGGCAACCCCGCAGGGCCAGTGCTTCTGCATGGCAAATACCCGACAAAGTTTAGCCTGCAGACCGAGGTTGTCTTAAAGCGAAAGCTGGAATCAGGGTCTGCCGGACAAATGAGGTTTAGCGGGACGTTTTACACAGGAAAAGTTTCACTTTATCTCGGTGAAAAACTTGACATATATGGTCTTGTAGGAGTATACGATGGGAAGGTAAAAGATTTTATCTCTACAGCTTTTATAATAGATTCAAAAATGGACGCAGCTATGGGGTTAGGTGCAAGCTATGTGTTACATGAGTGGGAATTTGCTAATGGGATTTGTAGATTGGGTGCCGACGCCAAATATAGACAATATGAGCCGGATATAGACACTGTGAAATTCTACAGGGAGGCAACGACCGTTAGCGATACGGCAATGACCTTTAAAGAGTGGCAGCTGGCCCTGGGGTTGGCGTACCAATATAAGAATTTTATACCGTACGTAGGGGTCAAATATTCTGACGTAGATGCCCACATAAAGTTTACACAGGGGACGAATGACCGTACCGATAATGATATAGCATCAGATAACACATGGGGGTTATTTTACGGAGCCGATGTGCTTGTGCAGGATAATATATCGGTTAATATAGAAGGAAGACATATGGACGAAAATGCAGTTAATGTAGGATTAAACGTCCGGTTTTAACCAAAGGTAACCCTTCTCTATTATCTTTACCATATCAATAACATTTCTACAGAGGTATTATCCTTCCGGATTAAAATGAATTACCTAAAGGGATTAAATCCAGAACAGTTAAAGGTTGTTAATTTAATGGATGGCCCGGTTCTCGTCCTTGCGGGACCCGGAACAGGAAAGACCCAACTTTTGTCTGTTAGGAGTGCAAATATAATAAATAATAAAAAGGCCAGACCCGAAAATATACTTATCTTGACTTTCACAAATTCAGCTACGAAAACAATGAAGGAGCGTCTCGTTAAAATACTCGGTAGCTCCGGCTATGACATCGAGGCAGGCACCTTTCACAGTTTTGCAAACTCTATCGTATTAGAATCAGAGGAGGCCGCAAATTATGTCCAGGAAAAGATCCAGATAACAGATATTGAAAAGGTGAAAGCCCTGGAGTATATTTTAGACCACACCGATGGCATAGATGCCCTCCGTCCTTTTAGGGCGCCGTATATATATCGCGCCAAAATAGAAAAGAGACTAAGCGAACTGAAGAAGGAAGGCATGACCCCTAAGGTATTCCAGGAGTATGTCAATACCCTGAAGCCCGACGACATCTACATAGAGGCAAAGCACATAGAGAAGTTAAAGGCATTGGCAATTATCTATAAACTGTACGAAGAATATAAAAATGGGCGGAACAAAGATCTATTTGATGAACGCGGGCGATACGATTTTGATGATATGATCCTTTTTGCGCTTCAGGCCCTCAGGGAAGAGAAAGAGTTGAAGCGGATATTGCAAGAACAATATAGATACATCATGGTGGATGAATATCAAGATACGAACGGTGCACAGATGAACCTGCTTTTTGAGCTCATAGACAAAAGAAATTCAAACCTATGCTGTGTCGGTGATGATGATCAGTCTATCTATCGTTTTCAAGGCGCATCCGTAGGTAATTTTAAGGTTCTTAAAGATAGGTTCCCGGGCATAAAAGTAGTAAGTTTAAAGGACAATTATCGTTCCACAAAGGCAATTATAGATTTATCGCATAAGATAATAAGGCACCTTCCGGATAAGGAGCGAATAGATGTAAAAGAGCTTAATTCCAAAAAAGATTATAAAAAAAAGGCGATAGAGTTTTACGAATTCACTACGGAAACCGAAGAATTATTGTTTATTACGAAGAAGATAGAAGAAGTTAAATCGATAATCGAGAAGGCCCGGGAACTCTCACCGGAAGATAGAAAGACTGCTTATAATAACATCGCGGTGCTCGTGCGTAAAAGGGGCGACATATTAAAGGTGGTGGATGTTTTGTTAAAGGCAGGTATTCCATACGCAACGGACGGTAAAGAGGATATAAGCTCTGAAAAACGCGTGCGGCAGATGATAGATGTATTAAACTTGGCGCATCTTAAAAACACAACAGATTTTTCAGATAAGGATGCCGTATTTTACCGTATCGTAACGAGCGACTATTTTGGGATCCCCCTTAATGATGTATTGAAATTTATAGGATACGTAAAGCAGAAGAAAAAGCTGTGCCGGGAAGGAAAAAACTTTTTGGAGATTACTCTGTTTTCTGAATTTTTGGCCGGTTTCAATATCAAGAATGAAGATAAGATGCCTGCAAGAGAAGAGGCAAACGCCCTGGATATCAATAAACATGTTAAATTTGAGGATCCTCATGCGATGCATTGTGCCGCTTGGGCCATAAAGAGACTTATCGATGGGGCAGAGACCAGACCTGTTCATGATATATTGCTGCGATATATAGATGATGCCGGTGTGTTTAGATATATACTCAAAACCTATGCAAATGACCGAATATTAAAGGTCAGAGACCTTCGTGCCCTTTCTTCCTTTGTGAATATGGTGAAAGAGTCGGACTTAAACAATCCGGCTATCAGCCTTGCAGATTTTATAGATGAAATCGAGACCAAGAAAGAACACGGGGTACCCCTGACAGGAAATATGGTTACGATGACCCAAGAAGGGGTGAGGGTGTTCACTGCACATGGTTCAAAGGGTCTGGAGTTTCACACGGTTGTAATACCATTCTGCCTCCAGAATAAAAATTGGCCGATAAAATCGCGGGGAGATTTGATCCCCTTACCTCCGGATATATTTAAGATCAAAGAGAAGGTAACCGACAAACTCCATTTAAGGGAGCTTAATTTTTATGATGAGACAAGACTTTTTTATGTTGCCTCCACGCGCGCAAAATGCAATCTCATATATACGGCGAGCCCAAAAGAAAGCGCTATCAGTAGTTCTTATCTTGCGAATATGGGATTGCTTAACAAGGGAGCCGAACTGCAGGCAGAGGAAGAGCTTTTGTTAGTCCAGTCCCTGCAGCAGACCGACAAAGAGGACCCATTTATAGGTACGGATACTGTTCTTAAAGATATAGTATCCAACCTGACATTAAATCCTACCAGTTTAAATAACTATATTGTCTGTAAACGAAAATTCCTTTACGATAACGTGCTTATGCTGCCTTCCGAGAAAAAATTAAGTTTAACCTTCGGTAATTGTGTCCACAAGGCCCTGGAAGATACCTACAGATATCTGGTTGAACACGATAAATTTCCCGACTTTGAATTTTTCAAAAAGGCATTTGGGCGGGAACTGGATTACCAGGGAGTAGTCAAATCAATACGTTTAGGGTGTTTACGGCAGCTGGATACGCTTAAATGGTGGTTTGAAAAAGAATCAAAATCTCCGGTAAGGCCTGTCGGCCTTGAAAAGAAACTTGCAGTTATGCTTGGTGATAATCTTATCTTTACCGGCAAATACGATAAGACGGAACTGGTGGATGAGAAAAAGAAATTGATACGCGTTATTGACTATAAGACAGGCGTGCCGGATGATCACATAAAGAAATTGGCGTCAAAATCAAGCGACCTGGCCAGCGATGAGTGCGAAGGTTACCTGAGGCAACTGGTGGCCTACAAGTTACTTTTTGATAAGGACAAAGATCAAAACCGGGGCTTTAAGGTAAGCGAAGGCGTACTGGTGTTTATCGAGCCTGCGAAATCAAGTGTCAAGAAATATGGCCTGGAAAAAGGGCAGTTTACAAATAGGACAGTTGGAGTTACAGATGATATGGTGATGGAGCTTGAGAAGATCATTAAGGAGACATGGCGAAATATTCAAAAATTAATTTTTACCAAACTGCCCCAGAGAGAAGAAGCAAAATGCCGGAATTGTGATTTCGACAAAATATGCTGGGGGTAGTATTTTTATTTACATGATTTTGGAAAACCCGTATAATATAGTAAAATTATATTACGTAGGAAGTAGATAAAACGATGGATGGCTTTAAGGAACCGGATACAGATCAACTCCATGAGGAATTGGCAAAGACCTATTTCTCAGCAGCCTCTTTAAACGAAGATCATCTCACAAAGCCCAAGTTACCCGTAAGGGAGAAAAAGGTAAAACAATTTGCCTTAGGTAGTATATTAGGTATCATAGGATTATTGATTATAGCCCTGCTTATGTTTAACAAGGTTGAGGTAACGGTTAACATAAGTCCTACCGTACAATCAGGCCCGGTTAGCGAAAATCAAAGCCCGGATAGGATCTATTTAAGTAGGGGGGGCGAACTCAACAGAGATGTAGTTAAAGATATTATGTTTTATGGTGACGCCGATATCAAAAGCGGCTTTAAAAACGAGGTCTTCGTCCTTTCGTGCGATGCCAATTCAAGAGCGGCGGCAATGGGGATCGATTTTAGGGATTCTATAGATATGGCAGAAAATGTATTTTATTTCTATGCTAAAAGCACGCAGGGGCAGGAGGAACTAAGAATTTCTTTAAGGGATGTTGAGCGCAACCTATGCCATTCCAAAATCAATGTATTGCAGGATTCATGGCAGCGATTTGTAATAGATATTAGTCAGGTTAGGAATCTCGTTGATTCAAAAAGGATAACACATATCGATTTTGAAATAAATCCCAAAGGAAAACAGGGTATAGCCCGTTCGGCAGTTTATTTTAAAGATATGCATTTCGCAAAAAGGGAGAAATGAAGAAGGTCCTCGCAATCACAAACCAGAAGGGCGGTTGTGGAAAAACTACGACGGCGCTGAACCTCTCCAGTTGTTTGGCTAGTCTAAAGCAACGGGTGTTGCTTGTAGACCTTGATCCCCAGGGGCATGCAAGTTACGGTCTCGGGGTTAATCCCAAAAAGATAAATAGATCTATCTATAATACATTGACCTCTTTGAATGACAGACGTCTCCCCATCGAAAACACTATTTTAAACATCTGGGGCAACCTAGACCTGGTGCCTTCGCATATACTCTTAAGCACTATAGAACAGGAGCTCAGGGATACAGAAGGTGCTGTTTCAAGGCTCTACGAAGTGCTTAATTTAATGTCAAGGCCTTATGATTTTATTATAATTGACTGTCCGCCCAGCCTCGGGTTCCTGACTTTCAATGCCCTTAGAGCCGCCCATATGGTTATTGTCCCTGTCGAAACAAGTAAATTTTCTCTGGTAGGCATAGATAAACTGATGAATATGCTGGAGCTTATTGCATTAAAGCTTCAACATACGCCCAAGATCAAGGGTTTGGTTACAGCTTACGATAAGAGGACAAAGTTCTCGCAGAAGGTGCTTGAAGAGATAAAGAAATATTTTAAAAATAATCTTCTGAAAACCACGATCCGCATAAACGTTACATTGAAGGAAGCGGCGTACGTAGGGCTGCCCATAGATAGGTTCAACAAATTTTCCACCGGGGCACAAGATTATAGTGATTTGTCGCATGAGGTGTTAAGAGAGAGTAAAAAACTTCATCTGGAGGATTTCTATAAAGAAGCCGAATCCATGATCAGCCGCGCAAAGCAATTTAGTCGTACATTTATGTTTAATTCACAAACGGCAAAAGAGGTTTATCTTGTTGGAGATTTCAATAATTGGAGTATAAATGAATCAACTCGACTTACCCCCAAAGAAAAAGGAATATGGGAAAGGACCGTTAATTTACAGCCCGGCAGATATAGATATAAGTTTGTAATTGATGGCCAATGGATGCAGGATCCGCAAAACGACCAAATAGAATCAAATCCGTTTGGCGGAGTTGATTCTATTTTAACAGTTGATGCTTGAAAAAAGTTCTATTAGATATATACAAGAGGCTTTATAGTAGATTTGGCTCACAGAACTGGTGGCCCGGGGATACTTCTTTTGAAGTGATCGTTGGCGCTATTCTTACGCAGAATACCGCCTGGGTGAATGTAGAGAAGGCCATCAAAAATTTAAAAAGGCATAAAGCACTTTCCCCAAAAGCCCTTTTCGGAATCAAGACTTCTCAGATAGCAAGGATGATAAGGCCGAGCGGATATTACAACATGAAGGCGAAGCGGCTTCGTAATTTTTTGAATTTTTTAAATAAGGAGTTTAATGGGAATCTCAGCAAGTTGCTTAAAATGGATACCCGCCGTTTAAGGGAGACCCTTTTAGGCATAAAGGGTATAGGGCCTGAGACGGCCGATAGCATATTGCTTTATGCTGCCAATAAACCCATATTTGTTATAGACGCTTACACAAAGCGTATATTTTTACGCCATAAGTTGATAAGCAAAAATGCTACTTACGAAGAATTACAGCGGTTTTTTATGTCAAATCTGCCTAAAAGCACAAAGATCTATAATGAGTATCACGCGCTTATAGTAAAAACCGGCAAGGACCTGTGCAAAAAAAAGCCCAAATGCAACCTCTGCCCATTAGAAGATAAAAGAACACATAGAGCGAGTTAAAGATGAAGCCTAAGCAGCATATCATAGCATCTGGGATTATAAGCTATATGGTGTATATGGTAACCAATTCACCATTAAGTGCCCTGGCCTCATTTTTAGCGGGGGTACTCCTTGATTTAGATCACCTTATTGATTATTATTTGAATTATGGGCTTACTTATAAAATTAAGGAAATCTACAAAGCTATAGAAGAGCTTCAGTTACCTAAGGTCTATGTATTTTTGCATTCTTATGAGGTGCTGGTAGTCCTTTGGGGGCTCATATTTCTTGTCCCGTTAAATCACGTGTATTTTGCAATAGCGATAGGCATGACTCAACATATGTTTTTTGACCAACTGTGTAATCCCCTAAAACCCAAGGCGTATTTTTTGATCTACCGTATAGCGAATGGGTTCGAAAGGGAGCACTTCATAGAGGACTCAAAATTATAGGCGAGGAAAGAGGGTTGAAAAAAGATTTACAACGAAACCCGCTGGGTGTAATATGCTGGATATAATAATTGGAGAGGAGGTGCTATGTGGCAGTTAAAAGTGTAGGTGAAAAATATAAATGTAATGTATGCGGAAATGAGGTCGCGGTAACGAAAGTAGGGGGAGGGACCCTTGTTTGCTGTGGCCAGGATATGGAAAAGAGAGAAGGTTAAAAGGAGACCGAAAATGGGCAAGGCACTTAAAGGAACGAAAACAGAAAAAAATTTGCTTGGGGCTTTTGCGGGAGAATCTCAGGCAAGAAATAGATACACCTATTTTGCCAGCGCTGCAAGAAAAGAAGGGTTAGAGCAGATCGCGAATATATTTGTTGAAACAGCGGCAAACGAGAAAGAGCATGCCAAGATATTCTTTAAGCATCTGGAAGGCGGAGATGTTGAAATAACCGCAGCCTATCCCGCAGGAATGATAAAGGATACCAAAGGCAATCTCCAGGCAGCTGCAGCGGGTGAAAAACTGGAATGGACAACGCTTTATGCCAACTTCGCTAAAACCGCCAAAGAGGAAGGTTTTCCGGAAGTCGCGCAGTCTTTTGATCAGATAGCAAAGGTAGAAAAATTCCACGAGGCAAGGTATAGAAAGCTGATTGATAACATAGTTAACCGGGAGGTATTTAAGAAAAAGACGCCTGTAAAATGGCATTGCGCTAACTGCGGCTATGTCTATGAGGGGCCAGAGGCACCCAAAGAGTGCCCGGCTTGCAAGCATCCTCAGGCGTTCTACGAAGTCCTGGCCGAAAACTTTTAAGTGAAGGGGTAAGATTCTATTTTTGACTTTATGACGCCGAGGATTTCGCCTAAATTAATAAAGGGTTTATTCTTTTTAAGCATATTTGTCTTATTTTGTAATGTTTTATGGTGTGCGGAAGAAAATTATTATATTGAAAACCTAGCCGCTTACCGGCATGAGTTTGCATCAGACGAAGATGAAAATATATTTATTGATAAAGTATCGATTAAAAATTTATGCAGGTATAATTACGGAGGGGCACAATTCGAGATATTCCCCTTCCTTGAAGCTCGAAGGCATTTTGAGATAAATAGATGGTACCTAAGCACAATCGGGATCGACCTTAGTGCCACCTGTTTTAAATATCTAAGTTTTGACAATAGTCTCCAATATTCACAGATAGATGTACCGGATGGGTATTTTAAGAAGGTACGCCTCAAAAAAGATAGGTTTGAACTTAAGTCGGCGCTAACATTGAATTTACCTCTCTTTAAAATATACGGAATGTCGCCGTACCTATCAGCAACAAATGAGTTTTTTTACGACATAGAACACGGCGAGCCGTTACGCAACGAAATAGGGGTGGGGCTGAGGTTTCCGATCAATGAAAGGATTGATATTGGTTGTGCCTGGCGTCATCTGGATTGGGTAAAGGACTTTGATTCCGACCAGGTTGAAATATCGGCCATTATAGTAATTTAGAAAGGCAGGAATGCCTATATGCTGAAAAATAAAGTATTAAAATTAATTACGCTTTTTTTTATTTTAACCGTCAGTGCTATTATCCTGGTCAATTTTTGGCTGGGTAGAAAAGGGATGTCTGAATATGTTGGCGAGAAGATCACCTATGACGTAAGGCTGGGCAAGATACCTTTAGGCAAGTCCACATTCAGCTATATTTCAAAAACGGAAGTAGACGGCAAGCCATTAAGCATAATGATTTTTGATACAAGGTTAGCGCACTTTTCAGATACCGAAAAGATTTATAGCGACACGGAAACCTTCCTGCCGGTAAGGGTCGAGCGTAAAATCTTCAATGGCCTTAGTCGGGAAAAGATAACAGAAGAATATGACCAGGAGAATTTCACCGTTAAGATCACCAAGAAGACATTGCTGAGAGAAAAAACAAGCGTAATTCAAAAAGAAAGCAGTATCCATAACGCAATATTGTTGCCGCATCACGTACGGCGCTTGCCCGATCTTGCTGTCGGCCAGACCTTTTTTGCCAACCTCCCCAATCATGAATTTACTATGAAATTGATCTCGGTTGAGGATATAGAGATACCAGCAGGTACATTCAAGACATATCGTTTCGAAAGCACACCAAAGCAGATTACGATTTGGATAAGCGCAGATGAACATAGAATACCGGTTAAGATACAGGGCATAGGGACCTATGGTTATACAATGCTTATGAAGGAATACACCCCTTAGCGACTAAGGTGACTGACACTACAGTAATAAGCGGGAATGCAGCAGTGTCTGTCACCCGAACACAAAAAAGGAAAACATGGGATTGATCACACTTTTATTAAAGAACCCGGTCATGTTTGTTATATTGGCTATACCCCTTCTTTATTCTGTCATAGCTCACGAGGTAGCCCATGGTTGGGTTGCCTATCTTTTCGGGGACAAC
This sequence comes from Candidatus Omnitrophota bacterium, assembly GCA_013203355.1. Lineage (GTDB taxonomy): Bacteria > Omnitrophota > Gorgyraeia > JABMQH01 > JABMQH01 > JABMQH01. Next base: position 7,540 of record JABMQH010000076.1, on the reverse strand, counting down.
ACAGCAAAGCATTCAGGCAGGTTAACGTTTAATCCGGCAGTGCACCTTGACCCCATGGGGACCCTGGCGCTTTTTTTCGTAGGTTTTGGATGGGCAAAACCGGTGCCTGTAAATTATGCGAATCTAAAGAATTTCCGCTTGGGGCTTATTTGTGTTGCCTTGGCCGGATGTGTTACTAATATACTTATCGCAACCATTGCACTATCTCTGCTGCGGATAGGCACTATTAGCGCTAATCCGCTTGCTGTTACTGTATTATTTGTTGTAGCCAGGGTTAATATTATTTTAGGGGCCTTTAACCTCATACCAATCCCGCCATTAGATGGCTCTAAGGTTTTAATGGGATTTCTTCCATTTGAAACCCAACGCGTCCTTGCCAGTATTGAGCCATACGGTTTTTTTGTACTGATATTCCTGCTTTTTACAGGCCTATTAAGCCCTGTCATTGGGTTTGTGCAAAACATTATTATCTTTTTTATTGGCTTAGTGTTAAGATAACCACCTATAGTTATTTCCACTCTCCAAGGATCCCAGAAAGGTACATCCTGTGCCTGTGTTAGAATTTAAAAAAGTTAGCTCATTCCACTTGAAATGATTCTATTATATGCTATAATAGGGGTATAACTATATTATTCTGGATAAAGGCAAACCTACGGTGACGTAGGGGCGCAAAACTGCGGATTTAGAAACATATATTCTAAGATGGCTGAGTTGCCTGATTATATAGTGCAATTCAGCTATTTTTTTCGGTAAATATATGAATGTTTTAAAAAGATTAAAATTAAATAAGCTCTTAAAAGCAGCTTCATTAGCTGTTATAGGGGCTTTTTTGTTTTTTATAGCTGTTTTTAATTTGGCAGGAGAAACGTCCCGCAATAATGCGGGACAGGCTAAGGAGGGAGCTATCCTTACCGCAGTGAGGGTAGATGACCTCCTTAGTCCCAGCCAAATTATTTCGCTGCGAGCGAGGTCTTTTGATGAGCGAAAAACTGTTTTAATTCCGCCATATACGCATAGATTGGCCGTAGCTAAGAATTTAATAGAAGAATCCGGGTTAGGTTCTGTTCTAAGCCCCGCAGAAAGGACGTCTACTGCAAGGACGTTAGCCGGAGGATATCTTAACCTTATAGTTGCAGAACCGGAGCTTCAAGGTTTGCTTGTAGATTTTAAGACATCTGGCCGGCTGATTTCTGAGCTTGATGATTTTCTTCAAAACAGGATCCTTGATTATTTTGCAGAAGAGGCCCTTACCATAATTCGTGAAGTAAGAGATGGTGCCCCGGCTGAAGAACAGCAGGTACATGAACTTTTTATGGCGGGAATTTGGGTTTATAAATTTCCTTTAACGAGACACTTGGTTGCGAAAAGGAAAAAGCTTTTAACATACTACATACTTCTTAATGTTCGTTCTCCTGAACACGAAGGGGGACCTCGAATGATAGGTTCGCGAATCAGAAATGCTGAGGCTAGAAGATTGATGATTGATGAAGTTTTTAGCAGTGAAGACGAAACGATTACTGAGCCTGCCTTACAGGCAATAATCGAAATAATCGCAAGGGGTGAAGAAAACCATAGCGATTTTTTCTTTCAGGCTTTTTACCCACTCCTAAAGGAGGCAGGAAAACTTCCGCATTTCGCAAAGGAGCTTGTAGATACTCTTGTTCTGGCTGAGCATGACGGTATTGATCTTTTTGAAATTAGAAGTGAACGAGAATTTTTTGAGGAAACAAGGAAGATCATTAGGCTATTAGCGGCAGAATCCCCGGAGCTTAGGGAAGACATAACAGATCATCTTCATCTGCTTGCAGGTGAGCGCACAGAAGAAGTTCCTCTTGTAATAGGGCTAGTTGGAGATTTCTCAAGAGGAACTCCCCTGGAAGAGATAAAGAAAATTAGGCCATTAGAATTCTCAATTTAAACTATGAGACATAAACTAATAAAACTCATATCAGTAATACTTGTTGTAACATTCCTGCAGCAGGGGGCTGTATGGTCTTGCTCTGATTCTTTAAGGCAAGTAGCTCTGAGCGAAAGAGATCACCTCAGGCACCAGGAGCGCCTGAAAAGAAAATATATAGGTCAAAAGAACTTTTTTATGACCAATAAGATATCTTTTTTGATGCAGGATCTGGAACATGCTGGGTGGCAATATCCGGAAATAGCCGCCTGCGCCTTAGCGGCTATATCCACATTCGTTGCTGATGAAATACACCCCCAGTATCGTGAGGAATTCTTTAGCACATATAATTTTGGATTAGAAGACGGTAGAGACGTTGACAGTGATAATTTTATTGCATGGTCGCAAATGCCTGATCTTAATCAAAGGCTTGAGGCCATACTCGCGTTTTTGCAAGCCCAAGGAGTACCAGTTAGCCGTCCGGTTCAAGAGGTTTCCGGCAGGATTACACATGCCCTGGAAGTTCATAATTTAACAAGAGAGGCGAAAGAACAGCGGCGTCATAATTTAGTTAAGCGGTACGAAATTGCTTTAAGGGAGATGGATGGTGCATTAGAGAGAAAACGGCGAAGGCTTATTGGTATATTTGGAGAGGATGTTACATTGCGTCCGGAACCCCTTGCTTGTGAAGGGGGTACACTAATATATGTTTCTACCTATGGGTGCGGTATCAGCTGCCGTCACTGTCTATTTATTCATCAAGGGATGAAGAAGCGTGGTCATATCCGTGAAGTATTTGATGATCTGACAGAATATGCTGTCGCAAACAAATTGAGGGGTATCTCTGAAGGTAACTCTGGCGAGATTTTTGGAGATCCTGAATCAAAAGAAGATCTACTTTATACTTTACGAAATTCAAAACTTCCTGTATTAGTAGCCACCAACGTCTTCTGGGCCAACAGCGAACAGGATGTGCATAATATGTTTGATGAATTAATGCAGGCACTTTCTGAAAACCCACATCTTTTAAAATATCCGGGACCTTTTTTAGAGATTCAAATAAGTCTTGATGATTTCCATCAAGAAGTTCAGGTAGATAATGAGACCGGCCTATTGAGAGCTCAAATCCCTATTAAAAACATAGCTAATGTACTTAAAGTTGCATCGGAAGGCAACCTTCGAGAAATAATAGTTGGTGTTAATACCCAACGTACCCCTAATACTGAGAGACTAATAGCTGAGTTAGAACATGAGTTAGAGGAACTTGGTTGCGAAATGATTCCTTGGCAAGCAGTGCACCCGGTTACTGAGGAAAAGTTACCGACTACGAAGGTGAAGGTAAAAAGACTTGATGGCCAAGTTGCCGAGGATACATCGGACGATTATTATTTTGTAAGACAAAGATTGAGCGACTATGCGGTATTGTTCGCAATAGGTAAGAACTTTGTTAGGAAGACAGGATGGGCAGAACTCCTGGAAGATTTTGAATATGTTCATAGTGCAGACCCCAGGGATTTATTAGAGACATTATTGGATGAACGTAGGCAGGGTTTTATTTTTGATAGTGTTAATGTAACTGCAGACGGGAATGTTTTTCTTGGATCTTGCCTCTTTGAACGAAGGTGGTCATTGGGTAATGTATATGAGGAAGGTATAGATAAGATCTCGGTAAGATCGATGAGTGATCCTCTTGTTTGGGCGCAGGCAAAAGCACATCACCTATTATTTGAATTTGCGCAAGACGTAGAGCCAGATATTATTGAGAAACTGCGTAGATTTAAATTCGATGGTCCATCAGCGGTGGCGAGGTTGCTTGAAAGTTCTGCAATGCGTTTTTATCTGACACAGCGGTTGATCCACATATACGCCCGCGGGAAGGATCCTTCCTTGTTAGAGAAAACTGGTCTACCAGGGACGGTAAATGAGTTGAAAGCCGAGTATCACCGTAATAAGGCAAGTACAGGACAGAATTATGATGAGATGCCTACGACTATTTCGGAGGCGATGGGCAGGCCAGAAACATTACCTGCTAGGGATTTAATTGGAGAACTCTTAGGTTCGATATGAGAAAGCTATATAAATTTATCTCAATTATGGTTATCTTTTTTCTTTTAGCTCAACAGGCCCTTTTTGCCGATAGTGGCGCATTAAGGCAATTGGCACGAAGTGAAAGAGATAAGGGGCGGATAATCATTCCGCCTGGAGGGATAACTACTGAGTTCCTATCTGGAGTTAGGCCTCGCGTGATTTCGATTGATGAGGGAGAGGGGACGGTTCGAGATATACTAAAGTTAGTAAATAGCCTATTTTCGGCAAGCGGCTGGAATAGCGGCCGTATTGGGAAAATTGATTTATTGCATGACTTGCTGATGAGCAGCGATATCAGTTTTGATATTGGCAGATTAAGGTTTACTTTCTTTAAAGTAACTCTCCCGGAATTCCCAAATATGTGTGTATTCTATATTGCAACCCGGTCAGTTGTAATTGGTCACGGGACTGTCCAATACGCTCCCTATAGTCAGACAATTTGGTTTAGATATGCTATACATAAAGACGAATTTATGCCGGCTACCGTTGATTTTAAAATTGGCGGTCAGCATTACGGAAAAGAAACCCTCCCAGCACTTATGGCGATTTGCCTGGAGGGCCATCTGTTTCAACGGAGACCTATTGCCAGTTTCATTTTAGCGGAAGGATTTAGAGAAATAGCCGATTCGGTATTGCCTGATCTCTGGATGTTAAGGAATTTATTGCGCCAACATGGCAATTTTAAAGACACCGAACGTGGCCTTGAATATCGCATAAGAGAATTATTGCCACACGAGGAAGACTCAAGGATTTTACGTGCTATGCTACTGGGCCAAATATAATGAAAAAGATATTTAATTTAATCATAGTTATTGCTTTAACCCTAAATCACCAGGTTCTTTTTGCTGATAGTGAGGCATTAAGACAATTGGCGCGGGAGGAGAGGGACGCGTTTTCGAAAGTCCCTGCCGAAGGGCCAGATGCTGCTTTTATACAAGGACTACATCCTCAACAAAGGGTAAATGGTCCAGAAACAACTTATCCTTTGGTATCTGATTTAGCCGATAATTTGTTACTCTATCATGGCTATGGCTATGATGGAGGGAAGACGTACCCAATGATTTTTGGTGTACGGCTTAATAGGGATTCGGTAAAAGAAACCAGCTTTACGTTCTCAGGAGGAGGGTTGAGGATAAATTGCTTTGAGGCCAAAGAACCAAGGCATAAAGGCCTGTACATTTTCTCCATTTCAGCAGGTGCAACCGTAATGGGTCATGGTTTTGTTAAACTTTCGCCTTTAGTTTATCGCGGTTCAAGCAAAACGGAGGTATTTTTACGATATGCCATTCATGGGAGTGATGATAAACCCGACCTCCCCAATTACCAGGGGAGGGGGTATAGGGTAAGAGCAGGCTTACTTATTATGGCGATGTGCGCGGAAGGCAATCTTTTTGAAAGAGAGCCAGATGAACTTACTTTTTTTTCGGGAGCTTTTGATGAAGAATTACCCCACGTCCAAAGCTTGCGAGCATTATTAAAAAGAGCATTGAATTTTAGAGAAAATGGACAGCAGAGGCTTTGGTTTAACATGAGAGATGTAACCGATAAGGGTGGTGTCGCTAAGGTGCAGCCCGGCAATTCTTTTGATGAATTAAAAAAGGCGCCTGCGGCTACCCAGCGTAAGATGCTATCTTCTTTAAATCTCCAGGTCATCGCCAGAGAATACCACTCTATTGTTTTATCTAGTCCGGAATTAGATTATGTCATCAAGATCAGAGATCTTGGAGGAGATATACATGGGTCATTTTTTAGTTATGCTAATTATGAGGATGCACAACCAGATAGAATGGCCGAATATTTTATCGTAAATGGCACCACAGTATTGCAAACAATGGCAGGGGTTTCCTATAGTTGGCAAATGCTGTAGTTCAGGAAAAAGTTGACATATTAACTGACTTAATTGATGACGATATTGAACAAGGGGAAATCGATAGGGCAGAGGCAAGGCTTGGCGGTTTCCTAGGGGTACATTGTGCTTTGGCAAGGGATGGCTTGGTTGATAAGCTTTTTACAACATACCCCAAGCATAGCACTCGTAAGTACCTTACAAATATAGGGGTAAGCAGAAGGACAGGCAGATATGTCCATATTGATCGTGCGGATTTAATAGCATATACACCATCAGTTCGCTTAACCCCCACAGGTCTTAATAATGTACGAGATTGGTTCCCATACCAGGATAGTCCGCGGTTATTCGAGTATTTGAAGGCTGATATCATACCGTTATTGCGGGATGCGATTTACGATAGGGGTAAGATTAGCGAGCTACTTCAAGTCATACAGGTACTTCATGGTGTTAAAGCTCAAAATGCCCCAAGGGCAATAGCGCAGTGTATTAGGGGCAGCTTGGATCAAGCTAGGGTAACCGCAAGGCACTACAAGGAGATATTGGTTGTTTTTGATTATGATGATCGGGGTGGCTTAGGGTCTATTGCCGTAGCCCCCAGAGGGGTAGAAGGGCAACTTCCAGGAGGCCTTCCGCATGACCGCTTATGGCTGGAGGCAGGGAGGAGCCCCGGGGAAGGGTTTATCCGGTTGGACATATTTTTTGATACCGAAACAGGGAAACCGGCAGATGTCACCATATTACCCAACCTCACAAAAGACCATGATGCATTCCAGAGCCAGGGGGTCCAAATCGTTAACCTTACAAGGTCAATTTTGCATCACCTTGGATGTACCTCAGCAGATATGGAATCCATACGGTCACACCAAATTGAGGAAATGCTTGGTAGGGAAGACCATGGACCAACCACCTCTTTTGCGGATATCCTAAGGTTGCTCGACCTTCCGCTTGGAGCCACCCAATCTCTTAATGAATCCGCAGAAAATGCCGCTCTGGCTGCCATCTAGTTATTTCCAAATCCAAGCCTAAAATAAGGTATCAAAATTACATATAAACCCCAGGGTTTATCTAATTATCATCTATTAACAATTAGTAATAGTTAACAAGTGAGTTATTTGCAAAATCTGCAAACCATACCGCAAGATCTTTCAAGAATTATGCCAGTGTTTGGAATACCTATTTAAGCCTATATTTTGGCTATCCAGCCAGCATAAATAAGGGTATTTCAGGGGTCCCTGATTACCTTTTAGGGTCCAATCCAGGAGTCAGGTATACAGGCTCCAACAGGGGGCAATCCTGCGAAAATTGACCTATTAACAGCTATTAAGGCATGTGTCTGGGGAAGAAGCTTAAGAGCGCTCCGATTAGCAATTCTGGTAAGCATAAACGGGGTATAATATGACAGCAGGTCCGATTAGCAATTCTGGTAAGCATAAACGGGGTATAATATGACAGCAGGTCTTACAATAGCCCCAGCGCAGCTGCGTAAAAAAGATTAGTTGTCCACAGATAAATCCCAATATAACGTAACTCGCTTACCTTAGCGACTTATGGTCCTTATTTATATATAGCCAACTTGACATAAGATATATTATAACAACAAGTGCGACATTTGAATATAGCGTATATAGGGCCTATTTTCATATGTCTGGAATTGTAATTAATGGGAATTTTTGGTTATAAGGCCTTCTGTTCGGCTATATCTTTGC
>JABMQH010000075.1 GCA_013203355.1 Candidatus Omnitrophota bacterium | reverse complement strand
CGGCGCATCAACAGCTGAACAGGAACATATAAATGAAGTAATAGCCCGCACCCCTTCAACCGTACAGCACACCCAACAGGTAGGAGAAACCACAGTAAAGATCCACGTATTGAAGAAGACAGATGAAACCTCTGGTATGGGCATACCAAGGAAAGACGGCGCAACAAGTATAACAGAGATGGTAAACGCACACGCAGGGGTAGTAGATGGAGAAGTACATATATATGTAACCGAAGGATACTTCGATGAACTAACTTCCAATGAGAACATGCTTGATGAACTAATAGATCATGAATATAAGGAAAACATAGAAGCAGCAGAACCAGAAAGAAATATACCACCCCAACTAAGACACAGATACGCTGCCCAGGGCTCAAGGAACTTTATAAATGAAGGAGAACATATAAGCGCATTCCATAAATGGTACTTAGACCAACTCGCACAGGAAGGAACTCCACAAGCCCTAAGGATACTTGAGTCTTTTTCAAGAGAAGACAGGACAGTACCTGCACAACTAAGAGGCGACGCAAGGGCAATACTGGAATATGAGGCAGAGTTCTTAAAGTATGCGCAGGGTAAAATTGGCGTACAGCCACCGGCTATGCCGGCTGATTTCAGAATAAGTCGGCGTGACTTTATAAGGGAAGCTGTTGCCGCAGCCGCTGGGGTTGCTATAGCACCTAGCGTGACCGTTAGAGCTTTAGGCGCAGAAGCGCCACCAAGCGCTAAAGATGAGCTTGAGCGACTTGGACAGCTAGGTCTTGTCAATGATCCCATGGGAATGTTATTAGCTCGACAGTCTCGCGCTATTTCCTATAAACGGGAACTGGATGGCTGGTTCCAGCGAAGGATGAATTTGCTTTTACCGCAATATTATGAAGCACGTAATTCGGGTGATGAGAAAACAGCACACGTATTATGGCAGGATATTGCAGGCACTACCCGTAGCTATCTTAAAAGAGTAGAAGAATTTGAATCTAAGAATAGCGCTTTTATGAAGGCACATCTGCCAAGGGTCAGAGATCTTTTCATAAGAACTAGCGGACGCTTTGGCGATACTTCATCATTATTGATAGGTTTTGAAAGAGAAACAAGGCATGCTTATGACCGCGCTAAGCACGAAAGAGAACTGAACGAGAAATTACTCAGCCAGGGACTTTTATTTCTCCCCGAAGGAGGCCGTAACATCCACTCTGCACAGGAGGCGTTTATATCGCAGCCAGGGCGGCCAACACTTACTAAGCAGGAAAGGGAAAAACTGATACGCGAGACTTTTGTCCCCGCGCGGAATGCATTATTAGATTATAAGATATCGGTTTTAGATTCTGAAATCGCACATTTTGAAAGCAAGAAAAAATCAGAGGAGGAGGTGATCGGCAGATTCGCTAATCAGACACATTCAATGATAACTCCAATACGGCAAAGGATCGCTGATTATGAAACACGCATTGCATTATTAGAGGCGCAAAGGGATGCCTTGAAAGGGCTAAGAAAGCTTAATAATGCGACTACAGACAAAGAACGCCTCGATGCCCAACAAGATATTAATAAGGCAGTTATTGCCGAACAGCGCTTAAATATTATCATCATAAAAAAAGAAGAAGAGGAACTGCGCACATATCACGGCCCGGCGCGTGTTGAACCGGCTAAGGATAAAGAAGGGAGATTAGATGAGTTCCAGCGTATCAGGTTTGCGCGCAGGCACAGTGAACTAATTGAGAAAATAATGGTGGAAATCTCAGAACTTGGAGGGACCCTTGCCCCATCTTTGCCCGAACGAAATGAAGAGCTGGATATAGATCATGAATATGGCGCTCGTCTTTTAATCTTCCATGCCCGCAGCAATATCTACAGGGCGGTCCAGGCTGCCGGACAACAAGCAGCAAGGGTAGACGAAGCCAGAGGGGAATACCAAAGGTCTTTGGCGGCGGTAAATAAAGCGTGGGGAGGCCTTGACTATATTGAGTTTCAACGCGATATATCCAGATTGCAATATGGGCTTGCCCAACTTGAAATTGGCCAGGCACAAGTTATGCAGGCTTATGGCAAGAGTCAGGCTACTGGCTATCGAAGTTTAATGGGGGGTTCAAACTACAAATTAGCACATCAGGCTGACCGCGCCAGAATAGGGCATCTAATGCAGCAGGCACGGATGAATCGAGCTGAGCTTCAGGCATGGATGCATGTTAGCCGGACTAAACGCCAGGCTCGAGAAGCAGCGGAAGGTATTGAATACTTTAAGAAACAAGCAGCCAGGGCACAAGCGGCTATTCCGCAAACAAGAGGGACATATAACGGCATGATAGCCAGATGGGTTGTTAATTCACATAGGATTATAGAGACTCCTTATTTTGACGTTGAGAATTTAATACCGCTTCAATCAGGCCGTATCGAATATATGAGTCCAGGTGAGGTACCTGCCCGCCTTGACGCTTTAGCAGATCACGAAGAAGAACTCTTGGAATTAGAGAGCGAACGGATTACTACTGAAATGAACCAAACAGAGAAGGATCTTATGTATAAACCTGCCGCACTAGTGCCATTACTTAAGCAATATATAGTGCTGATGAATGGCGCGCGCCGGCTCATTGATTATCGCCTGGAAGCAATAAGGGCCACGACGGACCAAGAAGCTGAGGCAGCAAATGATAAATACAAGCAAGCGCAGGCAAATCAGGCTGCGCTGGAGCTTCAATTTGCAAAAGCAATGTCAGACCACTTGAGTACGCTTGCACGTGGCGCAGAGACACCTATTGCTGGCAGATATCTTGTAACCGGCACCCGCACACGCGCAGAGTATTGCAAGGCCTTGCAAGGTTTCTGGGCGCGTAGAACAAAACAAGCAGAACAGGGAGTAGAAAAAGGTCTACCTTCCTCTGTATCTTCCGGTAAAGGCCAGCCCGCCATTGAAAGGGCGCTGGAACTCGGAAAGCCGGCTGTTGGTGACGCAAAGGTAAAGGTAAAAGATGGAAAAGACAAGACTATGCCTATTATGTTGCCATCTCAATTAAGAAGGGCTGCTAATGGAAGGTACGTAAAAGGCGCTGTCCGGCCGAGCGGAGATGTCGTACAGGATCCACAGACCAAGACTTGGCATTTAAGAGAACGTTTGGTGCAGAGAAAAGGGAAATTAGACGGTGAGGAAGAAGTTAACTATGATGAGGTTGTTGGAAGTGAGGGCGCTGTTGCTTACAACGGAGCCGATATTGTCACGGTAGCATACGAAGAAGGCAGAACCGTTGTTAACGAGCAACCGAGGGAGTTAGGCGTTGACCCAGAGAATGAAGCACGCATAGCAGACCAATATCCTGATCCAGAAGAACGGGCAAAGCATAGAAAATATTTAGTTGCGCATCACCTTTATGTTGGTAAAGATGTAAAGGTTTCAGGAAGGACACAACGCATGCTGGTTCCTGTCGGTGTCGGTATACGCTCGCTTTCAAGAACTGAAAGGAATACAAAGCTTACAGCAGCAGATGTAATAGCCGGCCGTGTAGAATTTGAAAATGTAATAGACGTAACAGAAGAAGACACCTATGAGGCCAGCACAAAGACGCAAGAGACCACCACAGAAGAGGTAAGATTTTACTTGGTTCCGTCGATCGAGCGTCTTGGGAAACCCGCAGTTATTGAAACCGAAAAAAAGCCAAAGGGTCAAGCTGCAGCTGACAGAAAAGGTGAAACAGTGGTTGCAGCTGCCGCTATGTCGGCTGCTGGTATGGGTGAGACAATAGATGCTAGGATAGACAAGCTCGATAGTAATGTCGAGTTCTTTGGGTCAAGTAAGCGCAGCCATCATGTAAATTTCCATATGATAGCGACGGCAACAGCACTGATTAGGGATATAAATGCCACTTTCCAAGCAGGGGCAATTGATCCTGGTGCATACGAAGCTTATTTAGGCAGATTACGTGTTATCGGAAGACGTGATGCAGAATTTTCCTCACAAGGTATTATTAATTCATGTATAGAAGTCAAGACATTTGATGAAAGGGAAGCGGAAATGGTGGCATTTTTGTCTTCGGATAGAATTTCTGATGAAATTAGAAATTATATTGCTATGGCAAGACGTGATGATTTGCCTACCGCAGGCGACGTGGCGAGTGTAATACCTACGTTGTCCAGAAGTATTAGCGCACATCCTGAATTCAATGTGTTTATCGATAAGACCTCGCCTGGTTTTGTTGCGAATTTTGTGGTTAGCGCTTTAATGGAAGCGAGGGTACTCGCTGAGAAAGGTCAATTTGGGCTAGTGGTTTGTATTGGTAAGGTAGTTGAAGGCTGGATTGCAGATTTTTCCAGAACAGCAGAGAAAATGACAGAAGAAGAGACGAGAGGTAGGGCTTTAAGAGATGCACTAGAACAAAACCGACATATATTCGAATCCTTTACGCAAGAACCTGATTTTACGAAATATCCTCATACATATAAAGATGTATATAGGCTGGATTCAAATGAATTAACAAGACTTGTACTGACCTATCTTGGAGAGGAAGCAGCTAATTTGGATCCAAATAATCCTATAGGAGAAGTGATATTTGCAGGAGGCAATGACCGCTCTACGTACTTTGTAACATTTAATACAAGAGATGGGAGGAGTATAGAGACTGTATTTTATGGCAGCTGGCCTGAACAACGTCGAGCTACTAGCGAATTACTTATGGCATGCGGGATATATAATACTTATAACATATTTACTTTAGGAGGTGTTAGGGGTGCTATGGCACCAAGGATTGCGGGTGAGCGACTTAGTGCTAACGAGCTACCAGAAGATCAAAAAATAAGTTATGCCAACCAAAATGAAGTAGCTAGGAATTTTATAAGAAATATGGCTAGACTTGCGCGGGGAAGAGAAGTTGTATTTACCAGAGTTCATCCACCCGACATGCTCGTAAATAGAGATACAGGAGACGTAACTATTATAGATCATGCCCATAGTCTTTGCGATGTTGATGATTTTGAAGATTATCCACAACAGGTTATAGCAGAGATTCCACCAGATGTACCAGATGTACTTCAAGATCAATTTATAGATGTGGGAGAGCTTACGTATTTAAGAAATTATATTGATGGATGGGAGAACCCCGAAGTTCGCAGGGAGATAATAGCCATATTTAATGAAGAATTCATAAATGCTGATACAATATTGAAACAAAATATCGGGTTGTTAAGAGGGAGGGCTGAGAACAGTATTAGGCAATCTGGAGTGTCCGCAGATGAAGCAATAGCAAGACACGTCACGAGATTCGAATCAGGCGTGTCTGCCGATCCCCATATTCTGCTTATTAGTATTTATGACCTGTTAGAAAGAGGAGGACTTGAAGGGCTATATCCAAGTTTCTATAGGTCTTCTGGCAGAACTAGAGAGCAGATAGCAAGTGATGGAGAATTTTGGGCTGGTGCAAAGGCTGAAATCCAGCAGCAAACACCACAAGCAAAGCCATTAGTTGGAGAATTAAAACCACCGATAAGTGCAACCGACGTCATAAGAGAACTTCCTATTGTAGAACTTGCCGGAAGGATGGAACTATCCTCGTCATTTAAGATTACACAGGTTATACCAAAAACCCGCAAGACCTCTCTTGTAATAGGTATCCCTCAGGAAAAGGCAACTGCAGGAATGATTCAAGCCGTACAGGAGAAGTTAGGGGGTATGGGCAGGAGAGATATATTAGTTGTATCTGTTGAGCGGGATATGATGGAAAAGAAATTAAGCGACCTTGGAGTGCCATACGGCGTGATACTCGACGTGGACAAGATAGAAGATATAGACGGCTTGCTTGAGCCGTTTATGACGGAGCTAGACTTACAAAGCCTATTTGCGGACTATCCTATCCTGACAGATCTAACCAGGTTAGAATCTGTACGGTTAGATAGGAACACCTTGATTAAAATCGCAAGAGACCGAAGATTGATCCCTTTGATCACTTCACTTAATTTGGAATATATGTTCTCAAGAACCAAGGATACGCCTGCAGGGAAATATCCGGTGCGTAAAAAATCCACGCAGACAAGGACGGCATTCGGGGATACAGACCGATTTATGGATAAGGAAGAATTCAAAACCAGCCCTATCCATTTTGCGAGGATCAGAGAGGATTTCCTGAAGTATTTTAAGAAACCTTTTAGGAGAGTGTTTAAAAAATGGGCAAGCTAATATACACCCCACAGGACCTCAGGACATTAGCGAGGAAACTTGACAGGACGAATAATTGTACGCCCTGCCACTCCGAGAATGTGGCAAATTACGCCATGGCATTATGTAAGGTGTTGAAGATCAGAGGCAAGAAAAAAGATATGATTATAGCCGCCAGCCTAATCCATGATGTTGGAAAGATAGGAATAGATATGCGGATCTGGGGGAAAGAGCAAAGATTGTCGAGCGTTGAATGGCTTAAGATAAAGATGCATCCGATAATTTCTGCCCGTTTGGTGAAAGAGGCAGGATTTAGCAAAGAGGTTGTCGAGGCAATCTATTATCACCACGTCTGGTTTAACGGAAACGGATATCCGACTAATGCACGAAAGAAGGGATCCAGGATCCCCATCAGTGCACGGATCATAGCGGTTTGCGATTCCTATGAGGCGATGGTTTCAGTGAGGCCTTACAGAAAGGCTATGATAATTCAGGAGGCGATAAGAATATTGCGTAAATATTCTGCCAAACAGTTTGATCCAAGGATCGTTGAAGTGTTTATCGTGGAGCTCTTAAAAGTGATATAATAGTAATATTGGTACCGTTTGGGGATTTGAATACGCAAGTGTCCCCAAACCCAAGTTTGAACCTGTCCCTGGCATTCAAGGGAAGGATCAAGTTAAAAAAGGTGACATATGAACACCAGAAACAAGATGTTTAAAATTTGGTCGATCCTACTTTCAATACTCCTGGTGTATTCTAATATCGCCTGGTCTGCGCCGCAATCTTCCCTAAGGCCGCTTGCCATAATTGAAGGCGGGCAGAGTGAAGCAGATGATTTAGATGCCTTAAGCGCCGCAGGAAGGAGTCGTCGAGGTTTTTTGAGAACGATGGGGATACTGACTTCCGCAGGTGTCGTTGCACCAGGTACTACTTTAGACGCCTTAGGCGCAGACAATAAAGTCCAAGCGAAGGATGAGCTTGAGATTCTTGGAAGCCAAGGCCTCATTAACTCTTATATGAGGATCATGATCGAAGGCCGCGCTAAATCCGCTTCTCTGAGACGCCGGATGGATACCGCTTTTAAAGAAAAGATGAATCAGCTTTTATCGCAGTATTACAAAGCTGGCGCCGTCAATGATAAAGCAAAACAGAGCAGTGTATGGCAAGCCCTTGCTAAGACAACGCGCGATTATCTTAAGAGCGTCCAGGAGCTTACGTCTAAAGACCATTCTTTTATTAAAGCTCACCCCTTCAAATCTAAGTTTGGGCCAAAACATCCACTATATGGCAAGGTGGTAGAACCGCAGGCTTCTTTAAAATATGCTGAGCAAATAGCGGCATACAACCATGCTATGGCGCAACAGGAAAGAGAACTAAATGACAAATTATTGGATCAGGGAATTTTATTTCTGCCTGGGGCAGGACGAAATCTCTCAGCAGCGCATGAGCCATGCTTATTAATACCAGGGCGCCCCGCGTTGTCAAAAGGACAACAAAAAAAGGTTCTTAGTGAGCATTGCGCACCTTTGATCGACCAGCAGTTAGAACAGAAGAAGAAACTCCTGAATGCCGAGATCGCACATTTAGAATCCCAGAAGAAGACGGCCGAACGGGAAATTGCGTTTAGGCGGAGTAGGCGCACAAGAACGGTGCAAAACCTAGAAAAAGAGGTCGGGGTTTATAAAGCCAACATCAAATTACTACGGACACAACAACATTCCATAAACATACTTCAGCGATTTCGGAAGATATCTGCGGAAGATACATCCCCAACAAAAGAAAATACCTTTGATGCCCAACAAGCGCTTAATAAAGCTGTTATTGCCGAACAAGATGCCAGGGTTAGTTTAGCCAGGCATCGCGTAGATTACCTGAGTAAATACCGCGGAAGATATATACGAGGGGAACTGCCGGAATGGAAAGAAAAGAGAGAGCGCGAGCTACAGCTTGCCACCATTGAGTTAGAGCGACACGAGGTGGGTGGACAGACAATGAGGATTCGCGTAGCCCTCGGATCAGCCCTTTCTCCGTCCATATCCGAGCGGAATGAGGGACTCCTCATGGACCAGGAATACGGAGAGCGCCTTGCGATCTTCCAGGTCATGATGAGCAATCGTAGCGCGAGGAGTGATGCTAACACACTAGAGAGGCAAATAATGGCAGCAGAAGATGAGCGCAAAGAGGCATTGAGAAGAGTCCAGGATGCCTGGGTCAGCCTTCTTGATGCACAGCGTAGATCAGAGGATATATTGCATGACCATACCATGCTTTCGAGGAACATGCCAAACATGGTTGACCCGCTACGCGTTATTGGTATGGACGGTAGAGCGCTTAAGTCAGGGCTTGACGCAATGCCGCTTCAAACGCGCCTGACTGGTATGACCACACTGCAAAGAAGACGGATACAGGCAGGATATGAAGTAGAATTTACTCAAACCCGGGCAGATAAAATAGAAGGAGGCTTACGCTATTTTCGGGAGAGGCAACGCCAGGTGCAAGATTATCTGAGAGGGTCAGCAAAGAGATATAGTAGTGCGGTAACTCAATGGTTTGTGGGTTCGCATAAACGTGATATATCCTCATATTTTGACATTGAAAGCCTTACTGTCTTTCAGGATGGGCTCGAGAGCCAACCGAGCCCGGGTTATGTAAAGCAACTGCTGACTGCCCTGGAGGCCAATGAAGCAAGGTTATTAGAGTTGGAGAAAAAGCGGATTGCTGCCGAGATAGCTGATATGACGAAAGTGAAAGCAAGAAAGAGCCGCTCAAGAAGGAAGGACTCCAGTATTTTTTCCCCTGTAACAATTGAACAATATATAGGTGTTCAAAAGGCCGCCGGCCAGGTCATCAATAGTAGGGCGAAGGTAGCCGGGAGCAAGACTGCAGAAGAAACTAAGAGTGCCTCTGGCGAATATGAAAAGGCACAGACAAATCAGGCCACAAGGGAACTTGAATTTGCCAAAGCAATACTAAAACGTATTAGTCCGCTTGCCAAAAAGGCTGTCCAGCGGGCAGCCGGACGGAGCGAACGCCTTCCTGTAACCGGAGGCAAGACCATGGCAGAGTACCTTACGGCTTTGGAGAATTTCTGGAAACGCAGAGTTGCAGAATTAACAGAGGCTATAGAGAAAAAAACAGTCTCCGATACGGCAACTACCTTAGGGCACCCCACTATTAAAAAGGCGCTGGAGCTCGAACCGCCGGCTGTTGGCGATGCAAAGGTAGGAGGCAAAAAAATGCGTATCATGCTATCACCTCAAGCGAGAAGGGCCGAGAATGGAAAGTACGTAAAAGGTGCCATTCGGCCGACCGGGCGCATTGTAAGAGATAAAAGGACTAATAAATGGCATTTAGCAGAACGATTAGTGCAAAGGCGCGGAAAATTAGACGGCAAAAAAGAGGTTACCTATGATGAGATTGTCACCAACCCCGGCGCCGTTCCTTTAAACAGCTCAGGCCTTGCTATGGTGGCGTATGAAGAGGGCAGGACCATTGTTGATGAGCAGCAGAAGGGATTGGGTGTTGACCCTGAGAATGAGGCGCGCATAACAAAAGAATACCCCGACCCGGTAGAACGGGCGAAGCATAGAAAATATTTAGTTGCGCATTATTTATATGTTGTTAAAGATGTAGAGATTGGGGGAACGACAGAACGCGTAATGGTTCCTATCGGCGTTGGCATACGCTCGGTTTCAAGAAGCAAGAGACATGCAAAACTTACAGGCAGCGAAGTAATTTCCGGCGCCGTAGAATTTGAAAGAATAATAGAGGTAAGCGAGAAAGACACCTACGAAAATAGCAAAAAGACCCAGAAGACCACTAACGACGAGATAAGATTTTATTATGTACCGGCAAACCCACGGCTCGAGAAACCTGCAGTCATTGAAAGAGAAGGAAAACAAAAAGGAGCCGCCGCACTCGACAGAGAAGCCGGAGCGGTAGTTGCTGGTGCGCTGGCAACTCAAGCTGCGCAGGACGGATTAAAGACAAGAAGAGCCGTTAGTTCCGGTATATAAAATGATGAGGCCGAATGTTCTTGCCTCCAAAATTATTGCGTTAGTTATATCAATCCTATTTATAACCCCCACCATAACCTGGCCTGCCCCCGAATCCTGCCTGAGGCAGTTACCTTTACTTGAGCGAAGCACGTTAGATGCAAAAATTGCCAAGGCCAAAGAAGATCTCGCTCAGCTTAATTCTTTTGCAGGGGACTATTCCAGGCAGCTGGATAATGTAAAAGCTCAAATTGCCGAAAGCCCCACCATAGCCAGTAAAAAATTATTTGGTTTAGTTGCTGAAAGATTGATGTTTATTTTAAAGGACATGAAGGCGGTCAAAGAGTACATAATTGCAAATGACTCCGCACGCTCCCCTCCGAATATAAACTTCCAAGACTATTCCGACATCCCCATGGCTGTTTCTATCGGGCCGGAAGGTTATGAAGTAGTTACGCATAATTTATTCCCTACCGAAAATATAAGACGTGCCTCGGATGCTTCTTCAATTGGTATGAGAAGAATGCCGAAAGTAATAAATGTCCTTATGGCAGGAGGCGCCGGTACGCGACTTCAGGAATTATATACTATGTCAGAAGGCCAGCGGCAGCAAATCGGCGCGGGTGATTTAAAAAAAGCAGAGCTCAAAAGCATTTCAAAGCCGACAGTGCCTTATTCGAAGATAATGCACAAAAGCCCCATAACGGTTATTCTTGAATCATTGAGGAGAATCGCCCAAGATACTGATGATTCCCCAGTGGTTGTTATAGTCGGCCCGGATACACGAAGGCCCATATTGGAAGCGCTTAGAAAAAACAATTATTTTGGCCTGAAGACGGTTATTATAAAAGACCAAAGTGCTGTCCCTGTGTATAAAACCTATGATGCTGACGGCGCTGTCATGAGCTGGGGTCCGATAGAGTCGGAACCTGATGGGACGTTCATAGAAGCGCCTGATGGCGGCGGTGGTACTGTTATGGCATTAGGTAATAAAGGCATGCTCCTTGTGCAAAATGGCCAAGAGGCGCTGGTAGCAGAGGAAACACCGTTAGAATGGCTGGATGCGAATTACCCCGAAGTCGAAGATGCAAACTTTTTACAGACGGATATGGCGTTAGAGCCAGAAATAATATCAGGTTTGGTTGGGACAAGAGAAGCTACAGGCAGCGAACTATCCGCCATTGGTTATGATTATCCCCGGACAGTATCCGTAAAAACCAAAAAAGATGATGCTGGCAATATTACCGGGATTTATGTTGAAGATGAATTTACCCTCGGTACGTTCTTTTCAACGGATCCCGACTCAGCAGCCATAGTGGAGTATTTTGAAAGGAATAATGGACTTCAGGACCTTGTGTATCGTACAAGATGGGGCGTAGGTAAAGGCGTTTTGCAAGACAGGCTTAGCGAAATGGTGGAAACAATGGGAGGGCTTGAAGCAATAAATGCAGAATCTGAAGAACTGAAGGCAGGGGCAATTCAACATCTTCAGGAGGAGATTAATGGCTTATTGGCCTCAAGTCAAGCGCAGGCTACCAACCCGGAGCTTGTTATTCCAGCCAACACCGGCGCTTATAATTTAAGCATGGAAAACCTCAAGGCCGTTATAGAGACAAGGAAACTGAAGCCCTTCGTCCAGTCGAAAAAGAGCAGAAATAAAAAAGACGGCACAAAAGTTCAAACCGATAATCTCGAACTGCCTATCCAAAGGCTGCCGGAAATTTTAGGCTCAACTTCTGTGGCATTGGTGGATGAAGGGGATGCGTTACCTACGAAGGACGCGAGAAAATTTGTTGAAAGCAGAGACCATTACGCATCTAAGCATATGGCAAGGCTGCAGCAGGAATTTGGGATCCCAGGCGAAAATATAGGAGAAGGCACTGTTGTAGAAATCAGCCCGCTTGCCAGGGCAAAAATAGATCCTACCCTTAGGTTTGGCAGGAATGCGGGACTGTATCTTGGCGGCAGTTATCTTGGGAATGGATTTGAAATAAACATAGGCAGGAATGTAAAAATCGGGGACGATACCACAGTTATAATAGAAGGGAACGGCCCGGTTACAATAGAAGACGGCGTTGAATTTTTTAATGGGGGAGTTGTCGTTATAAAGGCTTCAAAAGATGGAGAACCCGTCAGGATAAAAAAGGGCCAGAGGATAAAAGGCAGGCAAGAGGTAGAATTAAGAGCCGCTGAGGTAGTAGATAGGGTTTTCGCGAGATTAGCAGGCCCGGTTATCATAACAGATATTAGAAATGCCAGAGGAGAACTTGTAGTCCCCGGGGCATTGACTATTATTGATCAAGCCCTCGAGGCCGAAGGATTTGTTAGGCCGGAAGGCCAAGAGCATTTTTTAAGCATTGGCCATACAAGGTATCTTTTGAGTGAAGCGCTCAAAAAGGATAAATTTTTGGTTAAGGAAAACAGATATTTCACCATCCGCGATGAAGGCAAAGAAAAACGTGTAAGGCGCATAGTGCATCACAATAGACTCTACCAGGAAATAATTCATGAAGGAAAAGCGGAGTTAAGTGATGAGGAGATAGATTATCTTTTTAATAACCTCTCCGAGAATACCCTCGGCCGTTATATTTTGATTTATCTTAGGGCGACAAATGGGAATGACAACCCAGCGCTATGGGCCAGGATTGTTGCCCGGGCGGGAGAGTTGTCGCTTTCCGGTGAGGCCTTAAGGACATGGGAAGATGTTCAGAATACGATGATTAATGAAAGATCAAGATTGGAAATCGGCAATCCGGACAGGGCCCCCTTCGGTGACATAGATATGATTGATTACGATAAGCTTCAAGATGACATATGGCAGAGGACGACTGCAGGTGTATTCAGCGTTTCCGGCATTAGGCAGATTTTCGATCCGTTTTTTGGAGACAGACCTTTGCCGTTAAGATTTCCATGGCGTCTTGGCATCGGAACAGAACCTACTATGGCGGCAAAGGTTCATGCCGCTACACAGGCCGAACTTTTTGCGCAGATGTTACAGGATCCTAGCGGGTTTGCTGAAAGAATACCGCGATTAGCAGATCAGACTGTTGAACAGCATAAACAAAATAAGAGCGATTTTGTTTCTTTATTGGAAAAAACGCAAGCTTCTAAAACGAAGAGAAAAAGAAAAAAGATAACAGTTTTATTAGATACCAGAAGTACAGGTCCCGCCTTGGCAGATGTGGATATTCGCACACTTATAGCTGAAGGCGTAGATGTTGAATATGCCTTTGTTGCCAGCGTAGATGAGGCAGCGGTTTATGTTAAAGACAATCCCGATATTGACGGATGTATTTATATTTCTGCATCACACAATGATGAGGGCTATAATGGGATAAAGTTGTTGTTGGGGGATGGCCGTGTGATGCCCGAACCCGTTGCTTATCCTTATATATTCGTTTTGTGCGGCAGTCACCCGTCAGTAAGAAAAGGACGGGTAAAAGGTGTTTTGGAGAATGCTTCACATACAAGGGACGTTATTGCAAAGGTTAGTAGCATTGACCCCAAAGATGTTAGAGCGGTTTATGAAAGAATACCACAGGTAAAACAGCAATCCCAGCAAGCAGATTGGAATTATCGCGATAGGATCATCGCTGGCGTTTCAACAAACCAACAGGCTCAAGCACCCATAGCAGAAATTAGAGATATGATATCCCGGCTTAAACTGGCAGTTATTTCTGATCCTAACGGTGGGGCAAGAGAGGATATGGGCTACCTGGATGCGTTGGGGATCAAAACTTACAGGCTTAATCCACGGCCGCGCTATGACATGGATCACGAGCTTTGTCCTTCCACTGCTGCTGTGGCAGAAACAACCGAGGCGCTGGAAAGCATTAGGGATATAGCTGTGCGGCAGGGTTATACGGTGATAGGTTCCTTGCATAACGACACCGACGGAGACCGCCGTAATTACAGGCCCATTGACTTAAAAGGCGAATTTTCCCTCAGGGATGATATGGTACAGATTTGCTTTGCGCTGGATGTCATAAGTTATGCGTTGAGTGAATATGACTTTGAGAAAAACCAGCCTAAAAGGATTTTAGGAGTTTCCTGTAATGGGCCGACAGGGGTATTGCTTGAAGAGCTGGCAGAGGTTTTGGGATTTGTTGTCATACGTACGCAAACAGGGGAGGCATATGTGGCGGATGGGATGGAACGCCTTTCCAATATGACTTGGGCCGAATTAAAAGAGGCCGCCGAAAGCGGTGAAGAAGAAATCATAATCCCGGATAGTGTGAGGCAGCAATTTGACGCTAGCCACGACGGTGAAAAGATTAAAGTAATTGTTGGCGGAGAAGGCAGCAATGGAAGCGATTTTACCCCAGACCTGTTAGTTCGCGACCCGATCCACACCATAAAAAGTCTTATCAATTTTTTAAGTCCTGCTACCGGCAAGCAGTTCATGCGCGCATTGCTTAGGCGCCTGGGGCGGGAAGACGAATTCGACGAAAGCTGGTGGGATACGGGAGAAGGCATGGCTACGATTATGCATAGGGTAATAAGCTATTTGCCCGCAAGCAAGACTACGGATTTCTTCACAGTTGGCGGGGAAGGCGAGATGATAAATCCACCTTTGATAGTTGGATTGATTAAGGATACCGTAGATGATGTATTTGAAAGCGATTTTAGAGAAAGCGCACTCTCAGGCTTAGCGGGAATCTGGGGTGTCAGTAAAGAAGACATTAGTTATGAATATGTAAATTATGAAGAAAGGGCTAAGCCCGGCAGGGGTAACCGCCGGGAGAAACCCCCTATGCGCCGTCAGATTGGCGACGGAGGGTATAAGATTAAGTTTTATATACATAGGGGCGGCAAAAAGATCCCAATTGGCTGGATCTGGTTTAGGGATTCGATAACTGAGATCGGGCTGACAAGACTGGGCGCAAGCGCTGTTTTCCCATCTTCCATAACCGGCGTTCAGCCGGATCAACAGCAGGAAATAGTTGATAAGACCTACGGTTTTTTAAAAACGACCTTAGGCAACGTTTTACAAAGAACCGTTGCTAAAACCTCCGAGCAGATATTAACGGCTGATCTTGGAAATCTTAGTCCGGCGCTTAGACCCTATCAAAAAGTACTTCCTGCCGCCCAAAAGGATTTAAGAGATTATATGCAACAAAAAGGGATCTCCTCCCCGGCTACACCAGTTAGTTCTGCGGAAATGGAACAGGCGCATGATGCCAAGACTGCAGCTGCTGCGGCAATCTAAAGTTAAACCGACAGACACTCTTCTATAAATTGACTTTAGGATATGATCAGTCTATAATAAGTATATATGCGAAAGTTCAATAAATTCGTATTAATCGGGATAATAATTTCGGTATTTATCCTTGGAATAGTTTCAGGGGTTAATATATATTTTATGCTGAATGCCAAGGAGAAGAGGGAAGAGCTGAAAGGGATTGCCAGAAGAATCCTCGAGAAACCTATTCAGGTAGTCATAAGAGGGACAAGAAGATGGCGCACTCCTATACTGCCTGAGCTGTTACAGGATGAAATTTTAGTGGATGATTTCGATGTAGGATTAACCAGCGGGATAGCTCACGGAAGGAAAAACAGGGTAGGCAGCTACCAGGGCACGTTTGCCGTTAGGCCGAGTTACGCCATTATTACTAAATCACGCGAGGTCATAAGAGGCGAGCAGGGCCAAAGTCTGGTTATTGACTATAGAAAAGAAGGAGGGTGGAGCGGGTGGTATACGCTTTTGAATGATATTGATATAACTTCATATAACACCCTAAGTTTTTGGATCAAAGGCGAGGAAGGCGGGGAAAACTTTGATGTTGGGTTAGCCGATGCGCAGATGAGGGAGCTTGAGATAGATGCCTGCTTCTTAGGGCCCGCTACTTCATTTTTACCGGGAAGGTTTATCACAAAGGAATGGAAAGAGGCAAAGATTCCATTGTCAAGATTGTCTTCCGAGATGGATTTGTCCAAAATGGGGTCTTTGATTTTTTTCTTTAAGTACGGAGGTTCCGGGAAGGTATACGTAGAGGATGTCAAATTTAAGAACGACATAGGTATCGCAAAGATAGAGGCATACAACCTGCCGCAGGCAGAAAAGGATCCTATGCATCCAAGGGCACTCTGGATTTGGAAAATAGATCCCATAAGCAATAAAAAGCAAAGGCAAAACGTATTTAAGCTTTGTAAAAATGCGGATATCGGAGTATTGTATCTGTTCTTTCCGGAATTCACCGAAATGCCGGAAGCGGGTTATTTTGACTCACTCTCAGAATTCTTAAAAGAGTGTCACGATATCGGTATTAAAGTAGAGGCCCTGACAGGTAACCCAGTCTGGTCTTTAGCTGAAAACCATTATTTGCTTCTGAATTGGATAAAATTCTTTTTGGACTACAACAACAGAAGGCCCGAAGAGGAGAGGATAGACGGCGTCTCTTTGGATGTAGAGCCATATCTGACCGCGGAATGGGAGCAGAATAGGGATAGGATAAAAAGGGAGTACGTGGATCTATTGAGGCAATGCAGAGAACTCGTCGACAGTTACCAACAGGAATTTCGGATGGGAGCGGCCATACCTTTCTTTTACGACAAGGAGGATGAAGGCGCATTTGAGAAGGAGATTTTAGGGTACGTAGATTATATCGCGCTGATGGATTATTATGATACGGCAAAAGAGATTATCGGGCATGCGAAATTTCATATTGATCTGGCAAATAAAATGAACAAGAGGGTTGTGATAGCGGTCGAGACACAGGATCTGATCTCGATGCGCCAAGGTAAAAGGCGCAACACCTTTATTGAGGAAGGCTGGGAGCAGATGGAGCGCCAGCTCGACAGGGTAAAACAGGAATTCTTATTTGATCCAAGCTTTGAAGGCATCGCTATCCACTGTTATGACAGCTATAGGATTATGACAAGAGGGAGAAATGTGCCGACTAAACAGCGGAAAGAAAATTATATCATAAAGGCAGCTCAGAGGGTGGGCGATTTGGTAATAGACGGTGCGTTAGACGATTGGGGTTTAAGTACGCCTTATGAAATTATGGATGAAAAATATGTACTTTACGGCCAGATTGCGTGGCAGGGGCAAGAGGACTTAAGTTATAAATTTTATACTCAGTGGGATAAGGATGCGTTATATATTGCGATGGATGTTACAGACGATAAATACATTCAGGAAAAGGTTGGCAAGGATATGTGGGAGGGGGATCACGTGGAGCTCTGGTTTGATATAGACCTGGCCACTGATTTGAATGAGTCGGTAACATCAGATGATGATTTCCAATTTGGGCTAAATGCGGGAAACTTTTCCAGTTTAGAGCCAGAGGTCTATCTCTGGGTGCCTACCCTACCGGAGGAATTAAAGTATAAGGAACTTGTGGAGGTCGCCTCTTCCAAGACGCAAAGTGGGTATATTGTTGAGGCGAGGATTCCAAAAGAGATCTTGCTTTATGAGAGACAGATTTCCGTGGGTAATGTTGAATCAATGCAGGCGGAAAGCAGTGGAACCTCTCGACCAGGGTCTGAAGAAGGAGCCAGTTTAGGTTTGCCTAAAGGAGGCAGAATTGGTATAATGATAGACGTGGGAGACACGGATGACATAACCAATCCAATGAAGGTACTCATGTCCACGTCACAAAACCGGGTTTGGGGAGACCCAACCACGTTTGGGGTGTTAGAACTTGAATAAAAAAGCTATAATCATTTCGATTTTTTGTTTCTTATCATCCGTTTTCTATTCCTTATTCTCTGTAAGTTTAGCCGATTCTGTTAGCATAAATGACCTGCCGCCGATGCCAAAAGAAACCCAGCTTTTTGAAAGCGAAAAGAGATTTGGATATAGAGGGAAGATTGGTGGGTTTGTCTGCTCGCCTTCTAAGGTTGGCGTATTTTATGATAAGAAGGTATTTTATAAAGGCGAGTCAATAGCAGATTCCACTAAGGAGGCAAAAGATACGCTGGATCATAAGGCAATAAAGGTTATGTATAAAAAGGCCGACGAGAAAAGCTTTTGCGGCGCCTATATGATATTGATGGCTGATTTATCCGGATATAAAACCATTTCCTTTTTAATTAAAGGACAAAAAGGCGGTGAGGTTTTTGAAGTCGGAATGAACGATGTGATATCCAATAAAAGGGAAGATGCTGTTTATATTGGGCCCATAGATAGGTATCTGCCGAGTGGCCTTACGAAGAATTGGCAGCTGGTTAAGCTTCCGCTTTCGGACTTTTACGGGCCTGACATATCAAAGACATATAGCCTGGTTTTTCAATTTAATGACATAAGTGATGGCGTATTCTGGATTGATGAAGTAAGGTTTTATAAAGAAGATTTGGTTTTTGAGGGGAGATTGGAGCAGATAAAAAAGAAGGGCTTCTTGCTGTTGGATAGTTTTGATTATTCCGATTTAAATCTTCTCGGAAGGAAGACAAATACTTATAAGAAGCTTCCTTCGGTATGCAAAACCGGAAGGTCATCCGAAGAGTATTTTGGTTCAAAAGGCCGCTCTTTAAAAATCGTTTATAAAAGGGAATCAACCGGATGGGCCGGGTATTATACGTTGCTGAATCAAATAGACGGAGAATACTACGACCTTTCAGGCTTTAAGGCCGCCTCTTTTATGGTAAAAGGCAAAACGGGAGGCGAGAAATTTGAAATAGGCATGGCCGATAAGAATTGGGGCATAATAGGGGATTCCTTAAAGGCAGGCGGAGTGGCAAAGTACCTGCCCGGCGGCATTACCACCGAATGGCAGGAGGTAGTCGTACCGCTTGAGGATTTTGGCCTGCTGGATTTTTCACAGATGGGTTCATTTGTGATAAATTTTAACGAAAAAGGAAAAGGAACCGTATATATTGATGATTTAAAATTCTATTTGAAGG
This sequence comes from Candidatus Omnitrophota bacterium, assembly GCA_013203355.1. Classification (GTDB taxonomy): domain Bacteria; phylum Omnitrophota; class Gorgyraeia; order JABMQH01; family JABMQH01; genus JABMQH01. The sequence continues at coordinate 39,328 of JABMQH010000075.1, read as the reverse complement.
AGGATTGAGCGATGAGGAAGGTTAGTGTATTTCTATTTTGCGTTTTATGTATTTCGTTTTATGTCACTCCTTGTTTTGCCGAGCCTTTTTACGTTGACCATTTTGAAAAGGTTGGGAATCTTTTAGGCGGCCGCACAAGCGTGTATCAACGCGCACCCTCAAGGGCGACTGCTGCGACTAGCGACAGGGAGCATTACGGGCCTTCGGGGAAGGCATTAGTCATAAGATACGATAAGAAAAATGTAGGCGGCCCCGATGACACGGGTGGGTGGTGTGGTTATTACTCTCTCTTAAAGTCAGGCCCGAAATATCTTGATGCCACGGGTTTTACAAACCTTATATTCTGGGTAAAAGGAGAGAAGGGGCAGGAGAATTTTAAAATTGGATTAGCAGACAAATACTGGGAGCAAATGGGCGATTCCTTAAAATCAGAAGAGATCAGCGCGTATCTGCCGAAGAATCATATTACGACAGAATGGCAGAAGGCGACTGTGCCACTTGACGTATTTTTCCTGGACATGAAGGAGTTGGCCTCTGTGGCTATTTGTTTTGAAGGCGATTGTTTCCCTGAGGGGCAGGGAAGAGGCGTGGTTTATATAGATGAAGTGGCGTTTGAATGAAACGGAGGTTGGTTCCATGGGGGAGAAAAATAAACTGAAGGCAATAAAGGTAGGGATGGTCGTAGTAATTAATGTAATATGTCTCTTTAGTATTTTCTATTTTATCACCACGGGCATAGAGAAGAAACAGGCGATTAGCGAAGAGGTTACTGTGATAAATAAGTTTGAGTCATCAGATCAAGGTTCGCAGGCTTCAAGCGCGCCGGTAAAACCCAGCGCTCCTTACCCGACAGCTTCACCGGATGCCGACATAGTCATCATTGATGATTTTGAAAAGGGGGGCGGTACGAATAAACTTGGTTCACGAACAAATATATACGTAAGGCCGCCTTCGAGGGTTATGCTTGCGAAACGCGATGAAGTTATATCCGGCAAGGAAACAAAGGTTCTGATGATTAAGTATGAAAAAAAGAATACAGGCGGGCCCAGCGGGCTTGGCGGATGGTGCGGCTATTACACACTGCTTAAAAATCCAAGGACCAGCCAGTATTTTGACGCGTCAAATTATAGTCTCATAACCTTTTGGGTAAAAGGTGAAGAGGGTGGTGAAAATTTTATGATTGGCCTAGCCGATGAGCATTGGGATAGGATGGGCGACTCCTTAAAATCAGAAGAGGTAGGCGTCTATTTGGAAAAAGGCAGGATTACTACTGAGTGGCAGAAGGCCAAAATACCGCTTAATGTGTTTTTTCTGGATTACGCAAGCCTGTCTTCGGTATCAATAAATTTTGAAGCAGATTGCTATCCTGAAGGCGCTGGTTCGGGCGGTGTGCTTATTGACGATATAGCGCTTGAGAAATGAACCCCGTTACACATTATTGTGTGCGATAATAGAATGATTGCTATGTTTATCCCGTTAGAAACTTATCTAACGGGATTTAGATGTAATTGGGGTCTTTAATGGAGCGAGACCAAAATGCGTAACGGGGCGAAATATACAAAAATTTCAAAATGGTTTTTGATAATTCTTTTTATATTTTCCCCAACACTTCTTATAGATGCGCAGGATATAGCTGAGCCGCCGCGCGCAATGTGGGTCTGGGACGTAAAGATCCCCGCGTCGAAGGAATCTACGCGCAGGCTCCTTGAATTTTGCAAGACCAGGAATATAAACCGCCTATACATATCCGCCCACCATTTTAGTGAACAGAACATCCAAAATTACCGTCTATTTAATCGCCTTGCACATAGTCATGATATTTCTGTCCATGCCCTCGGAGGAGACCCGAGATGGGGCCTGGAAAGGTATCATCAACAGCCTTTGAGGTGGTTTGAGGCGATTTTGAGCTTTAACAGGGCCGTAAAGCCGAGGGAAAGATTTGACGGCATACAAAATGATACCGAGGTGTACCTTTTGGGCAAACCGTGGGAGCAGAATAAAGGGAAGCTTCTTAAGGAATACCTTGACCTGAATAGGAAAATAATCGAGCTAAGGCAGATAGAGGAAGCGGATATAATATATGCCTGTGATATCCCGTTCTGGTATGATGACGATCCTTCTTTAGTCGTTATCTGGGATGGGCAGGCAAAATCCCCAAGTTTTCATATTCTGGATACAGTCGATTCCGTTACAATTATGGATTATAGAAACTTTGCAGACGGCCCTAATGGCTCTATTGCCCTCGCGAAAAATGAGATCGAATACGCAGATAGCGTAAACAAGAAGATTTATATTGGCCAGGAGACAAAGGAGAACCTCTATCCGGAGCATATAACATTCGCGAAGATGACCGAGCAAGAGATGGAAAGTGAAATACGCAAGTTGGTTAAGGCATATGGCAGCAATCCTGCCTTTGCCGGTATTGCAATGCACCATTATTTAAGTTATAGAAAACTAGTAGAGAAAAAATGAAGAAATCTTTAGTCCTCTTCTTATCCTTTGCGCTGTATTTTTTATCCCCCAAAGCTTTTGCTGATACTATATATTTTAAAGACGGCACTACGGAAAAGGGATTAGTCGTTGAAGAGTATTATGACCGATTTGTATTTAACATTCCCGACTACGGAGAAGGAGAAATCCTTAAATCAAAAATAGACGAAATATTTTTTAATGAGCCGTATCAGAATAATTTATATATCGGAAAAAAGTTTAAAACCAAAGGCGATTTTGAAAAGGCGCTTCAATTCTATCGGTTGGCGCTTCAATCAAATCCAGATTTTAAAGAAACCCAGGATGCCATAAAAGGCCTTGAGGACGCAAGATGGCATTTTAATAAGAGTTGGCGTTATAGAGATCTTAAGGATATCTTGAAGGCCCAGCTGGGGATTAGCTTAAAGAAGGTCGGCGAGAAGATCGCTATCAAGGCCCTGGATAAAGAGGCCCCCAAAGAAACTGATCTCTTAATAGGGGATGTGATTGTAAGCTGTTGGGCGAAATACCTTACCTATGCAGGGCTGAAAAATGCGTCAAGGATCTTAATAGGACTTTCAAACACCATATTGAAAATAGTTATAGAAAGAGATGTTAATGTCGGGCCATTGCCATCAATTGCGTTATCTTTACCTTTCTCGATAAGCATGGAATTTGAGGGCCCCATAGTCAAAACTATTAAGGAAGGGAGCCCCTCATACAAGTCAGGTTTAAGAGAAGGAGACTTGATCGCAAGGGTCGACGGGGAAAATACGCGGTATTGGGAATTTAAAGAATTGAAACGAAAGATATTTAACAATAAATCCACTGCGCTTACGATAAGAAGAGAGGTTACCCTGATGAGAAAAAGGGCTGAGAAAAATAATACGCAGAATGCAATGTGGGTCTGGCATTCGAAAGAAATCCTTCTGAATGAAGCCAAAAGAAAGGAGTTGTTTGATTTCTGCAAAAAGAAGGATATCCAAATTCTGTTTTTTCAACTCCAGTATCAATTTATTCCTTATAAGGGCAAGACAGTCTGCAGATTGCTTTATGAAACAAAGTTAAGGTCCTTTCTTAGGGAGGCGCATGCGGAGGGACTGAAGGTGCACATACTGGACGGCGCGGCTGATTTTTGCTTGAAGGACAAACATCACCTTGTTCTGGCAGAGGTAAATGCGATATTGGAGTTTAATAAAAAATATCCTGCCTCGGAACAGATAGACGGTATTCATTATGATAACGAGCCCTATTTGTTGCCCGGTTTTCATTCTGGTAAAAAAGAAGAGATTGTAAATCAGTTTTTGGCGTTAAACAAGGAGTGCAAGAAACTGATCTCCTCAAGCGAATCCAAGCTGGAATTCGGGATAGACATACCATTCTGGTTTGACCAGGTGGGTTTTCTTGATAAGAGGTTAATTGATATATGCGATAATGTAGGGATAATGGCCTACAGAAATTATGCATCTGGTCCCGACGGGATGATACGGCTTGCCCTGGATGAGTTAAAATACGCCGCTGAGGTCAGAAAAAAAGTTTTTGTAGGCGTTGAGACATCGAAATATCCTAATCAGGAAGTTTATTTTATTTCGCGCTTAGATGAAGATAAGTTCAATAAATATCTGTCAGATGAAGAAACCTCGTGGTTTGTCGGAGGAACCCGCTTCAACGGATTTTCACTAAAGACTTATACGGACAACAAAAAAACATACATAGGCCTCATGAAGCCGGAAAAGGCCGCTGAAGAAGATTTCAAAAAGGCACTCTTTGAATTAAGGGCCTTATTCGGGGGGATCGTTAAGCCAGAAGACGAAGAAGGGCTTAGTGAACTGACATTTGATGCGATTGAGGCCATTTCACAAAACCCTGAATTCAGAGACATTCGATATCAGGAATATAGCAGTGAGGATGGAAGCAGTTTTTTGATGTTTGCGGCAAAGGAAGTAATGCTTGAGAAGTTGACATTTGCAGATTTGACTCAAAGGGATCTGAATAAGGTTTTAGTTGAGGCAAAAAGAGAGTTTGAGAGACATCCAAGCTTCGCAGGGTTTGCAATACACTATTATAAGAGCTACAAGGCCTTGTGCGAAAAAGACTAACAGTGGGACAGTTCTAAAGGGGACATCCTATTATAGGAGTACTTACCGCAACATCTTTAAGTATAAGGAGTTATAAACAGATAGCCTGTTTCTCCGCATGCCGTCCCCAGAAAATTATTGACAAATTTTTCTTAATATGATAAGTTCATAAGCTCAAACTTTATTAACAGGGAAAGGAGAACCGCAATGAAAGTTATTGTTTGCAAGAGTTCTGACGAGATGAGCAAAGCAGCTGCTCGAATCTTCGCAGAGAGGATTAAGAAAAAGCCCAATATCATATTAGGGCTTGCAACAGGTGGGACGCCTGTCAAGATGTATAAGGAGCTAATCCGTATACACAAGGAGGAAGGCCTTGATTTTTCAAACGTGAGATCTTTCAATCTGGATGAGTACCTAGGGATAACCTCGGAGCACGACCAGAGCTACAGATACTTCATGAATACCAACCTTTTCGACCACATCAACATCAACAAGGCCAATACGCACGTATTAAGCGGTGTAGCAAAAGACCCGGCTGCTGAGTGCAAGGCCTACGAAGAGGCAATAAAAAAGGCCGGCGGTATTGACATTCAATTGCTTGGGATAGGTGGAAACGGCCATATCGCCTTCAATGAACCCGGTTCAGCAAAAGATTCAAGGACAAGGGTTGTTGATTTAACCAAGACGACTATTGAGGATAACGCAAGATTTTTCAAGAGCGCAAATGAAGTGCCGAAACAGGCCCTTTCGATGGGTAACGGCACTATCTTAGAGGCAAAGGAGATAGTCCTTATTGCCGATAAGACCTCAAAGGCGGATGCGATCGCAAAGTCAATTGAAGGTTCACCAACCGAGCAGGTACCTGCTTCGCTCTTACAGGCACACAAAAACACTACGTTTGTAGTTGATAAAGATGCTGCCAGCAATTTAAAGAAGCAATACGAAGCACCGACTTCTGGCTGCTGCGGCTGTAAGTAATTAGCATAGAGTTTATTGTTCATCGTCATTGCTGAATGTATAAATAGGGACGGCTCCCTAACCTAAAGATAGAGGCAGAAGGGATCGTCCCTATTTAAGACGAAGGGAGAAATATGGGCACCAAAGAAGTATTAAGTGAATTAAAGGGGCTTATAACCAAATCCGAAATTATAAAAAGCATACAAGGCTCAAAGAAAATTGCCAAGAAGGCAACCGCCTCGCTTACCAAGGCAGAGATAGATAAATTAAAGGCGAACGGCAATTGTGCCGAGGACTGGAAAAAGATAAAGGTTGCCAAGGGTATTGATATATCAAGGATAAGGCGCAATTATTTTTCAGGTGAGGTGACTATAGGCAAATTATCCGGAAACGTAGAGATCGCAAAAGGCACCAAGGTCCCCTCCGGAATATTTAACTCCATAGTAATTGATTCCAATATAGGCGACGGAGTACTTATACAAGATGTAAAGACTTTATCTAATTATATTGTCGCAGATAACACCGTTGTCTTTAACTGCGGTGTTATTTCCGCAAAAAAGGAAAACACATTCGGTAATGGTTCGGAATTACCAATTGCCATTGAGACAGGTGGCAGAGAAGTAAAGACCTATGCTGAAATAACCATAGAAGTAGCCTCCAAGGTAGCGGCCTCCAGAGCTGATAAGAAATTCCTGGAGGAATACAGCAACTCCGTAGACAAATACATTGAACAAATTAAGCAGGATAAAGGAATTATCGAAGAAGGCGCAAAGGTAAAGAATATAAAGAAAATCTCGAATACTTATATAGGAAAGCATGCCGCAATAGATAGCGCTGAGACGATTCTTAATTCAATGATCTTAAGTAGCGAGGCAGAGGAAACCGAGATTTCCGATGGCGCTTATGTAAAAGGTTCGCTTATCCAATGGGGTTGCGAGGTTACCTCGATGGCAATAGTCGCCAACTCTGTTTTGGTAGAGCATTCTCATGTTGAGCGTCATGGGAAGGTCACGGATTCCATCATAGGAGCAAACACCGGTATTGCCGAGGGAGAGGTTACTGCTTGTTTGGTTGGCCCATTTGTAGGCTTTCATCATCAGGCCCTTTTGATCGCGGCATTCTGGCCGGAAGGTAAAGGTAACGTTGGCTATGGAGCAAACGTTGGTTCAAACCATACCTCAAAAGCACCCGACCAGGAATTATGGGCGGGAGAAGGCACCTTCTTTGGCTTAGGCGTAAATATAAAATTTCCATCAGATTTCACAAAGGCACCCTATTCGATTATTGCAACTGCCGTGAATGCGCTTCCACAAAAGGTTACATTCCCGTTTTCTCTTATTAATTCATCCGCTGCAACCATTGAGAAGATATCCCCCGCATATAATGAGATCATGCCGGGATGGGTATTGAGCGATAACATATTTACAGTCAGGAGAAATGAAGGTAAATACAAAAAGAGAAATAAGGCAAAACGGGCAAAGATTGAATTTGAGGTCTTCAGGCCCGAGATAGTAGATCTTATGATTGATGCAAGAAAGAGGCTGGAAGACGTTAAGCAGAAAAAAGAGCTCTATACGGATAAAGATATAAAGGGGATAGGTAAGAGCTATATGCTGGAAAGATCCCGCAAGGCAGGTATTGAGGCCTATACTTTTTATATAAGGTATTATGCTCTTATGGGGTTAAAAAAACAGCTTGAGGCCAACAAAAAAGCAAAAGACACCTTGACCAAAAAGACCCAGGATCCCAGATGGGAACACGAGAGGGCGATTTTGAACCAAGAGCTGTCCAGCAACAGCATTGAAGAAAACCTGAAGCTCTTAGTTTCGATGCAGGAGAAGATCGCCAGAGATGTGCAGGTTTCAAAAGAGAAGGATGATATAAGAGGGGCTCGTATTATAGACGACTATCCGGAGGCACATGCACCAGCTGCCGAGGATAGCTTTGTAAAGCAAACTCACCAGGAAACCGCGCAGCTTAAAAAAGAAGTGGAAAAGCTTCTTGAGACTATTAGTGTCGCTTCCGAGGCTGTAAAGAGCAAGAAGTAAGATATTTCTTTATCTGGCCAAAGGTATTATAAGGAATATACTTAATGCCTTTGGCCTTGCAATATTCAGCCAGCTGATGCTTGGCGAATACTAAGTCAGCGACCCTTGCAGGGCAGCGGTCCGTTACACTATCCCCGATATAAATAGTGAAATAACCCTTCTTTTTAAATTGTCCTATATAAGGCGCCTTGCAATGGCTGCATGTTTTGCAGGTCTTAGCTTCGGGAGGGAATTTTAACTCGGCTACGTCCTCATTGAACTTTATTGCATTGGCGTAAAAAGGTATGTTCTTGATCCCGAATTTTTTAAAGATGGTTTTAATATTAAGCCCGAAGCCGCCGCTTACAACCAGGAATCTGAATTTATTTTTTCTGCAGAATTGTAAAAAGTTTTTAAAGGTTGTATCGATCTTTATGTTTTTGATAAGAAAATTTACGAATTCCTTTCTGGTGACTTTGCATAAATTGAATTCTTTTCGCAGGCCGATTCGGGTACCAAGGCGGCCTTTATTTATAAGCCTTGCGATCTTATGCCACTCCGGGCTTGCGAATTTGTTTAATATCTCAACAAGCGAATCCTTTGCTGTGATTGTTCCGTCAAAATCCGAGATCACGATTATCTTTCTCATATTAAGCGCTTTATTCTACAAGAAGCCATACCCCTCTGTCAAGTACCAATACGAAACAGCTTCTAATTGGCGCCAGAAACTGTTTCACACTGGTATCGGGAACTATTTCGAGCCCAAATAGGAAACTGTGGCAAAACGGTACAAGTTAGTTAGGAGTTAAAAAAGTTAGCAAGTTTTTCTTGACATTTGCCTTGTATATGCTATACTTATACGCAGACCTTATTATAACGGTATAATAATAGGTTATGTAAGGGAGTTCCCTAAGAAAGTAAGGAGGACGTATATATGAGTTTTAGGAAGACATATTTGTGCAGGATTATTTCTCTCCTTGTTGTTTTTTCCTTTCTGTTAACAAATCCCACCCAGGCAAGCCTTGCTGGTATGATGGAAACATCACAATCTCAATCCCCGGAACTGAAAGTTGAAGGGGACCTTTCAATTTCCCGTCAAATTAAGATAACTGACCCCGAAAAGATCATAATTGCTGAGAGCGCAGGTAGGGTGCATGAGATTTTTAAGGGAAATAAGAGCAGGCTTGTAATAAACATCCAAGATGCCCACTGCAATTTTGAGGCACAATCGAATATTTCTCAGATTTTAGATACCCTTGTAAACGAAAATGGTTTAAGATTTATCGGCCTTGAGGGATCGACAGGCGAAATAGACCCTTCTTTATTTACCGCTTTCCCGGATAAAGACATCAGAAGAGAAGTTGCAACCTATTTTATGAAAAAGGGAAAGATAAACGGTGCGGAGTTTCTCGCGATAACCTCTAAAAACCCGCCACAACTTTATGGCGTGGAGACAAAAGAGTACTATTTAGCAAATCTTGCATCATTCACCAATACTTTAGCGGACAGAGAGGCGATGATATCCGCATGTGATAACGTAAAGAGGGTGTTAGGTAAATTTAAGGAACGTATTTATTCAAAGACGCTTAAGCGCTTAGACGCAAAGGCCGCTGCGTACCAAAATGAGAAGATCAACCTAATTGATTATTGTAATTATCTGCGGAAGCTTGCAAAATCCAAGAAGGTACCCGTAGAAGAATTTGCCAACCTTAAACTCCTTTATAAGACTATCGATATAGAAAAGAAGATCAATTTCAATCAAGTAGACCGTGAACGCTCCGATGTTATTTCTATTTTAGAAAAGATTCTTTCAAAAAAAGAGCTTGAAGAGTTATTGACGCAAAGCACGAGTTTTCAATCCAATCGAATTGGCGCAGCCGTATATTACGCCTATTTGAGAAACCTCTCCTATGTAAAAAAGATCGATCTTCATAAATATCCAAACCTAAGTCACTATATCACGTATTTAATGATCTATGAAAGGATAGATAATTTAGGTCTTTTAGAGGAAATGGTTGCTTTGGAAGATCTGATCAAGGAAGGGCTTTTTGCTAATGAGGATCAGCGCACACTTGCTAAGCTCTTGAAGCACATACAGCTTTTAGAAAATATGCTTGATATCTCTATGTCGAAAAAAGACGTAGAGTATTACACGAATAATAAAACCAACTTCCGCTCGGCTGTCTTTATAGACTTTATAAATTCTAAGGCTAAAAAATATAGGATCCCATATCGCCCTGATCCAAATTTTTCTCTTATAGATAAACACCTGCCTGATTTAGAAGACTTTTATCGTATAGCAGATACGCGAGATGATGCCATAATCGAGAATACAATTAAAAAGATGGACGAAAGCAATGTCGATGTAATGGCCTTGATCACTGGTGGCTATCATACAAAGGGGATAACGGAGCGGCTAAGGGGGCGAGGCATATCTTATGTAGTGATTTCGCCGCGCATAACAAGCCATAGTACAGAAAACCCGTATTTAAAAATTCTTTCAGGAACAAAAATTCCTTATGTAAAAAAGTTTTCTACCGACAGAAATGAATTGGCCATAACTTCACTTCTGGCCAAAGATTCACCTGTTGCTAGCGAGGCGATAGTAGATTTTAATACGCAAGTAGCTTTATTATTCTTAAGCGGCTTTGTGTATAAATTAAAGCAAGAAGATCCAAATATTAGTAGCGCGGACCTAACGCAAAGATTAAATGAAGCAAGGGATACATGGTTTTCAGGGTATGTAGGTAGCCTGCGGCACGACCAAGCAGAAAATCTTAGAGCAGCCCTTGGTTCGCTAACATTTGATATAGACAATCTTTTGGTAGATAGAACCGGACGCTATTACATACCTATCACTATCGCTGGAGAAAAAAGAATTATCCGTTATTTTAATTTAGAAGAAGCCCCTGCGGATATTGAAGTTGATCCTGATGTCGTAGGAGAGCAGGAGAATGTAGGTCTTCAGATTCTAACAGAAGCGCAATATGCCCGGGTTGTAGAGGCCTCAGGGATTCAGGTAACAAGAGGGGAAGCACAAGCACCCAAAACGCTTGTAGCTGAAGCGGATAGCGCACTTTTTAAGAGGGAGTTTGAGGCATGGTCAAGAACCGCTAAGGGCCGAAGGGCAACGCGACAGGAGAGGGTGGATAAATTGGCAGAGCTATTTGTCAAGAGCATGCACGGTCTTCGCGGTAGCCCTGATAACTGGCTTTTAGAAATTGTAGCAGCACTCAATCCAGGAAATACCGCACTCCAGGCTACTGCAAGAAAAGAATGGGATAGGCTTAACAGGCGGCTTGCAGAGGCCTGCGGCCCACAAGCCCTACACGATGCACTTCATAATCCCCAACATGCCAGCCCGCTTTTTACAGGCCGATACTCCTCGCCTTCGCATGTCTCTAATGATATATCAGCATTGTTTTTGACAGCTATAGATATGTCAGAGTCGGAAGGCAAAGTTGCCCACATTGATGCAGAGGGCAGGTTATATCATACGGCCTTTGCATTAGCTGAATTAGGCGAGTTAATAGGTGTCGGAATGGCACCCACTGCTAACGGCTTTGAGCTTTTAAGACACCTAGCTACCGGGCAGCAGAGATTTATAGCTCATGTAAAAAGGAATGCTTCTGATCCAGAAGGAAATCACTATGTCGAAGTTGAAAGCATAAGTGAAAGTGAAATAACTTATAGAGATAATGGGATTCAGCAAACAGAACCAATAGGGGATTTTATACAAAGATGGACAGGAAATATTCTGGTTAATGGTGAGTTAGGTGATGAACTTAAGCTCCTTCAGCCGGTTATGCAAGCTCGTGATGCAGGATTTCGGCTTTTAGAAGGGGCCGATTTGAAACGGATAAGAGGTGCCTGCGGCATTATTACAACTATCGGAGCAGGATTTGGTAAGCATCTGGGATCAATGAGGCAGATGGAGTATAGGGGATCGGATGATGTAGGTATTAGTACCAACGATGAGTTTGGCACCCGGGTAAATAAGGTGATGGGTGGCTCTGAAGAAATGGCCAGGGCTATATATATGAGAGGCCAGGGACTTGAAGAAAGAGCTATGCATTATTTATATGAAAATCGTGAAGCTGTTGTATCGGACTGTGAAGATCCTCAATTAGAAATAGCATTACTTAAATTGTATGACCACAAACCGCTTACAGATCAAGACCTGGCAGCACTTCATGAAAAATGGAGAAATCTGAACCGGAAAGAGCGCCAGGAAATAAATAGGCGGGTCACTGCTGCACGTCAAACATTGCGAACCCACCAAAACATAGCCGTTACTGCACATTCAGATTTCAGCGCACCTGAGATGTATACTCGAGAGCTTGATGCCGCTGGCCATGTCGTAAAGAATAAAGCAATTGGGGTTGGACAAATGGGATTTTCTCCCGTCGGATTAGCAGTTGATTTTTTTGGTGGTAGAGAATATAAAATCCGCAATAATATCCCCGCTTTGGTAAGGAGACTTAAAGACAAACATCAACTGGATATCGAGTATATTAAATATTTTATTAAATTTGAATTAGAAGAAGCAATTACTGCTGCTGAGCAAGCGATGGGACAACATCCAGAACACATCGAAGCAAAGATAGCAGAGCTTGTTATGACCTACGAGCGGGTGATTGATAGGGTAATCAGGGGAGAAGAGGTTCCCGCAGGCGATCAAGTCCGCTGGGATGCCATAAAGCAGTTTCTCAATGGTCGTTTTGTCAGGGTTCCTGCTATATTTAGTCTGGATCCTGTTCGGCACCTCTTCAGGTTGCAGTCATCGTTAATAGGCACTTTTACCGTGCGGACAGAAGATCGAGGAGAAGTAGAGAAAAACTACCGAACCCTGTTGAGAACCAAGGGCGTAAAAGATTGGAGAACAAAAGATTGGTTTACTGACTGGCGCGAAGAGGCACGGCTTAATATGGTTGGCAGGGCTTCTGAGGCGCTGACGATATGGTTCCAGAGGGAATCTGTTGTTCCGGCAAATCCAGGTAATGCAAAAATTGCGGTTATTAGGAAATACGGGATCGAACTCGGCACCCTTGATAGCATTACTTTGGGGTACATGAGTAATATAGATTACATAGGAGGACACGATCGATGGGCCACCACTGGAAGTAACGAGAAGAAAGATGGGCAACCGCATACGGACACTGGTAGAGTGTCAGGGCTTAGGGCCAGCGCTATCGCTTCAATAGTTAAAGATTTACCTACACACAACGGAGATGGTGGACAACCTTTGAGCTCGCGAGAACGTTTACAGGAATGTTTAAAAAGAGCCAAGGCTCTGCCGGCCGAGGAAAGAGGCAGAGCGACACGCATCATGGCCCACAATGGTGACTTAAATCCGAATATCGTTGCTGCCATGGTAGAGTTTCTTGAAGCGCGCGGTTATGACTTTATGACAGAAGACGGAGAAAGGATTCTTACCGACACCAAAGCGCTTATTGTATTCTGGGAGTATGTTCGCGATGCAGCGGCCCTAGATTCTATGGCTATAAGTGGTGAAGAATCCAGAAGGAGTGACGAAACCCAAGAGTATACAGATACAGACTCCCCGCATAATTTCTTGGAAGGGAACGTACAAATAGCGACAGGGGAGGAGATGACATTAGCAGCATTGTGGAACGAAATTGTCAAGACATCGAAAAAAACTAGATTCATGTCGCCTGACGAAATAGCCTTGCGCGTGGCCCTTACGGTGTTTGGTCCGGAATCTGAAATATCTGAAATAGCTGCAGATGTGCGCTCTCTCCACATGCCTGATAAACACATTATCGTAAGCCATGAAAGGCCTCTTTATGTAGTCATTAGAACTGAAGTTGTAAAGGGGAAAGTAGTCGACGCTAAATACCAGGTTACCTCTGATCCCAGTTCTGCCTTGCGGTTATGGGACACTCAACAAATAGATGCCGATGTAAGAGATCTTAATCAGATAGATGAAGACGGTATGGCGGCGGTGGACGAAGCTAGAGCAGCGAGGGATGCAGCACTTGAAGTGCTCGCTGGAAAGCAAGCGGAATTAGGAGCTTCCTATGAGCCGCAAGTAGCCCAGGCAATCGAGGCTTTTAACATAAGGGTTCGAGAAATCGACAAAGAAGTGGAAACCAAGAAGGACGTGATTAGAAACAAATATAGCGCCCGCGTGGTAACCCTTAAAGGCAAACAAAAGGTCGTTTCAATATCAAAAAGGCTCAATGAAGCAACTGATGACTGGGAAGTTAATCTTGAGTATACTAAGTTCTTGGGTACCCCTATCGATCCAACCACAACAGATGAAATAAAAGATGAGGAAGATTTAATCCCTATTGATATAGCTGATAAGGGTAAATTTAGGACCTATGCCGAGAAACACATCAATGAAATCCCATGGATTGTTTTAAGGAGTGTGGCCAATTATATTCAGCCCGATGGGACCGTTGATATGTCAATGGAAAAGGTTAAGGGAGTTTTCAAGCGATATGGTATTGATATTGATGAGTTAAAGGCACGATTTGGTGAGAATCTTGAGGGGCTTGAACGAATGTTTATTACTGGTATCGGAAGCTCTGAAAGAGATGCAAAATGTGTTCAGCGACTTTTCAAAACCCTTTTACCCGGCGTTGAAATTATTCCCGTAGGTCCGGGTCATCTCGTCTCTACTAACCAGCATTATGATGAAAAACACGATTTTGTTGTCGGTATTAGCTGGTCCGGTTCCACGGCATTGACGCTCGATGCCTTGACGCAGGCTAAGGACAGTCACGGGGTATGCACCGCTTCTCTTACTGGAAAACCTAAGTCGGATATTGGAACGCTCACCGCTGACTCGGCAGGTACAATTCACGTAAAGACCGGAGAAGAGAGAGCCGTCTTTACCACGAAAGGATTCTTGGGCATCCTATTTGATCTTGGTATCCTCGGTGTTCAGCTTAGCCAAATGCGCGATGGCGCGCTCCAAGAAGAACAAAGACAGCAGGTGCAGGCAGAGCGCATGACAATTGTGCAACAACAACAGCAAATGCCGGAAATACTAACAGCACAAGTAAGAGATCCGCAATTAGATCCAGAGGACCCGAATAGTTGGATTATGGCCGAAGGCAAACGCTATCGGAATGGGAGCGGTGCTCTGGTATTCGGCAGTAAGCACAATAATCCTATTATAGAGGAAGGTGAATTAAAATGGGAGGAGACACGCTGGATTCTCGGTAAGGCTTATGATTATGGCGAGGATACTGCATGGAATCTTCTAGAGTTTATTGCTAAAAATAAACTGAGATGGCCGATCGTTATTCAAGTTACCGACCCTACACGGTTTGATGAGGCACTAGCGCTTATAAGAAGATGCAAAGAGCTTGGCCTTGATTTTATCGTGCAAACTTTTAACGAGGATGATTTTGAAGGCGATGAGAAAAATGAATTTTGGGAACAACTACAAACTTTAAAGCAAGAAGCGGGTATAGATCCTGTAGCAGAAGGCGGCGATGGTCGCGACCGCGTCCAGATTTTTGGGGTTGATAGAGTTCATCCCGCCCTCCAGGCTGTTGTCGATGCAACGTTCTTTTTTAAGTCTGCGGTAGCGTTTGCTAGGCAAGCAGGTTTATCGGATACAGAAATTGATAGTTCACGTAATCTCGCCAAATCTGTCACGGTAAAAGGTATTAAAGTCCCCGGCGTTCTCTATGAAATGTTTCAATATATGAGCGAACTTCAAGGTGTTGCTATTGAAGAGCTTGTTGTGCAGCACCAGCAGGCGATTGCTGCTTACTGGGCCACATTGGCAAAATCAATCGATAAGGCCATAGCCAGACTTCCATTAGTATATGATAATGTTACACGAAGGTGTCTTCCTAACACTGTCGGCGGCATGGCTGGCTACAGCACATTCAACGATAGTGCCATTAAGCAATTTGGTCCAGAGAACATAAAAAAAGTAGTTGTGATCACTGAAGAAGTGGTCGATGGTAATACAGCAGCTATTATGGCTGCAGGCCCCTTGGGACACGCAGATTTTCGAATAACAGGAGCAGGTCTCTTTGATCGGCCTAAGGATCCGGCTACCGGAACACCGATGGAGACTCAGACAGTAGGAAATGTTGCCGTCAATGGAGAATATTATACCGTTACGTTTAATTTTCGTACGCGCAATTTTTATATTCAAAAAACTAAACATGGCCAGCCAATAGGTGGCCCAATAGAAATTAATGGTATTGGGGAAGATGGTGTTAAAAAAGTTAAGGGTGAGGATCAGCTAATAGAATTTGCAACGGTTGACGAAGGACAGTTTTCTAGGGAATTTCAACAGCAGCTGAAAGCATTTTTCGACGGCAGGGAGTATAAGATTACGGCGAATAAAACACAAGGACTTGTGTTTGAAGCAGTTAAACCTACACTGGCAGGGGTAAATGTAATAGTCCACAATCCACGCGATTATGATCTTGCATCAGATATTGATGAAAATACCGTGGTTGTCGTCCTGCGGCGGTCGAACAATAGACCCTGGGGCAGAAATGCAGAGATCCCTGATATCGAAGATCCGGTTGAAGGCCGTAATGCAGATCAACAAGCAGTGCCCGGGGATGCGATTGGCGAAGAGCTTATTCTGCAGGTGTTAGAGGAAAACGTCCCTGAAGGGACACCCATATTTGCTATTACTGATGGGCGCTCGCCAGGCGTCCTGGCATATGGAAATAACAGTTTTGGCTCAATTGTCCTGCCCAATGACTTGGACGCAACATCTACTACAGGAATGTACTATATGTCGTTGATGAGCTTTGGGGTTTATCTGGGTTGGCAAAAAGGCTCGCTAAATATGAAGGATTACGAAGTAGGCCTAACCTCTGCTAGAGAGTTGTCACGGCAAGTTGTTACCAATGAAGCTCAGATTGGACGTTTGCGACAGCGCCTCGTTGACTTGAGGAGGAATAAATTTGATATGCAGCATAGGACGGTTCAGATCATTGGTGGCGGCCAGGATTATGCAAGTGCGTTGGTCTGGGGGTCTATGTTGCATCGTATAGCCGGTGTTGAAGCAGAAGCCCTTCCTGTAGATGAATCTGTGCATGGACCTCTGGCAGCGGTGTGGAACACGGTAAAGAAATTTTTGGATCAGATTAATAAAGCGGGTAGGAATTCAGAGTTTACTCCTCATCCGACAGAGGCCCCGGCTTCGAAATACCAAGATGCCTTGGTTGTTGTATTAGGTACCGATTCCAGGACGCTGACCGCAGCTGTTGTTGATGCAAACAGAAACGATACGAGGGCCGCCAGCCTGATAGTGGTGGTAAAGGAATCGGATGTACAGGATGGGGCAGAGGCAAAACCGGCAGTGGACTTCCTTGAAAATCGAGGAGCACTTATTCTGACGATACCCGATTCACCCAACGAACTGACAAATTTCAGCCAGATGACATTAGCGACGATCTTTGCGAATGAACTTAATAGATCAACGTCTTCTGAATTTTCCTTTGCGCGGCTTACCGCAGGAACTCCTGTGGTAGAAGCAGCAGTAGCAATGCCTCCTGCGGAAAGAGCAGAACGAATGGCTAAATTGAACCTTACCGATAACGGCCACTACTATGAAACACAGCAAGGAGGAATGATAGCCAAGGATGTCGATCTTAGAAATATAGATGAGACTGCTTTTATAGGAAGCGGAAGCATAGTAACAGGCATGAAGACAGTTATAGGTTCAGATGTAAGGATTTCCGAGAATAGCGTTGTCGCCAATTCCATAGTTGAGCAGGGTGCACAAATCAAACGCAGCAAGTTGGATGATGTTGACGTAGAGAAGAGGGCAATAATTTCGGATTCCACTTTAAAGACGGTGGAAAAGAAAAAGAAATGGGGGTACGCGGATAGCGAGTACCGCGTTGCTAACGATAGGACTGTTATAGAAACAGAAGCTAAAGTAACAGGACAGTCCAATCTTATTAATACCAGAGTTGGTAAGGGGTCAGTAGTGGAAGAAAGCGACGTATCTCATAGCGAAATAGGCAGACAATGTAATATTGTAAGAGCCAAGGTGGAATTGGTTCATGCAGAGGATTTAGTGAATATAATAGGCCCCACAGAGGTGGCTGAGTCCTGGCTTGGCTGGGGATTAGAGATCAAGAGAATGGCTTTTGTTACAGGAGTATTCACAAACAAGGTTTTAGCACTGGATTTACAAGGTGATAATGTAGTTCCAGAATTTATAGAGGGTTTGCCTAATGTAAGTCCTGTGGGCGAGTATGCTATCTTCTCAGATTATCAGGGTGAGAAGGCGGTTGCGCAGGGTGACTACGTCACTCGCATTACAGGAGTAGGAGACATAAGCGACCACGGTACGGTTTTTGTTAAACCATCCTGTATAATTGCCCCGGACACAAGAATTATAGCTTTATCTAGACAACTGGATTTGACAACTTGGGAACATGCCATGGAGCCGAACCTAACCGTTATTAATCCATTTAGTGTAGCCGCACATCAGGGAAGGGAGGTCTGGGGCCAGATACTACCGGGTGAGGCCAGACATGGGCTTAGTCCGAGAGATACCACTCCCGGATGGACCTTTACGTATAGTCCGCATGCGATTATAAGAATGATGGAAAATATGGTCACCAAAGTTCACGCGAAAGCAAAACTGGATGATACGGATCCAGATGAGGTACTTAAGGTGTTGGATGATTTTCCAGAGAAGATGCTTAGGACAGGTATGGTTATTTGCACAAAGGCCTTATCTGCGCTTGAGCCATTGATTGCTGCAGAGGGCGACGGTTCCGAAGCAAAGGCGAAACTCGAAGCGAGAAGGGATACACTACAGCAGGCATTAGCTTTATATAAAACACATTTGGACAGTAGAGCGTGGGAATTTCGCAATGGTAAGTTTATTTCAGAGTGGAATTACGATGCTGCGACTGCGATGTATACAAGTGACAGATGTAAGCCGCTATTAACCAAATTGATCGCGGATGGACTTATCGCAAATCATCACCAGTACGCACAGACAATGATGCCACAGATATTGGATGTTAGGCGTCAAGGTGTTGCAAGAGAACCTATTCGGACGGATATAGTAAAAACACAAGCCCTGAGATCAAGAACACAAATAACGTATGTCGATGCAGCGGTGGAGGTGCATCCAACTGCGAGACTTCTTCCAGGGACCAGGCTCACAGGCAACACAGTAATTGGACCAGGAGTAACCGTATGGGGTTCCCATCTCGACAATGTTACAGTGGGAGCAAATTCAGAGATTGAGAATTGTGTAGGAGAAAATGTAACAATAGGCGAAAACAATAAGCACTCAAATTCACGTATACGTAATTCTCAGCTTGGAGATGATGTAACGTCTTCTCATAATTTGATAGAAAGAAACACTGCAGCCGATGGAACAAAGTTTGAACCACGCGCTGTAGTTGTAGGAGGTAGAAGTGCCGGTACTATAGGAAGCCCATTTATTGATTCAACCGTTGGGACCGAGTTAACAAATGGCGCAACAGGTCTAGCAGACCACCATATGGCTACAGCAATTCGTAATACGGATTTCCCTGAGATTAAAGCGGAAATAGATGGGGAGACTGTATATGTTGCCAATGTTGCCAATATAGGAGGTGGTTCAACTATAGGCATAACAGGAGCGAAAGAAAGGGTTGTAATAGAAAGTGCCTTTATAGCTTCGGATACGGATATAGCGGCTGGAGCCAGGGTAGGTTTCTGCGCGTATGTAAAAAATGGAATAAGAAAAGACGAAAACGTTCTTGCGTTTACTTTTAAGAACGGCCCCGGCTTAGAGAATGATGAAATAGGCGGAGTTCTAGATATGCCTGGAGTAATTTTCAGACATTTAATTAGTAAGACAAAGGCAGCGATGCCTGAAGACCAAAGGCATCTGGTAGATAAACTTATGGTGGCCAAGATAAAAGAAGCGCTTGAAATATGTCAAGCAATGTTAGCTGATCCTGATCAGAACCCCGGCTATACGCAAGAGCAGCTAGAAAGAGGTATCGCAAGATTTACAACACACCTGAGTGAAGGCCGTTGGGAGATGGCAAATGATGAGTTTACAAAAGGTCGATGGCTTCGCCTCTCACCCGAAGGTGCGGGCAAGGTAGAATATCAATGGGTGCCAAATGGAAAGCCTAAGCAGCCTGCAGCTGGTGCGGCAGGACTAGACGACTTAGGGAAGGGACCAGAACAAACTGCAGAAAATATATAATAAGGTAACGGTCGGTTCAATTTAGGCGTTATTTTCCCCTTGCTTGAATTTTGGTGGATATGTTATAATATATCCACCATTTTTTATATATTATATGTGTATAATAACTTAATATAGGAGAATAAAATTATGGGTGGTACATTAATGGTACTTTCCAAGGTAGATTGGAGCATTATTATCATCTACATGATGATTTCCATCG
This sequence comes from Candidatus Omnitrophota bacterium, assembly GCA_013203355.1. GTDB lineage: Bacteria > Omnitrophota > Gorgyraeia > JABMQH01 > JABMQH01 > JABMQH01. The sequence continues at coordinate 19,411 of JABMQH010000075.1, read as the reverse complement.
CGGTAGGGTTGTATTTTACAAAACGCGGCTCTAAGGGGCTCTTGGAATATTTTGTTGCAGGAAGAGAAGTTAATTGGTGGCTTGCAGGCACTTCTATAGTCGCTACCAGCTTTGCCGCAGATACGCCTTTGGCTATTACCGCGATCGTAAGAACCAGAGGGCTTCAGGGCAATTGGTATTGGTGGAGCGGAATTATGGGTGGTGTGCTCTGCGTATTTTTCTATGCACGGCTATGGAGACGGGCAAACCTGATAACTGACGCTGAGTTTATGGAAATCAGGTATCACGGCAAACCCGCTGCATTTTTAAGGGGATTTCACGCTTTTTACCGTTCGATATTCTGGAATTCCATTGTGCTGGGTTGGGTAATCCTGGCCATGTATAAAATCGTGCACGTCCTTTTAGGCTGGCCAAAGGTTATGTCAACATGGGCCCTGGTGTTTATTGCCATAATATATATTTTCTTCTCCGGACTTTGGGGTGTTATAGCGACCGATTTCTTCCAGTTTATATTGGCAATGACGGGATCTATAATATTAGCAGGTATCGTTATGGTAAAGACAGGCGGCCCAGCGGCCTTAATTACAAAATCTATTGCAGCTGCCGAGGCGGCAAACGCCGCAGGGGTTCAGTCACGGGTTGTTGAGTCGTCCCAGCTTGTTAATATATTCCCCAATCTGGAATCCTCAAACCTTGCGGTTATAACATTTTTGGTATTCATATTGGTCCAATGGTGGGGCGGGGGAGAAGGCGGCGGATTTTTGGCGCAGAGGCTGTTTTCCTGTAAGAATGAAAAGCATTCCCTCCTGGCCGTTTTGTGGTATAATTTTGCGCATTACGCTATAAGGCCATGGCCATGGATTGTTGTTGGCCTTGCCTCTCTTATATACTTCCCGAACATTGCCGATCCGGAAACAGCATATCCGCGGATGATGGTTAAATTTCTGCCAAACGGCTTACGCGGCATGATGGTTGCGGCATTCCTGGCGGCGTTTATGTCAACGGTAGTCACGCATATAAACTGGGGCGCATCCTATCTTGTAAATGACATATATAAAAGATTTCTTGTAAAAGGCGCATCAGAGAAACATTATGTCTGGATGTCGAGGCTTTCCATAATATTTATGACTATTTTAGCCGGATCCGCCTGTTTAATGATGAAATCCATTTACTCTGCCTGGCTTTTTGTAATGTCGCTTATGGTGGGAACGGCTATTATTGTGCTCCTGCGCTGGTATTGGTGGAGGATAAACGTTTGGTGCGAATTCGCCTCTTTGATCTCTACCGCTACCATAGCGCTCGCACTTTTAAGAGTACCCGTATTGGGTACGGATGATTATTACCCGATCAGGCTTGTCATCACGATTGTTTCATGCACAGCGATAGCACTGTTAGTTGCGTTTTTGACACCACCTGAACCGGAGGAGCATCTGGAGAAATTCTACAGGAGGGTAAAACCCGGAGGCTGGTGGGGGCCTATTGCCAAGAAATGTCCGGATGTGAACGCTATGAAAATAGGCCGGCGGGAAATATTTAACTGGCTTTTGACTTCGATAAGTATTTATTCAGCACTCTTTGGTTTAGGCTGGTTGGTGATGGGCCAGTACATAAGAGGGCTGATTGCGATAATAATCTGTTTTGTTACGATGAAGATCATACTCAGGGAAATAGGCAAGATGGACTGGGCTACATAGGAATGGTTGGATGGTACGAAGATATCTATTTGTTTCAGATTTTGACAAGACGCTAAGCATAGACGATGCCGGCGTTATCTTGAGCTCGAAGCTGGGCATTTCGCAGAAGGAATTCACGGAAAAGACGGAGAGGACCCAGAAAAGAAACATCTCTCAGCTTGGCGGAGAGCTGGCGCATCTTATCGTAAATGACCCCGCATATAAAGGTAAGGTTTCAAAAAAGATCCTACGTGAAGCCGGACAAGAGACAAGGCTGAAGAAGAACGTCGCAGACTTAGCCAAGGTATTAACGGATGGTTTTAACGGGAGGAAATTTTCTTTTTATGTACTCTCGGCAGGACCGCAGGAAATTGTAGAGAAGGCCCTTGAAGGGATCTTGCCGGCTGATCATATTTTTGGAACCAAGTTCATTTTTGATAAGAATGATATTGCTGTTGATATAGAACATACCGGTGCAGGGCACGCCAAGGTTGCCACCCTGGACATACTAAAGGCCAAGGAGAGGATACCCAGGCATAGGATTATTTATGTTGGGGATGGCGCCTCGGATATGCATGTTATGCTGCACGTCCTTTCCTACCAGGGGTATACAATATCCGTTTCCCTTACTCCATACATGGGGCATATATGCAAGCGCTCTATGATCTCAGAAGATGCCTTGAGTGTGCTTGTTCCGATTTTGGAGGATATCTTAAGGTATGACGAGGCCCAGATAAGAAAGTTTTTTGAAGATCGCGGCCATACAATTCAAGAGTGGAACAAGGCCAAGACCGAATGGGTTGATATAGATTAACCCTATCGCTTAACCAACCCCGTTGTTAAACCCGCAATTATGTATTTCTGAAATCCCAAGAATACAAGGATTACAGGCAGCGCAGTAAGGCTAGAACCTGCCATAAGATGAACCCAATCCGCGCCTTGAAGATTTTTAAACAGGGCAAGACCCACTGGGAGTGTTCTCATCCGCGTGGTGTTTGTCAGGATAAAGGGGAAAAGGAATGTATTCCAAGCGCCCATAAATGTAGTTATCCCTATGATTGCCAGTGCAGGTTTTGAAAGTGGGAATATTATCTTAAAAAGTATCTGCCTCTCTGTCGCCCCGTCCACCCGGGCCTGATCCTCTAAAGATGTAGGAAGCCTGGATATATACTGTTTCATCAAAAATATCCCAAACGGCTGAACCATAGAAGGTACAATAAGCGCAAAATATGTGTTTAGCCATCCGAGGTTTTTCATCAGTATAAATATCGGGACAATCAATACCTGGGGCGGGATCATTATGCTTGCCAGGATGAGCATGAATAGAAGCTTTTTGAAGGCAAAATCCTTCCTGGCAAAGGTATAACCTACAACCGTACAGAAGAAAATATTTCCCAGAGTTATGATTATGGCAATTAGGGTGCTGTTGAAGAAATACCTTCCGAAATGCCCGCTTGTTAGTACATCTATAAAATTTGCTAAGGTAAATCTTTTTATGTCAAGTGTTAACTCGTCGATAAAGATGGAATCGTCCTTATTATTCGGCCTTATTGTGATGAATTCCGCGATCTTCTCGGGAAGGCCAGGATTCAAGGCATGTATGCTGAAATCTTTTGTGGGTATTCTAAGGATAGCCGCATGCTGCGATAATCCATTTTTTAAATATCTGCTTGAATCCATAGCACACGTCCTTCCACTAATATCGTGGAATATAATCTTAAATTGTTCGCCACCGCGACTGCCCTTAACCAAAAGGTTTATTGTAGAGAACTTTCGTACATCCTGATTGAGCCTTAGCGACCAGATATTTTTAGACTTATTTATGGGATACAATTTAACTTCCCTGGTCTCTTTGGTCAGGGTACCGACAGGCTTGAATGAAGCATGAAACATTAAAACAAGAGGTGTTAAGGTTAACATTACAAGCACGAGCAGTGAAAAGACCACTATTGAATTTACAACTTTTGTTTTTTTCATTCTTCTAATTTTTCTTCACTTTTAAGCAAGCGCATTTGTAAGAGCGAGAACGCGATTATTATAAACGAGAGTATATAGGCTACGCTGGAAGCCATGCCCATATCAAATTTATGGAACCCTAATTGATATAAATGATATACTACGGTGGTTGTTGAGCCCAATGGTCCGCCCATTGTCATTGTGAATATCTCAGGGAATACCTGCATTGAATATATTGTATTTAGTACAATAACAAGAAGTATTATCGGTTTAAGCTGTGGAAGGGTGATATATTTAAACTTATGCCACTCTGTTGCCCCGTCGAGACTTGCCATTTCATAAAGGCTGTCAGGTATTGTTTGCAGTCCGGCTAGAAATAGCACTGTATAATAGCCAAAACTTGCCCAGATGTTCATAGCCATTATGCTAAGCAGCGGTATGCTTATGTCAAGCCAGCTTAACGGACTGTTAAGCCAACTTGATTGCGGGTGTATGATCCCAAGATAGTCTAATGCCAAATTAGCCAGACCACGGGGTGAGTATATGTATGTAAAGACCGTTGCTATTACAATGACAGAGGTAGTAACCGGCAAAAATAACCCCGCCTGATAGAGTTGCTTGAAGGGAATTTTTCTATTTATCAAAATCGCACAGAAAAGCGAAAGGCCTACCGTAAACGGAACGGTCCCGATGGCGAATACAAATGTATGCCACAGCGCCCTGTGGAAACTTTTATCAGAGAGCGCAAGCAAATAATTTTGTACCCCGATTAGATTAAATTGGGAGCTGAGGATGTCATATTTTGAAAAACTTATTATAAACGAATATAAGATCGGGTAAAGACCGAAGATTACAAAGATCACAAGCCACGGACTTAGGTAAAGGAAAGGTTTTAATTCTCTTTTTGCGCCGGCAGAGGCCGGTTTTTTTATCGTGCGCTTTATTTTGTTTACTAAATAAACGAAAAACACAGCTATTAAAAGAAAGATCCCGGCAACAATCGCTATGATCTTATCGCTGGCTGTACTTTCTTTGGTTTCTTTTTTCAACAAATTATCTATCTTAAGTGAGGCATTTTTCATTGCCTCCTGGGGAGGGGTATCCTTCATAATTGTTTCTTCAACAAGCTGGGTTATATGTTCTTGCATCTCTATCCACTTTGGATGAGCCGGCGGGCCTATGGCGCTTTTGAGTTGGGTTAAGAATATTTTTTGTTCAGGGTAGTGCTCGTAGTAGGGGTCCCTCAGGGCCTCTTTTTGCGCCGGGATGACATTTTGCTGGATCTTTACCGCTTTCATTACGTTATCTTTGCTGGTTAGGAATTTGATTAACCTTAAGGCCTCCTCCGGATGCTTGGAATTTTTTGTGATTACAAATAATTCCCCGCCTGCGAATGCGGATGGGTTTGATGTTTCTTGCTCCGGTGTCGGCATAAGCCCTACTCCAAAATTTAACTGCGGGTTATGCCTGGGTATAAACCTTAAGTTCCAGGCACCTGATATCTGAATGCCAACCTGTCCTTGCGCAAAAAGTTCATTTACCTGTGATTGCCTTTCGATCAAGGAATATTTCGAAAGCTCTTTATAGAACTCTAATGCCTGCAGGGTTTCCTGGGAATCTAACGCGCTCTGTTTAAAATCTCTACTTAGGATATAAGCCCCATTGGCCCAGGCAAAGGGGAGAAATTCTTGCCAGGGGGATTCTGGTTCCCCTGCGAATATCGAAAAACCCCATATCCCTTTCTCTGGGGCGTGAATCTTTTTTGCGGCATTTAATAGTTCTTGCCATGTTTGAGGAGGTTTTTCCGGGTCAAGTCCGGCATTCAGGAAAAGTTCCTTATTGTAAAAAAGGACCCTTGTGCCCGCAAACCAAGGTATGCCGTAAATCTTATTATCGTAGGTAGCCGAGTCCCATAAGAAATATTTTGCTTTTACATCTTGAATATCATCTGTGATGTCCAGCAGAACCCCGGAAGAGGCGAATTTTGAGATCCATGTTGTACCGAGTTCGCATATATCAGGGGCGTTTTCTGCGGCGAGACTTATAATAAATTTATCAAGCCCATATTCCCATGTTAGTTGTTGCAGGTTTATCTTTACATCAGGATTTTCTTGCTCGAATCGGCTGAGCAGATTCTGCATCAGCTGTTCATTTGCACTAAATTCCCATAGAGTAAGAGTGACCTTATCTTGTTTGGCGCAGCAAGTGTCAACTGGCAGGATTAAAAAAGCAATAATTAAGGGGATAGCCTTCATTAGCTTCATTTGTTTTAAATATATCAGATAATTCCTTTATTGTCAAATAGGAGAAGATAAGATATAATTATAATATGAATAAAGGAAGGTAAAATGCTAAAGACAGGCGTGAGCTATTTCGGTTCCAGGATTCAACGGCATGTTAAGGAAGACATGCAGGATATCAAGGACCATAACTGCAACTTCGTTGTTCATACCTTCAGTGAGACGGATTTGGAATTTTACAAAGGGACAATGAAGGAGATCGTAGAGATTTCACATGGCCTGGGACTTGAGGTTTGGGTTGACCCATGGGCTGTTGGCGGTGTGTTCGGCGGCGAGGCCTATTCAAAATTTGTAGCTGTGAATTTAGAGGCGAGAGAGATTTCAGCAAAGGGAGAGTCCCTTCCGGCTGCCTGTTTGAATAATGCGCAGTTTAGGGATTTTATGCTTTCCTGGATCGATGCCGCGCTTGAGCTAAAACCGGATGTTTTTTTCTGGGATGAACCCCATTTTTATCTGTATCCTTTAGACCAAATGGAAAGAGACTCTACGCTTTGGGCATGCAGATGCGAAGTTTGTCGTCGGGAATTCAAAAAAAGATTTGGATATGAGATGCCCGTTGAATCAAACGATGATATAAAGCTTTTCAAAGAGGATTCCATCATCGATTTTTTAAAAACAATGTGCGAATATGTCAAAAACCGAGCACCAAAAACCGAGAACCAAGAACCGAGAACTATAAAGAACGCGGTTTGCTTCCTGCCGTTTAAAGGTTCCCTTGGCGGGATCATGGATTGGTCAAAGGCAGCTGCGATTAAATCTTTAGATATTATCGGGACCGACCCCTACTGGAAAGTTGGAGAAAAAGATGTTGGGAGTCTAGTGCGAGGATTCTCAAAGAAGATTTATGATTTAGCGCAAGAATACAACAAAGAAGGCCAGATCTGGATCTTGAATTTTAGGATAAAAAAAGGTACCCACAAAGATATCAAGACAGCAGTAATGGCAGCACATAAAGAGGGCATACGGAATATTGCTGCCTGGAGCTACTTAGGGACAGGATGCATGTCATATCTGGCAAGTGATGACCCCCAGGGCGTTTGGGATACGCTGGGGGAGGCCTTTTTCGGCATCCAAAAGCCCGATTCTTTATAATTCCTGCTTCCTGCCTATTTTTATTTGACTTATAAATCGATTTATGATAAAGTTTAGTAAACCTATAACAATATTGCGATAAACTTTTTAAAAACTTTTAGAAGGCAGGCACTCTCGTTTTAAGAAGTAACCCGTAGTGCATACCATCTAACGCAAGGGGGTTAAGAATGGTTAGTGTAGGGTATGGTAGTGGAAGCGTTTTGTCGGATCACGAGAGAAAGAATTTGGCAATATTAGAATCGATAAGGCGGGGAAAGACTATTTCCAGAACTGATATTTCGAGGATCACAGGGCTTAATATAGTTACGGTGTCAAATTATATCAATGATTATATTAAAAAGGGGCTTATCATTGAAAGGGGATATGATTCCTCTACGGGCGGCAGGCGGCCCACAATTATTGAACTAAAGAGTTCCTATGCGCATGTTATAGGCGTTGACCTGGCCCTTGACGGGGTCAGGACTGTGCTGACGGATTTGGAGGCAAAGGTAATTGCCAGCACACAAAAGGAAAGACCTGCTGAAGATGCGGAGAGTATTATTAATTGCATAACACGTTCCATTGAGGAAGTAATAAAGACCGCTAAGTTAGATAAATCTAAGGTAAAAGGTATATGTGTTGCCGCCTCAGGCCTTGTGGATAAAGAAGCGGGAACAGTTCATTCCACAGTCGGTACTACCAGTGTATTCCTCCCGATAAACCTATCGCTTGAGAGGAAACTTGACATAGATACGTTTATTGAAAACGATGCCACCGCTGCGGCTTACGGTGAATGGGCGTTAAGCCTGGATTTGGATACAAAGGTTATGCTTTATATGTACTCAGGGGTTGGGTGCGGTATTGTTATTAATGGTGAGGTGTTTCGCGGTGCCGCAGGCGTTGCCGGAGAGACAAGTCTTAGAGACCATCTTGAGCCCACCGACCTATGGATAGGGAAACTTTCTGCGTTAGGCCCATGGGCCGCACACCTTGGAATTCCCGATGAGGTTAAGGAGCGCATCAAGCAAAGCCCCGACTCCAAGATTTTAAAGATGGCCGGTAAGCCGGAAAATATAACATTAGATATAGTTTTTAAAGCTGCAAAGGAAAACGATAAATTGGCCACTGAGGCTATCGAAAAGGCCGGGGGAGCCCTCGGCGTAAGGATTGCCTTTTTGGTGAATCTGTTAAATCCGGATATAGTTGTGATAGGCGGCGGGATTGAGCAGGCGGGTTCGCTGTTATTGGATTCTGTAAGGAAGTCGGTTAAGAAGTGGGCCTTTGAAGAGATGGCAGAGGTTGTAAAGATTATTCCCGCCAGACTCGGCAACAACTCTGTTGCGCTGGGTGCCGCCACATTGGTAATCAGAAGTGTATTTAGTAAGGTATAGTACAAAAAAATAACAGATTTCACCCAGCACTAATTCGTAGATCCGCAGTTTAAAGGTAAATTAGTGGTGGGTTATTTCATCATAATAGAATAAGGAGGATATAGGAACATATGAAATACGGATATTTTTCAAAAGATGGCAGAGAATATGTAATTACAAACCCCAATACGCCGAGGCCCTGGTTTAATTACCTTTTTAATAATGTATACCACGCGCTTATCTCGGGAACCGGAGGAGGCTTCAGTTACTACAAGGATCCGAAGACAAACAGGATTCTAAGATATGATCACCTGTCTACCGACAGACCCGGAAGATATATCTTTGTAAGGGATGAGGATAAAAAGTCAACATGGTCGTTAAACTGGCAGCCGTTTTGTGAGCCGTTAGACAAGTGGGAGGCGACTCATGGCCTTGGGTATTCGAAGATTTCCTGCACGCATAGCAGTATTGCAGGTGAGATCACATATCTTGTTGCCCAGGATGAGCCTGTCGAGATGTGGCATGTTAAAATAAAGAATAATTCAAAGAAAAAAAGAAATCTAAAGATTTTCCCATTCGTGGAATTCGTATCTGGCGACATTGAAGTCGAGGCATGCTATAGAAATATTGTGATGCTTTACAATGAGGCCTATTTTGACAAAGAATCAAATTCCATAGTGTCTTTTAAGCATAGATTCAAAAGTACGCACAAGGAAAGCTTCAGTTTCTTTACCACCAGCCTGGATATAAAGGGATATGATACGCGAAAGGAAAACTTCTGTGGCAGGTATAATGATATAACAAAACCTGAAAACATCCTCTCGAAAGGAAAGTGCACCGATACAGACACCCGCGGCGAAGACATGATCGGGGTATTAGAGACGAACCTTAAATTAAATCCCGGCGAGGAAAAGGAATTCGTGGTTCTGTTGGGTTTTGCTGAAAAGAAGTCCGATATAAGTACCTTGGCGAAGAAATTTTTAGATGTAAAGACAGTAAAAAAGGAAATGGCCAACATAAAAGATTTCTGGAACCAGGCAATTGAGAAGATAAAGGTTAAAACACCGGATCCAAATTTCGACCTCATGGTGAATGTATGGGGAAAATATCAACTTTGCGCGATTACCCATTGGAGAGGCACATCACAGTATCATGGCGTTGAAGGCGGGCTTGGTTATCGGGATACGGCCCAGGATGCTGAAGGCCTTTTTGCTTTAGATCTGGAACTCGGCATGAAGAAGATGGAAAAGATTTTAAGGTATCAGTATTCTAACGGACACGCTGTTGCTGGTTTTTCGGATACAGAAGGTTCATGGGATTCGCTTCACCAATCGCCGGTAACCGGCAAGGCGGATGTTGCGATATGGCTGCCTTATTGTGTTGTTTCTTATATAAAAGAAACAGGGGATGTGGGATTTCTTAGGAAGGGATACAAATTTTGCGACGGTTCATCCGCCACAGTCTATGAACATATATTGAGGGCCGTACGATATTTACACAAGACCAGGGGGTCTCATGGCTTGCCGTTGATATTCAAAGCGGATTGGAATGATGCCTATGACCACGTGGGTTTAGGCGGTAAAGGTGAGAGCGTGTGGCTTGGCATGGCCTTATGCAGGGCCGCAAAACAGGTTGAGGAGCTTGCCAATTTCTTAGGCGATAAAGAAGTTGTCAAAGAGATGCGCAAGATCTATAAAGAGATGTACGAAATCATAAACAAGATAGGATGGGATGGCGATTGGTATCTGGCCGCCTTCAATGATGAAGGTTACAAAATTGGCTCAAGCAAGAATGAAGAGGGGAAGGTACCGCTAAATAGTCAAACATGGGCTATCTTAAGTGAGGTCGTGACAGATAAGAGTAGGCTTAAAAAGATTTTAGACAAGATAGATAACTATTTGGATACACCGTATGGCCCGGCCCTGTTTTTGCCAAGCTATACAAAATTTAATCCGGGCATAGGCAGGGTTACCGCATTTGCGGAAGGGACAAAGGAAAACGCGGCCGTGTTTTCGCACGCCTGCGCCTTTAAGATTGTTTCCGACTGTTTTATAAAACGGGGAGATAAGGCATACGAGACATTTAATAGATTGATGCCCATGAACCCCGCAAAAGCGGATCATGATAAATATAAGGTTGAGCCATACGTATGGGCGGAATATATAATCGGGCCGGGGTCAACATATAGGTTTGGCGAAGGCGCATTTACATGGAATACAGGGACATCCCCTTGGATGTTTACAGCAGCTACCGAGTGGATATTAGGCTGCAGACGAGAACTGGAAGGCCTCCGTATAGATCCTTGCCTGCCACATGCATGGAAGGAGTGCTTTATCAGACGGCCGTTCAGAGGGGCTGTCTACGAAGTTTATATCAAAAATCCTGATGGGGTGGAATGGGGCACGAAGGAAATCATTCTTGACGGTAAAAAACTGAACGGGAATCTTATTAAACCCCATAAAGATGGAAGGGTCCATAGGGTGGATGTGGTGATGGGGAGAAAAAAGGAAACGAAAAAAACCACCAAATCCGAAAAGAGCAAGGTTAAGGTATGACTTCACTAAAGATAGGTATTTCAGGCGTAAGGGGTATCGCAGGAAAGGCGTTAACGAACGCAGTGGCCTTGGAGTTTGGTCAGACCTTCGGTACTTTTAGTAATTGTGGTAAAGTTGCTATCGCAAGGGATACCCGGACAAGCGGGGATATGTTGAAGAACGCAGTTGTGGCAGGCCTTTTATCATCCGGCTGCAAGGTTATAGATCTGGGCATTGTACCTACGCCGACGGTACTCTTTTATGTGCGAAAACACAAGGTGGACGGCGGTGTTATGATTACCGCAAGCCATAACCCCGGGGAATGGAATGGTTTTAAGTTTATTGAACCGGATGGGACCTTCTTAAATGAGTCAAGGCTTGAGAAGTTCTTCGATATCTATTATAAAAAAGAATTTAGAAATGTTCCGTGGGATGCGATTAATAATATAAGCAAAGACCCTAATGCCGTCGAATTGCACATTAAGGAAGTGCTGAAAAATCTGGACGTGAAGGCCATAAGAAAAAAGCGTTTTAAAATCGGGGTTGATTATGTAAACGGCACAGGATGCGTGATAACACCAAGATTTCTTTCTGAGCTTGGATGTAAGGTTTTTGCTTTAAATGATAACCCGAATGGGATCTTCAACCATGAGCCCGAACCCTTACCTGAGAACCTGAAGGCGCTTTGCCGATTAGTAAAACAAAAGAGATTGAATATAGGTTTTGCGCAGGACCCGGACGCCGACAGGCTGGCGGTGGTTTCGGATAAAGGGGCTGCGATCGGCGAAGAGCTGACCCTTGCGCTTTCAGTGAAGTTCATACTCTCTTATAGAAAAAAAGGCCCTGTCGTGACAAATCTTTCTGCGTCGCAGGTGTTGAACTACATAACAAAGGGATTTAAGGTTAAATTGATCAGGGCAAAGGTAGGGGAGTCAAATGTTGTCCGTGAGATGAAAAAAAGAAACGCTGTTATCGGAGGGGAAGGGAATGGCGGAGTGATATTCCCGAAGATAAATTATGGACGGGATAGCCTTGTAGGCATGGGGCTTATCTTAGAATATCTTGCGAAGTCCAATCAAAAGATTTCGCAGCTTGTAGATGGGATGCCCCGCTTTGAGATGATAAAAGGAAAGTTTGAATGCCCGCTCTCAAAAACCACAGATGTCCTTAACACCTTAAGGTACGTTTACAAAAATGAGGATATAGATGTTACCGATGGCCTTAAGGTTATCTGGCCGGATAGATGGGTTCATGTAAGATCCTCTAACACAGAGCCCATAATCAGGATAATTGTAGAGGCGAAGACGAAAAAGGAAGCAAATGATTTGTATTCGAAGGTGGCAAAAAAAATTAATGAGGTGATTGCAGGGTGAATTACTTAAAAACAGGGATATTGATTGCTGGGCTTACATTATTATTGGTCTGGGTCGGCGGGATGATTGGCGGCGCCAGAGGTGCACAAATAGCCTTTATAATAGCGTTTATAATGAATGCGGCAAGTTTTTGGTTCAGCGACAAGATTGTCCTCAGGATGTATAAGGCTCGCCCTGCAGGCGAGGATGAATATCCAAAACTTTTTCAGATCGTAAAAGGTCTTACACAAGATGCGAAGCTTCCTATGCCGCGGGTATATGTTATACCTCAGGATTCGCCGAATGCATTTGCAACCGGCAGGGACCCGGATAATGCCGTAGTTTGCGTAACAAAAGGCATAATGGATATATTAAGCGAGGAAGAGCTAAAAGGCGTTATAGCGCATGAGTTAGGTCATGTAAAGAATAGAGATATATTGATCATGTCCATAACCGCTACGCTCGCCGGGGCAATTATGATGCTCGCATATATGGCGAGATGGGCGGCAATCTTTGGCGGTTTTAGATCAAGGAATAGCGGGGGAAGCTCAAATATAATAGGGCTTCTGGCAACTGTTATAGTCGCGCCTCTGGCGGCGACGTTGATTCAATTGGCAATATCGCGCTCGAGGGAATATGCCGCCGATAAACAAGGCGCATATCTGGCGCATTCCTCAACAGGCCTTGCAAATGCCCTTCAAAAACTCGAAGAGGCATCGAAATATAAAAAGCTAAGCGCCTCCCCACAGACCGCACATATGTTTATAGTAAATCCTTTAAGTGGAGGCTTTTTGGCAAAGCTTTTTTCTACGCACCCTCCGATTAAGGAACGCATAAAGCGACTGGGAGAAGTGGTGGTCGGGTGATACCCCGCTACAAACTGTTGTGCTGTAGTGGGGCGAAAGAGAGGTTTGTAACGGGGTGATACAGGAATTAAAAGGGAAATTTTATCCAACATCAGTAGGAAGCCTGCCGTACAAGGACTCGAAGTTCGCCTGTGAAAAAATCTTAAAGGTTTTTAAGGAAATACCCTTCTGGCCTCAACTTATCAAGCGCTCATTCGCCGAAAATATGTATGTCCAGTTTTCTGAGAAACTCCCCGGTGTAGTCGTAGACTCAAAAGAGAAGAGGATATATGTTGATACGCAAAAAGATCTCTCCCCAGAGTTAGAGAAGCTATATGAGAAATTTTTGCAGAACGATTTAGATTTTTTTGCGATTAGCAGAGACCATGCCGAAGGCCTGTATGAATTAATAGAGGCCGTAAAGAAAATGTCGAGCAAGCCAAAATTTTTAAAAGGCCAGATAACAGGTCCTGTAAGTTTCGGTCTGACGGTTACTGACGACAAAAGGCGCTCTCTTTTTTATAATACAGAGATGAAAGAGGCGATATTAAAAACCTTGGCGATGAGGGTAAAGTGGCAGATAAGAAAATTGAAAGAGACAGGGATAGATTGTATAATTATTATTGATGAGCCATATTTGACTTCGATAGGATCAAGCTATGTAAGCCTGAAGAAGGAGGATGCCCTCTTGGGGTTGAATGAGGTTATTTCCGCTATCCATCAGGAAGGGGCCATTTGCGGGATACACTGTTGCGGAAATACCGATTGGGCTTTTTTGCTTAATACGGATGTTGATATAGTCAACTTTGACGCGTATAATTTTTATGAAAGTATATCGTTGTACCCGAAAGAGCTGGAAGCATTTTTGACAAAAGGCGGTCTTTTGGCGTGGGGCATTGTACCCAATGGGAAAGAGGTCCTGGAGGAAAGCGATGATTCTCTGGTTGAGAGATTCAAAAATGCCTCAAAGCTGCTTATAAATAAAGGCATAAAGGAAAAAGCAATCCTTGATTCAATGCTGGTCACACCGAGCTGCGGCTTGGGGTTGGCCGATGAGCATATTACAACAGCGGTCATGGACCGCCTGATTGGGGTTTCAGATAAACTTAGAAAAGCAGGATAATACAGGAAGGATCTCATGGAAGAGCAAACGCAGAAGATTCTAAATTTCGGAGAACTAAGCGAAGAATATTCAAGCCTCAAGAGGTCAAAGGTTGTTGTTGTGCCCACCCCTTATGAAAGTACCACCACCTACAGAAAAGGTACCAGTTCCGGGCCCCGTGCCATAATAGAGGCCTCAACGCATATGGAGATGTTTGACGATGAGTTGAATCAGGAAACATACAAGATCGGCATCCATACAATGGAAGAATTACAGGTAAGGGGTTTGTCGTCGGAAGATATGATAAAAAAGGTAAAAGAAGCCGTCCGGGACCTGATAAAAACAAACAAGTTCCCTGTGATTTTAGGAGGGGAGCATTCTGTGAGCATCGGAGCCGTTCAGGCCTTTAAAGAAAATTATGAGGATTTAAGCGTATTGTATTTGGATTCGCATTACGATTTAAAAGATGAATTTAACGGCTCTAAATTCAATCATGGCTGTACAGCGAGGCGGATATCGGAATCCGCGGGCCTTGTTGAGGCGGGGACAAGGAGTATAAGCAAAGAGGAAAAGGAGTTTCTAAACAACCTCCCCGCAGGAACAAAGGTGAATGTGATAAGTGTTTACGATATACTCGATGATGCGTTATGGAAGGACAAGGTAGGGCAGCTTCTTTCCAAAAACGTCTATATCTCAATTGACCTGGATGTCTTCGATCCATCTATCGTCCCGGCTGTCGGCACGCCCGAACCGGGAGGTATTGGCTGGTATGAATTTCTGGAGTTGCTGTCTTTAATTATTATGAACAGAAATATCGTCGGGATGGATATAGTCGAATTATGTCCGGTAAAAGACCATATTGCCTCTGATTTTTTTGCCGCTAAACTAACATATAGATTGTTAGGATATTTGTTTTCACCAAAGCGGTTATCACAACTAAAGAAGGAGGAAAAGAATGATTCTGACCCCAAGGAAAAAGATAATGCTCCCAAAGAAAATATTCTTCACAAAGGGGGTGGGGACTCATAAAGAGGAGCTTAGGTCATACGAGCTTGCCTTAAGAGAGGCAGGGATTGAAAAGTGCAACTTGGTCCAGGTCTCAAGCATTTTGCCTCCAGATTGTAAAACCATTTCAAAGAATGAAGGGATAAAAGAACTTATACCCGGCATGATCACTTTTTGCGTAATGGCCCGATGCTCAAGCAACGAACCCCATCGTTTAATTGCCTCCTCGGTAGGTTGCGCTATTCCTTCAGACCCAAATGCCTATGGCTATCTGAGTGAACACCATGCTTACGGCCAGACGGACGAGATAGCGGGCGACTATTCAGAAGATCTTGCCGCAGCGATGCTTGCATCTACGCTTGGTATTGAATTTGAAGAAGATAAAAGCTGGGATGAAAAGGAAGAGCTATATAAAATCAGCGAGAAGATCGTCAGAACCACAAATATCACACAATCCACAGTCGTTGGCACAAATGCCTGGTATTCCACTGTTATTGCCTCCGCGGTCTTTTTATTTTAATGAATAAAAAGCGCCTCTTATTCTACTTAATCCTCCTTACGACCTTTGCTATCTATTCGGCTTCGCTCAGTAATTGGTTCATTTGGGATGATTTTCATCTGGTTGTCAATGAGGAAAGTATTAAAAGTTTTCAGAATTTGCCCGTTATTTTTAAAACTCATCTATTTCGGGGGGTAGGGGGTAGCAATTTTTACAGACCGATACAAACCCTTTCCTTTATGTTTGATTACTCAATATGGAAGCTGAACCCCTTCGGCTATCATTTAACAAATGTAATCTTCCATCTTTTAAATATACTGTTGGTCTATTTTTTTGTAGGACGTATCTTTAAAAATCGCGACATAGCTTTTTTGGTGAGCCTAATTTTTGCGATACACCCGATCAATACAGAGGCAGTGACCCATATCTCCGGTAGGGCAGATCCGATAAGCAGTTTTTTCTTTCTATCAGCGTTTTTGTTTTATAGCAAGTTTAGAAGTGAGCACAAAGGGAAGCTATTTCTCTTTTCCGTTCTATGTTTTACATTTTCACTGCTGACTAAAGAGGCCGCTTTGATTTTTCCGCTTGTTCTAATTCTTTATGACGCGTTAATACTACGACAGACTTCAGTTACCGCAAGATCACTTAAGTTATACGCTGCTTATTTTCTGATAATATTTGTTTATGTTTTTTATAGGCTGTTTTTCTTAGGGCTGCCTTTAGCCATCCCGGGCCAGATGGCCCTTAAGTCATTTTTGCTAACTACGCCTAAAATTCTAGTTTCATACTTATGGCTTTTATTCTTTCCTATACATTTACATATGGAAAGGCTTGAGCCGGCCATCCATTCGATTTTTAACCCACAGGCCATTATTTCCCTGATAGCAATAATATGCATAATCTGGGTTTCAAAAATTGCTTACAGGCGTTCCAAGCCATTATTTTTCTGTATAAGTTTTTCTTTTATAACACTTTTTCCTATGCTGAACGTATTAGCTATGAATGCGCCGATGGCAGAACACTGGCTGTATCTGCCGTCCATTGGCATATATAGTATTGTCTCATTCGGCCTTGTTAAGGTTTTAGATTTAAAGAAGCCAATCGCAAAACAGAGCCCTGTAACAAAAATGGCCACTTTGCTTTTTATCGGATTCTTAAGCTTTTTTTTAATCCGCACAGTTTTTAGGAATGTGGAATGGGGGAGGCCATTTGAATTCTATCAAAACTTACTTAAATATAGCCCAAATTCCGCAGGTGGGCATATGAATATAGCCTCTCTCTATATATCGGCTAATAAGCTTGGGCTTGCCCGACAGGAATTTCAAAAGGCAGCCGAACTTAATCCAAACCACCCTTTGGTCTATCACGGGATCGGCTTTTTGGATTATTTGGAAGATGATAAGGACAGCGCTGTTGAAAATTGGAAAACGGCCTTACGCTTAATGCCGTTTTATCAGCCGACGCGGAAAACTATGAGTAGGCTTTTGTATGCGGAAGATAAAAGGTTCAGGAAATTATTGAAAGTGGCCAAAAAGAAACCTCATGATATAACGGTTAATTACGAACTTTCAAAATTATACCTAAAGAAGAACCTGTATATCGAAGCCCTTGATAGATTAGAGCGCATATTAGAAATAGAACCCGAAAATCTCAATGCCCTTTTTGATCGTGCGGGAGTTTATTTTCATTTGAATCTTTACATAAAGGCAGCGGAAGAATACAAAAGATTATTACCCTTAGCGCCTGATAGCCCTCTGGTATATAATAATCTTGCCATTTGCTACACGGAGTTAAACAAGCACAAAGAAGCAGATATCATGCGTCAAAAAGCATTAGAGTTACAAAGCAAGAAATAGTTACAACCCCACAATCCGTCCCCTTAGGGAACGTCCCCCCGCCTTGTCAGTTGTTAATATTTCAAAAAGCTAGATAATTTCCCTTGCTTTACTATAATCATATGCTATATTATTAGTAACTCAGACAATTGTTACACACTTAAGGTATGTAATCCTATGAGTTTAAAAATAACAAAATCCATTGTAGGGATACTCGTTTTTACATTCCTGTGCCAGGGGATTGTATGGGCGCATCCTTATAGCCTCTATTCCTTGAGGGCAAAGGCATTTCGGGACAGGGGTGGGAACAACAATGGTGTGTCAAAAGAAGTGCTTGAGGCGGCTAGTTCGCGATTAACTCAGATACAAGGAATGAAAGAGCGCGATTTTAGCAGGTTATCTCCAGACCAGCAGGATGAGATATTCTTATTTCTCCATCAGGTGCACGAAGAAATACCGGAATTGGATGAATTTGCTGAAAAAGAAATTGATCGCTTCTTTTCCACGAGACGCTTAAATCGAATGATAGATAAGTATGTAGGCAAAAAGCGCCGGTGGATAGCCAGAAAGGCGGTAAGATTCTATGCTGAGAACAAAGATTTTAGAGAGGATCGCCGAAGGGCGGGACGAATTGCCAAGACATTACTTGGGGCCCCGCATGTCAAGGCGGTATATGGCGTTGGTTACCCTTTCTACGGTGATGCCGATATCACGAAAATCATCTTCTTCACTATCCTAAGGTTAGCACGCGGTAAGATAGACGAAGTAGAATTCCTTAAACGTATTATACCGGATGTGGATTTGTTAATCGTTTGGCATAAAGGTGAATATGGTCAAGTTCCGCTCGGGAAGATACGCAAAGGGATGGATATGTCACCGCGTCTGCGAAACGCCTTTGTTGTAGAGATGCATTATATTGGAGATCAATGGGCTGAGATTTTTAGGGATCTAGGAGCTCATGAAGGAGTAGCAGATAGAAATGCTGACCCAGTTCAAGAATTTGCGCAACACGATCGACTCTTTGTAGATATGGTGCCATATCCAAAATATGTGTGGGGAGCCATGCCGGTTTTTGTTAAAAGAGGGGATACGGAACATTTTAGATGGATACGAGATCTATTTTTTACCTGTGAACCTCTTGCCGGAGAAGTGGATGAAACAGCGTTATTATATCGCAGAAATGTCCTATTATATGCTCTTACTAATCCCATGAGGGAAGAAGAAGTGTTAGAGAAGCTCTTTGCCGTTCAAGAGCACCGCTTACACCTGCGTATGTTTTCTCAAACAAAAGACATAGTAGGAGAACGCTTTAGGCAGGCTATTAACCGTGCGATATACGATGGCTTAATAAAAGAAGACCAGAACGGCCGTCTTAGTCGGACTAGATTAGGCGAGAGGCTGCTCCGTGAAATACTAAAGATCCGCGGGAGTTTATTAGATGGAGATATCCCTCCTTCAGCATATGAAGGAAAGCGGCCGCTATATGACGATAACGAATTGTTATTACGGTTGAATCGAGAAAGATCCCGGGCAACGCTCCTAAAACTAACTGACTCCCAAATCTAACCTGCCAGATCTAACCAGGTTAGTCTTGCCAGGTTAGAAATTTCCACTTGTTTTTATGATATTGACATAGTATTATGTTTCAATGAACCGTAGAGATATGATTATGGTTTATGAGGAGGTAAATTTTGACAACTCTGAAAAAGAGTTGTTTTTTTATTTATATATTTATTAAGGAGGCGAGATGAAAAGATGCCCTTATTGTGATGAAGAGATACAAGACAAGGCTATAATTTGCAGGTATTGCCATAAAAAGGTTAAAGGCGCACGTTTTCGCCGTGCAGTAGAGATTATTATAATACTAGT
>JABMQH010000074.1 GCA_013203355.1 Candidatus Omnitrophota bacterium | reverse complement strand
CCCTCATCTACTAAGTCGTCAAACCCTTCGCTTGTAGCATAATGCTGGCCAAAGGCATCGTTCGGCATAAGCAACTGTTCTTCCGGGCAGTATGTGAACATGCTGTCCGGCCAATGGACCATAGGCGCCTCAACAAATGTTAATTGCCTTTTGCCCAACTTTAATTTATCTCCCGTTTTTACCGTCTGAAAATCCCACTCCTCATGATAATTCTTATATAATCCTTCCTTGCATTTTTGAGTGCCGAATACTTTCGCCTTTGGGCAAAGCTTCATTATTGCAGGAAGTGCCCCGGAGTGGTCTGTCTCTACATGATTTGCGATGATGTAGTCTATTTTTTCAACGGATATAATCTCTTTTATGTTTTCAATCAGCTCATTTGTAAAAGGCCCATAGACGGTATCCACTAAGGCAATCTTTTCATCTATGATTAGATAGGCGTTATAGGTGCTTCCCCTTTTTGTGGTATACGTATGCCCATGAAACGTGCGCACGTTCCAATCGACAACCCCTACTGAATAAATGTTTGGTAATATTTCTCGCTTAGACATGATATCCCTCCTTAATAACCTACGAAATTTTCTGTGGTGATATTTTCTTTTGGCAAAGCCAACTCATCACTAAGTATCTTCCTCATTGATCCAACCATTAAAGGCGGCCCGCATATGTAAAATTTCCTAAGGGCGTAGTCTGGTATTTCCTTCTTGATAATCTGGCCGTTGATCCGGCCTGAAATACACTCAAAGCCAGGCGCTGGTTCGCTAAGCGCATGGCAAACCTTTAACTTAGGAAATTGCTTTTGCATAAGCTCAAGGTCTTCCTTAAAAACAATATCCTTGATCGAATGATTCGCGTAAAGCAGGATTACATCTATATCCAGCTTCTTATCAACGATATATTTGCAGATACTCCGTATAGGGGTGATCCCGATACCGCCGGAAAGAAAGGCTATCTCGTTATGCGTATCCTCCAGAACAAATTTTCCTAAAGGATACTGTACCATTAATGAATCGCCGGGTTTTAAGCCATTTAAGGCGGTAGAAAAATCGCTTTGCGTGAGTTTTTTGGTAAATTCGATATAATCCTTTTCGGTAGGAGAGCTGGATATAGAAAGATACCTCTTGCACTGATTTTCCGTCTTAAGCGAAACACACATGAATTGGCCGGCCTTAAAATCTATATCCTTTTTTCTTTCAAGGCGGAAGCTTTTTACATTATGGGTGCGTTGGATTATCTCTTTAATCTTTGCTTCAAAATGGTCTGCCATCGTCTATTTACGCAGTTTCCTAATTATCTCTGTGCAAAACGCCGGTAAATCGTATGGGTTGCGTACCTCGTGCTTCTAACCTACCTTTTCAAACTGATCCTTGCCTACGCCGCACTCAGGGCACGTCCAGTCGTCCGGCAAGCTATCGAATTTCGTCCCCGCGGGATGACCATGATCCGGGTCGCCTATTTCGGGATCATATATATAACCGCAAACCTGGCATTTGTATTTATCCATTTTAAGCCTCCTATTTCTTAAGAGTCAAAACCCTTACCATCTGTTTATGAATAAGCCCATTTGAGGCAAGGACATACTCGTTATAATGGGAATAATCCGAGCCGTCGAATTTCGTCACCGCTCCTCCTGCCTCCTTAATTATAAGTGTTCCGGCAGCGCAGTCCCACGGATGAAGCCCGACTTCCCAGAAACCGTCGAACCTACCGCAGGCAACATAGCAAAAATCCAAAGCCGCTGACCCGGCCCTTCTTATAGCCAGGGAGCGCATTAGAAAATTCTTGAAGTTTCTGATATTGTTGTCCTTTGCCTCTTTTATGCCGTAGGCAAAGCCTGTAGCGAGAAAGGCCTTGGACAACTTTTTGGTTTTAGATACGCTTATTCTTTTTTTGTTAAGGTATGCGCCTTTCTTCTCTTCGGCAAAAAATAATTCATCTCTTAAGGGATCATAGATCACCCCCAGGATCACCTTCCCTTTTTTCTCAAGCGCTATGGAAACGCAAAAAAACGGGAATGAGCGCGCAAAGTTAGTCGTGCCGTCAAGCGGGTCTATGATCCATTTGCAATCGGAAGTCCCCTTTTTTGAGCCGATCTCTTCAGACAGAATAGAATGGTCAGGAAAAGCGGACAGGATCTTTTTTATTATTATCCCCTCTGCCTTCTTATCGACATCGGTAACCAGGTTTATCCTTCCTTTATAGGATATCTTCTTTATTTTTCCCAACGACTTTTTGATACAGATACCGCTTTTTAAGGCCGCCTGTGTAGCTATTTTTTTATATAGACTCATATTATTTTGCATGATTTGCCTTTACGTTTTTTGCTAAGGTGTTATAATGATTATATCTTATATTATAAACTTTTTAATGTCTATTAAAAAATG
>JABMQH010000073.1 GCA_013203355.1 Candidatus Omnitrophota bacterium | reverse complement strand
GTTATATTTATTTCCCGGGGGGATAATTCAGGAACGCATGGCAAGGAGATGGAAATCTGGGACACAATTAATTTCTCACCAAGAGGGCAATGGTATATAGAAACAGGGCAGGGTATGGGACCGACATTGATGATAGCCAGTGAAAAGCAGGGCTACTGTCTTGTTGATATGGGGACATTCATGGCGTATGAAGACAAAATTAATTTAGGCCTCCTTTTTAAAGGAGACAAATTTTTAATAAATCCATATTCGATAATAGCCGTTAACCCGGACAGGTACCCTCATATAAAATATAAACAGGCCCGGTTGTTTGTGGACTGGATAAGCTCCAGGGAGGCCCACGATCTTATAGCTTCTTTCAGGAAACAGGGGAGGCCGCTTTTTTATCCGACAGATAATTAGCAGATTTATTTATGGATTATATTTTTAATAGTTTAAAAGAGGCGTTTATTCTAATAACAAGTTTTGACAGTGATTTTATGCGTATTTGTTGGACGTCTATCTGGGTATCGTTAACATCGGTTACGCTTGCCGCAATTTTCAGTATACCTGCGGCATTCCTTATAGCCATGAATGAATTTAAGGGCAAGAAGGTTTTAGTGATAATCCTTAATACATTAATGTCTTTACCGACAGTTGTAGTGGGGCTTTTGGTTTATTCATTTTTATGCAGGAGGGGACTCCTGGGCGATTTTGGACTTCTCTATACCCCGTATGCTATTATTATCGGCCAGTTCATATTGGCAAGCCCTATAATTACGGCCTTGGTGATTTCGACCTTGAAAAATTCTGATGCAAGAATTATTAAAACTATACGTACCCTTGGCGCAACAGGGCCACGGTCTATTTTAACATTAGTGAGTGAATTACGCCTGGGTGTTTTTGCCGCAATCATGGCCGGCTTCGGAAGGGTATTTGCCGAGATTGGTGTTTCGATGATGTTAGGAGGCGGTATAAAAAATTACACCAGAAATATTACAACTGCTATTGCTTTTGAAACAGGTAAGGGTGAATTTTCTCTGGCGCTTGCGTTAGGAGGAGTGCTTCTTGCGTGCGCCTTTACGATAAACGCGCTATTTCAGGTATGTACAAAAAAATATGAAACTCTATGAATTGTATAATGTAAAGAAAAGTTATGGCAGCTTGCCTGTGCTGGATATCCCCTCATTAACCTTGGATAAGGGTAAGAGTTACGTATTCTATGGCCCAAATGCCTCCGGGAAGACCACCCTTTTAAACCTATTGGCACGTTTGAGCAGGCCAACTGAGGGAAGGGTTGTTTTTCATGGTGAGCCAAAAGACGCAACGCTTGTCATGCAGAATCCATATATTTTTAAAACTACCGTGTTAAAAAACGTTGCTTACGGGTTGTCCATTCGCTACATTGCCAAAGACAAAATAGAGAAGATCGCAAGACCCATAATGGAGGAATTAGGTCTTTGGGATTTGCGAAACAGGGATGCGGTATCTCTTTCTGAGGGGCAGAAAAAGAAGATTGCTGTAGCCCGCGCCATTGTTTTAGATACAAAAGCCCTGCTTTTAGATGAACCTACGGCTCATTTGGATAAAATATACATCAATACAATTGAAGATGTGCTTTGCAATATAGCTCAAGAGGCAAAGAGGACTATAATAATGACCACGCATGATTTAAACCAAGCGCACAGGCTAACGACTAATGTTATATACCTTCATGGCGGGAAGATTGCAAAGCCCTCTCTATGGAATCTGTTTTCGGTTAATTTAGTTAATTATAACGGAATAAAAAAGGCCAGAATGTCAGATAGCGTAGAGATTTATGTCGCGACAGAAAAGAGCGGAAAGAGATCAATTGCCGTTAGCCCGCGCGATATCATTATCTCACAGAACCCGATACATTCCAGCGCTTTAAACAATCTAAAGGGGAGAATTGTTAACATTGGCGAAGTGGACGGTCTTGTGAACCTGGTAGTTAACGTAGGGGTTAAGATACATTCCTTTATTACTCATAAGTCCTTACGGGATATGCATCTAAAAATAGGCGATGATGTTTTTGCTATCTTTAAGGCATCGGCCGTGGAGGTATTCTAATGATTAAATTCGAGAAGGCAAAGGATAAGATATTCAATAAGACAAAGAGATTGGAAGATACCGAAAATTTACCTTTAAACAAGACGATAGGCTTAGTCTTGGCAGAGGATATTAAGGCAGGCTTGAATATGCCGCCTTTTAATAAATCGGCCATGGACGGATATGCCGTGCGCTCCTGCGATTTGGAATCCGTGCCCGGTACGCTTAATTGCATCTCTGCGATCAAGGCGGGCAAATCCTTTAAAGACGAAGTTAAAAAGGGTGAGTGCGTTAAGATAATGACAGGTTCCCCGCTTCCAAAAGGCGCTGATTCCGTGGTTATGGTGGAATTTACTAAAGAGAAAAAAAATGATTCTGTTGAAATCTTTAAAAAGATAATGCCTGGGGAAAACGTATGCCCTGAGGGTGAGGATATAGAGAAAGACGAGGTTGTTCTTAAGAAGGGCATGGTTGTAAGGGGGCCGGAGATTTCTGTGGCCGCTTCATTAGGGAAAAAGACAATGAGGGTCCTCAAGAGGCCCTCTTTGGCTGTCCTGAATACCGGTGATGAAATCGTTGAGCCAGGCAACAGATTGGGGTACGGGAAGATATATAACAGTAATGGCCCAATGCTTATTTCTTTAATTGAGGCTATGGGCATGAAGGCGACATACCTGGGCATAGCCAGGGATAAGATAAAGGATTTAAAG
>JABMQH010000072.1 GCA_013203355.1 Candidatus Omnitrophota bacterium | reverse complement strand
GCTTCTACGAGGATAAAGACCATGCCTATGTGGTTATTTCTGAAGGCTGCTCCAATTTCTGTTCCTACTGCGTGGTTCCTTATGTAAGAGGCCCATTAAGGAACCGTAACCATAAGGATATTATAAGGGAGATAGAGGAGGCCGCTGATAAAGGTATTACAAAGATTACCCTTTTGGGACAGAATGTAAATGCCTATGGGGATGATAAGGTCACCTTCGGAACATTGCTTAATCTAATCAATAACATAAAGGTTTTGAAGGAATTTACTTTTGTTACATCTCATCCTAAGGATACATCCACTGATTTATTTAAGGCGATAGCGGGTATAGAGAAGCTAAAAAAATGCCTGCACCTCCCAATGCAATCAGGCTCAGACAGGATATTGAAGCTTATGAACCGCGGATACACAAAAAGGCATTATTTAGATTTAGTCGAAAACTATAAACGGCTTAACCCCAAAGGACTCTTAAGTACCGATATCATCGTGGGGTTTCCTGCCGAGAGCGAAAAAGAGTTTTTAGAGACTTATGAGCTGATGAAAAGGGTAAAATTCGACGCCGCGTATCTTTTTAAATATTCACCCCGGCCAAACACGCGGGCAGAAACCCTGCCGGATGATGTGCCCAAGAAAGAAAAAGAAAGACGTCATAAATGCCTTTTAGATTTTCAAAGGGACTTATGGCGTAAATCCCAAAAGGTCGCAGCGTGTTCTTTTGTGGTATTGTGGTTTCTAAGTCAGACTGTTTTATGCTGGGCTGCGCTTGATATATTTGGCCATTCTAAGACTCTTCGTGCAAAAAAGAAGGTTGCCCGAAAACAGGTACAAGAAAAACTCCTGGACTATCCAAAGGAATGTATTTTAATGGGCAATTATCAAGAAGCGTTTAATAAGTGTCGAGAGTTGATTGATTATCCATCTGTCCAGAAGCGAAGGGCAGAAATCTTGTATCTTGCAGGTTTGTGCTGTCTTAAGCTAGGGCGAAATATTGAAGCAAGGAGTTATTTTAATGAGGCTATTTTAGCCGAGGGCGAAAATGAAAACGTGAAGGCCGAAGCCTATCTGGGAGTCGCAGATAGCTATTTCTTAAATGAAAGGTTTGATGAGGCATCTGATGCCTATGAACGAGTTTTAACAAATTATCCAAAGGATTCCATTAAGGTGATGGCTTATTATAGGCTAGGGGAGATTTCTTATAAGATTGGCCAGCCGGGGCGTGCAGAATATTATTTGAGTAAACTGACGCAGGAGTTTCCTCTTAGTTTTGAGTCGCGGCTTTTAAAAAATCTTTTGAACGAAGAAACTCCCTACGTTGCTAATATTGATAGTACGAATACCTATAGTATCCAGGTAGGTTGTTTTGCTAATAAAGGTAATGCCGATAAGATTTGTGAAAAACTATCTAAAGAAGGATTCGACGTTTATATTTTAGAGTCGCCATATAGTGATGAACCAAAATTCAAAGTTAGGGTTGGCCGGGTAAATTCAAAAAATGATGCAGGAATACTGGAGGCCAGGTTGAAAGGGGCCGGTTATCCCACAAGGATCTGTCCGTAAAAGTGCCGCAGAAAATCAAAGATAAAAAAAAGATAATATTTTTAGTAGGGCCGACCGCAATCGGTAAGACCGAGGTTGCCCTCATACTTGCCAAAAGGATGAATGCCGAAATCATCTCTTGCGACTCAATGCAGGTTTATAAAGGAATGGATATAGGAACTCAGAAACCTTCTCTGAATTCGAGGGAGTTGATCAGGCATCATATGATAGATATAGTAACACCGGATAAGGAATTTAGCGTAGCAGATTTCAGGAAGAGGGCCTTGAAAGCGATAAGAGAAATTCATAAAATAAATAAGATCCCGCTTTTTGTTGGTGGGACCGGCCTTTATATGAAGGTCCTCATTGGTGGCTTGTTCCCTAGCCCGCCCAAGGATGAAGGGTTGCGGAAGAGGCTTTACGAAGAGCAGAAAAGACACGGCGGAAATTACCTTCATGAAAGATTAAAAAAAGTCGATTCCCAAACGGCAAAAATAATACACCCGAATGATACGAAGAAAATCGTAAGGGCGCTGGAAGTCTATTATACGACCAAGAAGACTATGTCTGAACTAAAGGCCTCGACCAAGCCGCTGACAGATAGGTTTGACGTAAGAATTTTTGCATTAGCCAGAGAAAGAAATGAATTATATAGAAGGATCAATGAGCGCGTAGAAAAAATGTTCAAGGAAGGATTTTTAGAAGAGGCGGAAAAGTTATTTAAAAGGCAATTGAGCCTAACGGCAAGACAGGCAATTGGATACAGGGAGATCTTTGATTATCTGAATGGCAAGGTTACAAAGGAAGAGGCCAAGGAGCTGATTAAAAAGAATACACGGCAGTATGCAAAGAGACAGTTAACGTGGTTTCGGAATGACAAAAGGGTAAAGTGGATAGAAGTTTGTGAGCATGAGAGGCCTAGCGAAGTCGCGGCCAAAGTTAACAGGAAGGACAGGTTCCATCCTGATTAGTTACTATAAATAGGAACCTGCCCAACACACGCAAAGTTGCGGCCAAAAGGTGCGCATGGAAAAAACGATATTAGTCACAGTTGATCTAGGTGCAAAAGGCAGGTGGGTTACTGAGGATGCATCGCAGGAATTAAGAGAATTGGCCCGTTCTGCAGGTGTGCGGGTCGAGGAAGAGATCATTTGCCACCGCGATAAAATATCGCCGGCCTATTTCATAGGCAAGGGCAAGGCAGAAGAATTGGCCTTTATCTGCAAAGAAGAAGGCCTGGGCGCGATTATTTTCAATAATGATCTATCGGGCACCCAGCAAAAAAATCTAGAGGAGATAATCGGCGTAAAGACAGTTGATAGAACACAGCTGATCTTGGACATATTCGCAAGGCGGGCACGGTCAAATGAAGGTAAGATTCAGGTAGAATTGGCACAATTACTATATCTAAGGCCGCGCCTTACGGGTAAAGGAGTGATCCTTTCGAGACTAGGAGGCGGTATTGGAACCAGCGGCCCTGGCGAAAAGAAACTGGAAGTTGAAAGGCGCCGTATTCATCAACGCATAACAAAGCTAAAGAATGACCTGACCCGTCTGACCGCACAACGCAAAATGCGCCAGAAGGCCCGGGCGAAGATCCCGGTTCCGAGCATTGCTATAATCGGTTATACCAATGCGGGAAAATCAACACTTCTTAATGCCCTTACAAGATCAAAGGTCTTTGCGGGGGATAGGCTTTTTAGCACACTGGATCCCACAATAAGGCAGTTTGTGCTTCCGACCAATCAAAGGGTGATTTTTGTAGATACGGTCGGGTTCCTGCATAATTTACCGCATCATCTGATCGAGTCTTTTAAGGCAACTTTAGAAGAGGTAGTGGATGCGGATGTGTTGTTGCACATCCTGGATGTAACACATCCTAATGTGGAGCAGCAAAGTGAGGCGGTTTATGATGTTTTGGGAGAATTAAATTCCAGGAACAAGCCGATCATAACCGCCCTGAACAAGATCGACAAAGTTGATGAGGCTGTCCTTTTAAGATTCAAGCGCCTTTTTGACAATGCGGTGGCAATTTCCGCTCTTCACATGCAAAATTTTGAAGAGTTGATCGATAGGATAGTGCTTCAGTTGTCAGCCTTGGTGGATGTGGTTGAGTTCAAGATACCTCAGGCAAGGATGGATTTACTGACTATGATCTATGAACATGGCCGTGTGCTCTCTAAGAACTACAGCAGAGACCTGGTTATTATCAGGGCGCAAGTCCCTATAAAGGTAAGGGAGAAGATAAAAAAGGCACTTGACAAAGATTAGAACTGTGGTAAAATAATAAATTAGCACTCTTATTGGTAGAGTGCTAATTTCAACTCAGCTCTCGTAAAAAAGGCTGAAGAATTAACAGAGAGGTTTTGTGGTTACAAGAGATATCGTTGAAAGGCAAAATAAAATATTGGAGATAATAGTTTCCTCCTATGTAGATACCGCCTTACCGGTAGGCTCAGGGTCGGTTTCAAAGATCGTTGGACTCTCAAGCGCCACCGTAAGGAATGTTATGTCTGACCTGGAGGAACTTGGCTATATCATGCACCCCCATACATCAGCGGGCCGCATCCCTACAGACAAGGGATATCGTTGTTATGTGGAATCATTGATGCAGGCTGAGTATATTAATAAAAAAGAGGCCAAACGCATAGGGGAGGAGTACAATCAAAAAAGGAAAGGTATCGAGGATATTATCAAAAATACCGCAGAGGTTTTATCCACTATCACTCACCACACAGGTATTATTCTCTTCCCAAGATTTAAGAGGCCAAGCTTTAAGCATATAGATTTGATTTCGATCGGAAAGAAAAAGATATTGGTTGTTTTGGTTACCTCTACTGGGATAGTGAAAAATTTGATTATTGATACCGAAAAAGATCTCAAAAACGACTTAGAGGCAATTGTCAATTTATTAAACGGAGATTATCACGGTTTTACGCTTGAGGATATAAAAGAGCATCTTATTAGACAGATAGGGCAGCAACGGGATTCTTCCTATTCCGTTTTGAAGAGGACATCAGAAATTATCGGATCGATGCTGGAGCTATTTTATGATGACGAATTATATTTTGACGGGACGTCCTATCTTTTGTCACAGCCGGAGTTTGAGAACACCAGTATCGCTAAGTTGCTCCTGCAATGTTTTGAAGATAAGGCCATGCTCTTAGAGCTCATGGAAAAAGATTTACAGGAGGAAGGGGTGCGTGTTTATATCGGTAAGGAAAACACCTCACCTTATATGAAAAACTGTTCTATCGTTACATCAGGTTATAAAATTAAGGATGAGCTAAGTGGCAGGCTTGGAATCATAGGCCCGACAAGGATGGCATACAGCCATCTTATTCCTCTAGTGGGTTATATTTCCGGAACTCTCACAAGCACGCTTGAGGACTTCACGGAGTAATATTTATGGGCACACATAAAAGCAAAGACAAGGATCATAAGGCCCAGGCAGCGGAAAAAGAAGTATCTCAGCACGAAGAGCCCCAGAAGGCCCAGACGGTAAACATCAAAAAAGAAGAATACGAGAGCCTGAGGGAAAAGGAAAAAGAGCTGCAGGACAAGATACTGAGACTCGGCGCTGAATTTGAGAATTATAAAAAGCGGGTTCAAAAGGAACGGCAGGATTGGATAAAATATGCGGGGGAGACATTTATACTGGAGCTTTTATCCATTGTAGATAACTTCGAACGCGCATTCCAGGCAGCGGACAAGACACAGGATTTTGAAGTCTTGCACAAGGGCGTTGAGATGATCTTAATGGAGATAGAAAGATTTTTGAAAGAAAAGGGTGTAAAAAAAATAGAGGCCGTTGATAAACAATTTGACCCTCATAAGCATGAGGCTATTGAGCATATAGAGTGTCAAGAAAGAGAAGAAAATACAATTGTGGAGGAATTGCAGTCGGGCTATGAATTGAATGGCAAGGTTGTAAGGCCTACAAAGGTTAAGGTTAGTAAAAAAACAGAAGACAACGAACAGAAGACAGAAAACGGAACAGAAAAATCTGATATCTGATTTCTGTTTTCCGAACACATTAAGGATAAGGGAGGAGTACAATGGCAAAGGTAATAGGAATTGATTTAGGAACATCAAATTCTGCGGCGTCTCATATGGAAGGAGGGAGGCCTACGATAATTCCATCTGCGGAAGGCGCAGGTGTCGCAAGCGGCAAGGCATTCCCGTCTTATGTGGCGTTTACAAAGGAAGGACAGCGTTTGGTAGGTGAACCGGCCAGGCGCCAGGCAGCGATAAACGCCGAGGGGACCATAATGGCGGCTAAGCGAAAAATGGGGACTGATTCCAAGTTCAAGGTCTTTGGTAAAGAATACACCCCTCAGCAGATCTCTGCTTTTATATTACAGAAGATAAAGCAGGATGCCGAGGCGTATTTAGGGGATAAGGTTGAGGAGGCGGTTATTACATGTCCTGCCTATTTTGATGATAACCAAAGGACAGCAACAAAGGATGCGGGAGAAATTGCCGGCCTGAAGGTATTGCGTATAATTAATGAGCCTACGGCCGCATGCCTCGCATACGGGCTTGAGAAGGCCGGGAAGGAATTAAAGATCCTGGTGTTCGACTTTGGAGGCGGCACCCTCGACGTTACAATCATGGAAATGTGGAAAGAAGGCGGGTTCAAGGTAATGGCTACCAGCGGTGATACTCAACTCGGCGGCACTGACATGGATAACGTGCTTATCGATTATGTCGCCAGCGAATTTAAGCGTGATACGGGAATTGATTTAAAGAAGGACAAGATAGCCTTACAGCGTTTACGCGAAGCAGTCGAGAAGGTGAAGGTTGAGCTTTCAAGCACGCTTACCACAGATATAAACCTTCCTTTTATTACAGCAGATTCAACAGGCCCGAAGCACTTAACGATGTCAGTCAACCGCGCAAAGCTGGAGGAACTGGTAAATCCGATTATTGAGAAATGCCGCGTCCCGCTTGAGAGGGCATTAAAGGACGCCAAAGAGGCTTTTTCAAAGGAAGGCGTTGATTTTCAAAAGGGCGTTGATAAAATCATTATGGTTGGAGGTCCGACCAGGATGCCGATCGTGCAGAAGTTTGTCGAGGATTATTTCGGCAAGAAGATTGAGCGCGGCATTGATCCGATGGAGTGCGTCTCCTTGGGAGCGGCGGTACAGGCGGCGATTATAAAAGGTGATGTAAAGGATGTCTTGTTGCTTGATGTTACCCCGTTGTCTTTGGGTATTGAGACACTCGGCGGGGTTACTACCAAGCTCATCGACAGAAACACAACTATACCTTCAAGGAAATCCCAGGTTTTCTCAACAGCGGCCGATAATCAGACGGCAGTGACAATTCGCGTTTTACAGGGAGAGCGCTCGATGGCTAATGATAACGTCGAATTGGGCAGGTTTGATTTAGTAGGTATTCCACCTGCGCCACGCGGTATCCCGCAGGTTGAAGTCGCATTCGATATAGACGCAAATGGTATAGCGCATGTCTCAGCTAAAGACCTTGCCACTAAGAAGGAGCAATCTATCAAGATTACCGCACCTAAGAAGCTTTCCAAAGAGGAAATTGAGGAGATGGTGCGTAATGCAGAGAAGTTTGCCAATGAGGATGCCAAGAAGAAGGAAGAGGTGGAAGCTACGAATCAGGCAGACCAGCTTGTTTATGCGACCGAAAAATCGCTTAAGGACTACGGCGATAAAGTCAGTCAGGGTGATCGCGCGAACATAGAGGTCAAACTGAATGACTTAAAGACGGCGATAAAAGATAAGAATGTGGATCGAATCAAAAAGGGGATGGAAGAGTTAACAAAGGCCTCGCACAAGCTTGCGGAAGAGGTTTATAAGCAGGCAGCACAGAAGCAACAATCTGCCCAAGGCCAGAAAACAGAAACCAAAGGCCAGAAAACAGAAGTAAAACCTAAAGAAGAAAAAGATAAAAAGGAAGACATCGTCGACGCCGAATACAAAGAGGAATAATGTCAACCAAACGCGACTATTACGAGATGCTCGGAGTAAAAAAGAGCGCCACCCTGGATGAGATAAAGAAGGCTTATAGGGAAATGGCCTTACGCCATCATCCGGATAGGGTGCCTCACGAGAAAAAGAAAGAGGCAGAAGAGAAATTCAAGGAGATCTCAGAGTCATACGCCGTATTATCCGATTCCAAAAAGCGCGCCCTTTATGACCAGTATGGGCATGCGGGCATTGATCAGAAATATGCATATGAGGATATATTTAAAGGAGCGGATTTCGGCAGCATATTCCAGGACTTAGGGGACTTTGGTTTTGGGGGAGGTATCTTTGAAGAGATATTTAATGGTTTTGATATATTCGGGGGAGGTTCACGCAGGAGGTCCGGAGGCCGTCAAAGGGGCAGAGATCTACAGATAGCCACCCAGATAACCTTAGAAGAAGCATCGACCGGTGTGGAAAAGATGATTACCATCCCCAGATATGAGGTATGCGCAACCTGTTCCGGCAGTGGCGCTAAATCGGGCACCAAGAAAATTACCTGTCCGCAATGCAAAGGCGCTGGCCGCACGGTAGTCTCAAACGGTTTTTTCCAAATGGCCCAGACCTGCCCCCAATGCCGGGGAGAAGGTACGATCATACAAACTCCTTGCTCTAATTGCAACGGTGAGGGAAGGGCAAAGGTTACCAGGAAGCTTAAGGTAAAGATACCCGTTGGTGTTTATGATGGTTCACAGCTAAGGATCCGGGGGGAAGGCGAAGCAGGGCAGGCAGGTAAAGGAGATTTATACGTTGTTATTGAAGTAAAATCGCACCCGCTTTTCGAAAGGCATAATAACGATATAGTGACCGAGGTGAAGGTCAGTTTAAGCAAGGCAATATTAGGGGGCTCAATAGATGTATCAACACTAAACGGCAAGGTCAGCATGAAAATACCCGCCGGCACGCAAAGCGGCAAGTTTTTTAGGCTTAAGGGCAAAGGCATACCGGATTTACATGATAGGGGTATCGGCGATGAGTTGGTAAATGTAAATGTTGAGATCCCTACGCGTTTAACGGCTACACAGCGTAAATTAATCGAAGAGTTCGCTAAGGCCTCAGGTGAAACTGCCGGAGATACAAGAGGAACCTTTACCGAGAAGATCAAGAAAGCCTTCAAGTAAAAGAGAGGAGTAGTATGCCAACCTACGAATATGAATGTCAGAAATGCGGGCATAGATTTGAATTATCTCAAAGCATGACTGCCAAACACAAACAGAAGTGCCCAGAGTGCAAGAAGAATGCCCTTAAACGGCTGATAGGTTCTGGTTCAGGAATTATTTTTAAAGGGAGTGGTTTTTACGAAACCGACTATAAGCGATCCGCTAAAAACCAGGAAGGGCCCGCGCCAAAATGTGGCGCGGCCGGTGAGAAAGCAGAATGTAAATCCTGCCCCGCCGCAAACAACAAAAAATAATTAAGTATATATCTGAAAGGATAGTTTGATGCCGCAGATAAAGCCATTCAGAGGAGTTTTGTACAATTCTAAAAAGGTGGATTCCCCCACCGTGGTCGCCCCCCCCTATGATGTAATCTCGCCGCAAATACAGGATGAATTATATCGCGCAAATGAATACAATATTATTCGGCTTATCCTGGGAAAAGAAGAGGCTGCGGATTCAAAGAGATCCAATAAATACAAAAGGGCAAATCGATTCTTTACAAAATGGCTTAATAATAAAATTCTAATCCAGGATACCAAGCCCTCGGTATACGTTTATAGCCAGGAATATTTCCATAAGGATAAAAAAAGGGTAAGACTGGGTTTTATTGCGCGCATGAGGATTGAGGACCCGCGCAAAAGCAAGGTCCTTCCCCATGAATACACCTTCGCAAAACCAAAGCAGGACCGGCTGCAATTAATAAGAGAGACTAAGGCAAATCTAAGTCCTATATTTACTTTATTCCAGGATGAAGGCAACAAGGTAATCTCCATTTTAAAAGGCGCTATTAAAAAGAGGCCTATTTTTGACATAGAATACGAAGGCGTAAGGAATAAGGTATGGAGGCTCGCGGACAAAGGATCAATAAAAAAGATTCAAGCGGTTATTGATGATAAGGATATATATATCGCGGACGGGCATCACAGATATGAAGTAGCCGTTTCGTATCGAGATGAGATGAGGAAGAAGCAACAGCGGCAGAAAAGCAATGGGCATAATTATGTAATGATGTACCTCTCTCCTTTAAATCAAAAAGGAGTGACAGTATTCTCAACCCATAGATTGATCAGAGATATCAATATGGGAATCAAGGAAGTATTGAAAAGGTTGAAACCTTATTTTTATATCAAGGCATTCAAGTCCGGTAAAAGGCTGTTTGAGGAAATGGTCTCTGCCAAAGTGGGCAACTACGTATTCGGGATGTATGTTAACAACAAGACCTTCTATCTCCTGAAATTAAAAAGGGAAACCATCCTGGATGATGTGCTAAAGGATGACCACTCGAAAGAGCGGAAGAGACTGGATGTTTCGATCCTGCATGGCTTGGTATTGGATCATATAATCGGCTTAAGAAAGCACACCCAGGATGAGGACAATATAATTTATACCCGAGACCCCAATTATGCTATAAATATGGTAGATAAAGGAAATTGCCAAGTAGCGTTCTTCTTAAATCCCACCAAGGTACACCAGGTCCAAAGCCTTGCCAAAAAGGGCCATAGGATGCCGCATAAATCCACATATTTCTATCCTAAGCTATTATCAGGGTTAGTGATAAATAAACTGGTGTAGGTAGGTTGCACACCTTAAGTTTTCCCTTGACACAAATATGAATCTATAGTATATATAATACACCATTTTTAATAGGAGAAAAGTGGAGAAGTGGGTAGGGATACCCATTTTTTTTTCGCTAATTAATATGGAGATAATAACAGATAAGGTAAAAACAATCTTTTCCGGTCTTTTGGAGGAAAAGGCAATAGCATTAGTGGACATCACATATAAGAGGCAGGGCCCTAATACGGTGCTTATGCTGATTGTGGATAAGAAGGGTGGGGTCACAGTAGATGAATGCGCATGGGTAAGCCAGAAGCTTGGTGATGCACTTGATAAAGACAATATCATAACGGAGAAGTATGTATTGGAGGTTTCTTCTCCGGGTCTGGACAGGCCGCTGAAGGCAAAGAAGGACTTTGAACGGGCGAAGGGTGAGTTAGTCAGGATTAATACCTATGGCCCCATAGAGGATAAGAGGGAACATACCGGCAAGGTCTTTTCTTGCGATGAAGAGTTTGTGACAATAGAGGTAAGAGATACCAATGCAGTTACGAAGATCCCTTTAAATAAAATAGCAAAGGCGTGTTTGATAGTTGACTTTTAAGGCACCGATAAAACAATGGAGAGCGACTGATGAGTAAAGAAGAATTGTTATCGATACTGGATTACATAGAGAGAGAGCGTGGTATCGACAAGGAGATTCTATTCCAGTCTCTGGAATTGGCCCTGGTCAGTGCAGCGCGGAAGATTGTCGGGAAAAAGACGGAAGACATCGTGGTAAATATTGATAGGGAGACCGGGGAGATAAAAGTCAAAGCCGAAGGTAAAATGGTGAAGTCCGAGGAATTCGGCAGGATCGCAGCGCAGACCGCAAAGCAGGTTATTATACAGAAGCTGAGGGAAGCTGAAAGGGATGTTATATACGAGGACTTTCAGGCCAAAATCGGGTCTATTACAAGCGGTACTGTCCATAGATTTGAGAGGGGCGATATTATAGTAGACTTAGGAAAAACCGAAGCCATATTGCCCAGGAACCAGCAGTGTCCGCACGAAAGATACAGACAGGGCGAGAGGGTGCGTGCGTATGTACTGGAAGTAAACAAGGGCCAGAAAGGTCCTCAAATCATTTTGTCACGAACCAACCCGGGTTTGGTAAAAAAATTATTTGAATTAGAAGTACCGGAGATATTAGAGGGGATAGTTGAGGTGCGTGCTATTTCAAGGGAGCCAGGCGAGAGGACGAAGGTAGCTGTTTTTTCCAAGGAGGAAAAGGTTGATTCTGTCGGGGCATGTGTTGGCGTAAGGGGCCAAAGGGTTAAAGGTATTGTAAACGAACTGCATAACGAAAGGATCGATATTGTAAGATGGAGCGATGATATAAAAGAGTTTGTGAAGGCCGCCTTGAGCCCTGCGGAGGTTTCGTCAATAAATATAAACAGAGATACAAAACGGCTTGAGGCAATTGTCGAGGATGACCAGCTTTCGCTGGCGATAGGCAAACACGGCCAGAATGTTCGGCTTGCTTCAAGATTAACCGGCTGGGAGATAGATGTGCGCGGTAGAACTCAAGTTAGCGAAAAGAAAGAAAAGAAAGAAAAGAAAGAAAAAACACCTGCTGGCAAAGAAAAGACGCCGGAAAAAGGCAAGGTAATCAGCAAGGTAGCCGTTGAAGGACTCGATGGTGTCGGCAAAAAGACTATGGCTACATTGCTTGAGGCAGGTTTTGATAGCATAGAAAAACTCAAAAAGGCAAAGACAGGGGATTTGGCAAAACTAGACGGCATTGGGGAAAAGACCGCAGAGAAGATAATCAAATCCGCAAAAGCTAAATAAAATGGCCACAAAGAAAAAAACAGAAAA
Organism: Candidatus Omnitrophota bacterium; assembly: GCA_013203355.1. Classification (GTDB taxonomy): domain Bacteria; phylum Omnitrophota; class Gorgyraeia; order JABMQH01; family JABMQH01; genus JABMQH01. The sequence continues at coordinate 2,367 of JABMQH010000072.1, read as the reverse complement.
AAGCCCAAAGGATGAAAAAAAGAAGGTAAAGACCAAGATATCTAAAACAGTAAAGCCCGCTAAAGCGGCAAAGCCACCCAAGCCTCCCAAGGCAGTTCAGCCGGTCAAGCCACCCAAGGTAGTGAAACCATCAAAACCCAAACTAAATGTCAAGGCCCACGTAGCAGAAAAGGCAGCGAAGCTGGTCAAAAAACTAAAACCACCCAAAGAAAAAATACCTCAGGTTACAGCCATTCCTAAAAAGACTCCCGTTAAAGAGGAGCCTGTTTTAAGGAAAGCCGAAGCAATAGAGGTTGCGCCGACACCTGTAAAGGCCGCGCCTAAGGTTGAAGAACCCCTTAAGCTCTTAGAGATCAAGATGCCTATTACCGTAAAAGACTTTGCCATGAGGCTTTCTGTGAAGCCGAGTGACCTTATTAAGTCTTTGATGGACAAGAAGGTTTTTGCCACAATTAATCAGTTTTTAGGCGAAGAGGTTGTTAAAGAAATTGCGAATAAGTTTGGATATGAAATAAAAAAACCCCCGACGATCGAAGAGGAATTGTTAAAAGAGCACCATGAGGCGGTAACGGACAAGGCCAAATTGATTTTACGCGCTCCAGTGGTTACATTTATGGGGCATGTTGACCATGGGAAGACATCCCTTCTGGATTATATAAGGAAGTCAGATGTTGCAGGCAAGGAACACGGAGGCATTACCCAGCACATGGGCGCGCATGAGGTTATTTTAGATAAGGGGCGGGTTACATTCCTGGATACACCGGGCCATGAGGCCTTTACCGCAATGAGGGCAAGGGGCGCCAATGCTACCGACGTGGTTGTTTTAGTAGTAGCAGCTAACGATGGAGTTATGCCGCAGACCATTGAGGCCATAGACCATGCCAAGGCGGCTGAGGTGCCGATTGTTGTAGCAATAAATAAGTGCGACCTCCCCTCTGCGAATATAGATAAAGTGAAGAAGCAGCTTGCACAGCATGAGCTAGCTGCTGAAGATTGGGGCGGGAAGACCATAATGTTGCCTGCTTCTGCCAAGACAGGAGAGGGTGTGAATGAGCTTATGGAGATGCTTTTATTGGAAGCAGAGCTTCTTGAGCTGAAGGCAAATCCACACCTAAGGGCAAGAGGCGTAGTCATAGAAGGACATTTGTCCAAAGGAAAAGGCTCAGTGGCGACTGTTTTAGTAAAAAACGGTACCTTGCGAACGGGCGATATAGTTTTAGTAGGTTCGTATTACGGCAAGATAAAGGCGATGATCGATGATAAGGCCAACAGGGTGGGTGAAGCCCCTCCCTCAAAACCTGTTGAGATCCTGGGCCTCTCGGGTGTCCCCTTAGCAGGCGATGAGTTTTTTGTCGTGAAGGATGAAAGAAAGGCAAGGGCTCTTTCCTTGTTGAAGCAGGATCAGAAACGGATTGCGAAGATCGTAAGCCAGAAAAAGATTACGCTGGAAGATCTCTATACACAGGCAAAAGAAGGAAAGATAAAAGAGCTGAAGATTATATTAAAGGCAGATGTGCAGGGCAGTCTTGAGGCGCTTGCAAAATCCCTTGAAGAGTTAAGCACTTCGCAAATATCATCAAAAATAATACATAGGGCAGTTGGAAGCATAAACGATTCCGATGCTATTTTGGCATCCGCGTCAAATGCGGTCATTATCGGATTCAATGTGAAGTCCGAGGATAAAGCCCGCGAGACGGCCGACAAAGAAAAGGTAGAGATAAAAATTTATCATATCATTTACGAGGCGATAGAGGATGTACGCGCTGCTATGGAAGGGATGCTTGAGCCGATTTCAAAAGAGGTCTTTTTGGGAAGGGCTATCGTAAGGCAGGTATTCAAGGTTTCAAAAGTCGGTATTATTGCAGGCTGCCATATTCAAAAAGGCAAGATTACCAGGCAGGCAAAGATAAGGCTCCTGAGAGATAAGCAGGTTGTCCACGAAGGCAAGATAGATAACCTTAAGAGGTTTAAGGATGACGTAAAAGAGGTAGCTGAAGGCTTTGAATGCGGGATTAGCTTGGCCAATCACAAAGATATTAAAGTAGGCGATGTTATTGAAGCACACATTATAGAGATGGTGGCAAGAAGACTGTGACCGAGATTCACAGTCGGGACTGGTTCCGTCTTGGATAGTTACTATGCATAGGAACCTGTCCCCATAGGATATCAATAACTAAACTGAGTAGCGACCGCAATGAATGGTTGTGATTCACAGTATGGGACAGGCTTGTAGCGGCCAAAGAGCTTGACCAAAAACCTGTCCCACCAAGATGCGAGCAAAGGAATAACCAACACACGGAATTAAATTATGAAGAAACGATTATTGAGCGGGATGAGGCCAACCGGGCCTTTACATTTGGGCCATCT
>JABMQH010000071.1 GCA_013203355.1 Candidatus Omnitrophota bacterium | reverse complement strand
CTTTGCGCTATTGGAGTAGTGTGCCTTTTGTTCTTTCATTTTTTAAGTGTCAAATTTCAAATTGCAGGTTATGGAAGACAATTAGAATTAATAAAAAAGCAAAGGGTGGTATTGGATGAGATCAAAGAGACACAGGGCAATATTGCTTTGATAAAGGCTATCATATCGGACGTAGAAGAAAAGGCAGCCCCTGTTGATTTGATCCTTAAAAAACTAAGCACGATTACTCCGGATAATATTGTTTTTAGAGAGATGCGTCTAAATCAAAACCGCAAAAGCTTAAAATTAAAAGGAAGAATTTTAGCCGAAAAAGACAAGGCCCATGGGATGCTTTCAGATTTCATAGATGCATTAGAAGGGGTTTGGTTTTTTAAAGAGGCAACCCTTGCAGATATGAGCAAAGGCAGTTCTGAAGGCGATAAGACTTCAGTATTTGAGATAAATTGTATTCTTAACATTCAATAAGATGATTGACCTAAAAGACGAAAGAATATTAAAGCCGGCAGGGATCTATATCGCGATAATAATTCTATTCTGGGCTTTTATCCATCGCCCCGCAGCCGAAGAAATGAGCCGCTTAAAATCCGATTTGGAGTTGGTTAAAAAAGAAATCGCTAAAGTAAAATCCGGACATGAAGGAAAGGCTATTAAAGAAATTTCAGAATCCTTTAAGGAAGATCTTGAGGGCGCAATGAAAAAATTACGCGGCCAGGAAAAAAAAGTAGTAAGTTTTCTTTTAACCGAAGCAAATAGATTGGGCATAGATGTCATTTCTATGCGTCCGGAAACAAAGATGCCATTATTCAATACCGCCAATAATAAAATCTTTTTAGAAAGTGGGCAAGGTGTTAAGATACCTATCTCTATAAGCATGAGGGGACACTACAAGGCTGCCGGTGAATATCTGAAGGTTTTGAGAGAATATGATTCTGCTTTGATAAAGATTGAAGATATAAAGATGGCAAGTGATGAGGCCATTTCCCCCAAGCTTCAGGTAGATTTAAGATTGACACTTTGTCTTTTGTCCCAACGTTAGGTAGCAAGGATAAAATGAAACGAACGGTTAAGATAATCCTTATAGCCTTTTTGATTTTTATGCTTGCAGAAAGAACAATTCTGAGTGCAGAGGCCCGGGTTAAGATAAAAGATGCCAGCTCTGGCAGAAAAGAGGAAATAAGAAAGATAGAGGCGTTGGATTGGGGTAGAGATCCTTTTATGTCCGGTGAAATGCAAATTGAAGTTGGCTTGGTTTTGAATGGAATCGTATGGGACGCGGAATCCCCTTTTGCCATAATCAATGATACCATTGTAAGAATCGGAGATAAAGTGGATAGCAGCAAGGTTAAGGATATCCAGAGAGAAAAGGTGATCCTTATAAAAGGTGCCCATATATGCGAATTGGAATTATCGGGAGAGTTATAAAATTATGTCTATGAAAATAAAAACATGTTGTTTATTACTGTTGTTGCTGCCCGCCGTCTGTTACGCTGCTCCTCTCTATGGTCCTGATATGCCTAAACGGGGTCAGTGGTATATGGGGTTTGAAACAAACCTTGTATTCGAAAGGGATATGCATAAGGGGCTAGGAGAGGCCGAAAGCAATCAATCTTTTTATAATACCTCTTACGGGGTCTACGATTGGCTTTCTTTTGATGGCAAGCTTGGGGTTGGAGATACTGAATTTGATACGATAGAGGCAAGCCATCTTGATCTTGATTCCGGATTTGCCGGCGCATACGGGCTTAGATTCAGGATCTATAATGATGAATCGAAGAAGGTGAAAGCTATATTTGGATTTCAGCATATCAGCGCCCACCCGCCGCATGAAACAGTGAATGATGTAAAGTATACCGCTATTTGGGATGAATGGCAATTTTCTCTGTTGATATCGAAGGCATATGGACGATTTGAACCTTACTTGGGCCTGAAGGCATCGCAGCTGTATCTCATCAGAAAGGATAATGTCGAGAAAAGTTGGTCGTGGAATGGATCAGAGGATCATTTTGGTGTTGTGCTGGGTTCACATATAGACCTTTCTGAAAACTTGTATATAAATGTAGATGGCCGTTTTATCGACGAGAATGCCTTTTCTGCGGCCTTAACGTATAAATTGTAAAGATTTACTCTATATGCACTTTATTAAATTTGATTTTAATAATATGCTTAGCTTCAATGTCGGCAAAGAACACGGTGTTGAAGAAAGCAACCTTCGGGCAATGTCAGCTCCTGCCCGGAAGGCGCATGGGCATCTGGCAAAACTGATTGCTGATAACCGTAATAGGGTAAAGCTTAATCTTGAATGGACTCAGTTACCTTTTCAAGACAAGAAGACTATAAAAGGAATACAGGATCTAGGAGAGAGGGTAGCTAAAAAATACGAAAATGTTATCTTTTTAGGCATTGGCGGTTCTTACTTGGGTCTTAAGGCGGCACAGGATGCGCTCTGCGTGCCTTACTATAATGAATTTAAATCATTACGCAAAAAGAGGCCCCGGATTTATTTTGAAGGAAATAATCTTGATCCCGACACCTTGGGCTCACTGCTTAAGGGTCTGAATCCCAAGAAAACGTTCGTTGTAGTTATTTCTAAATCAGGTGAGACTGCAGAGACCAAAGCGGCATTTATGGTTGTGGAGCCCTGGCTTAAAAAGGGCGCAGCTAAGAATTACCGACGGCAAATCTTTGTTATTACCGATCCCGGACAGGGGAGTTTGCGAAAAAAGATTAACAGAGAGCAACAGACAGATAAACTTAGCTTAAGGAATCTCCCGCTTCTAAAAGGCGTCGGAGGGAGGTTCTCGGAACTTAACATGGGGCTTTTGCACCTTGCCATTGCGGGGATCAATATACAGGATGTGCTCAACGGCGCTGCGGCAATGGCAAAGAGGTGCAGCTCATCGAATTTATTTAAAAACCCCGCTTATATGTACGCAGCCCTTCATACCATTCTTTATAAAAAGAAAAGAAAACCCATTGCAGTAATGATGCCCTTTTGCGAAACACTTAAATCCACCGCTGACTGGTATGTTCAATTATTAGCCGAGAGCCTTGGGAAAAAGTATTCAAGGAAGATAAAGACTTCAAAGGATGGTGCGGAAGAATGGCAGAGGGATGTGAAACGTATTGTTAATGTGGGGCGAACTCCTGTGTCAGCCCGCGGAACAAATGATTTACATTCAATTCAGCAAAATAATATCGAGGGTGAAAATGATAAGGCAGTTACCTTCATAAGGGTGGAAAGGTTTAAGGAAAAGATAAAGATCCCGGGTAAGAACGATATTTTATCAAGCAAATCTTTTTCTGAATTGATTAAATTGGCGCAGGAAGGAACCGAATGGGCATTGGTTAGGGCCTTAAGGCCTAATTGCCGTATTATAATGCCGGAGGTGTCGCCTTATTATTGGGGCGCGCTTATATTTTTCTTTGAGATGGCCACTGCCTTTGAAGGTGAGTTGTTAGATGTAAATGCCTTTGACCAGCCGGGTGTAGAGAGCTACAAAAATTATATGTATTATAAACTTGGAAAACCGGGAATTTCAAAGGAAATATCAGCAGAAATAAAGAATAACCCTATCGTTAAAAACCCCCGGTTTATTATCTAATAACCCATATCAGCGACAGTTGACATCCAATTCATTTTCCAGTATACTCATAGTGTTTTCCTTTAAGAAAGGAACCACGCCTTCCTTTTAGGAAGGATGATTACCTAAAGAAGGAAACTCCGTTTCCTTCTTTAGGATGGTCTGCGGTAACAAGACAGTGGCTAATAATCCGGTTAGGAAGGGGAAAGATTAAAGGGGAAACCCCGTTTCCCCTTTAAAAAAAACCAGCCACGTCACAACCGCAGCGCTAGAAACGGTTTTTTCCGCGACCCTGTCGTCCAGCCTGGCTCAGGACACGGCCCTTTCACGGCCGTGACACGGGTTCGAATCCCGTCGGGGTCGCCATAATTCTGATTTGCCGGAAAGGACTGGCATGGAACAATTTCTTAGCCAAATCAACACATATCTTCAAGGGGCACCTCTTTTAGCTTACCTGGCCGCTTTTTTGGGAGGGCTTGGCACCAGCTTTGAGCCCTGTCTTTACGTAATGATCCCGGTAACGGTAGCTTTTATTGGCTCAAAGGCAGGAAGTTCAAAGTTAAAAGGCTTTACCTTATCTATCTTTTATGTTCTTGGGATCTCAACGACCTATACTGCCCTTGGTATATTTGCCGCGCTTTCCGGCAGGCTTTTCGGGCAGACCAGCGCAAACCCATGGGTTTATTTGTTGCTTGGGAATATATTTATCCTTTTAGGCCTAAGCATGTTAGGCGTTTTCACATTTCAATTTCCGGCGTTTTTGGGGCGCATCCGGCCTAAAACACAGGGCAAAGGGTTCTTTACAATTTACATTTTAGGCCTAGCGTCAGGCTTGGTAGCCGGACCGTGTGCCGCAGCCGTCTTGGCCGCACTTTTGACATATGTGGCAGCAAGCCAGAATGTAATATTCGGGGCATCGTTACTGTTTACGTTTAGCATGGGCATGGGCGTTCTTTTAATTGTAATAGGTACATTTGCAGGGATATTAGTTGCGTTGCCCAAACCCGGGCCTTGGATGGAAAAGGTAAAAAAGGGAATCGGCTTGGCGTTGATCCTTTTCGGAGAATATTTCCTAATTACAATGGGGAGGATGCTGCAATGATTCCCGTTAGACCTCTTCAGGGGCATTGCATAAGTTTTGGTCTCTTTAAAATACATAATACATATATGCATAATTCATTATATAAACTATGGTCTCGGGGGTGAACATAAACAGGTTTGGAGGTCTAACGGGATGAAGAAAATATTATTATTAGTATGCGTTACTTTTATATTGGGAGCCGCTACTCAAATCTCATGCGCGCAGAAAGAAGCCCTTGAGGTTGGAGCTAAGGCCCCGGATTTTACCCTGCAAGATATCGCAGGCCAAGAAGTGAGCCTGAAAGATGTACTCGCCTCTAACAAATCAACCCTTCTTGTATTTTGGGCCACATGGTGTCCTTCTTGCCGACGGGAAATCCCGGAACTAATAAGGCTGAATAACGAATATAAAAGCAAAGGCCTTAAGATCTTAACCGTCAATTTAGGCGAGAGCCCGGGGAAGGTTAAATCTTTTGCTGAGCAGCAAGGGATAGAGTATGCAGTCCTCTTAGATAAAGACAACAAAGTTGGAAGCCAATACGGGGTTATGTATATACCCACTAATATCCTCTTAGATAAGAACGGCATGGTTAAATATAAAGGAACCTCGCCGCCAACTGAAGACTTATTGCCGCAGAAATAATCATGCCAAGCACGGGAACACTTTACATAGTCAGCACGCCTATAGGAAACCTAAAGGACATAACATTGCGCGCCCTAGAGATCTTAAAATCAGTTGATTTGATCGCCGCGGAGGATACGCGCCATACAAGGATATTAACAGTGCGTCATGACATAAAAACCCCGCTTACGAGTTATTTTGAGCACAACAAGGTTACAAAAGGCGCCTATTTAATAAAGCTTTTAATGGAGGGCAAGAATGTAGCTCTTGTATCAGATGCGGGGACGCCTGGCATCTCAGATCCGGGAAGCCATATTATCAGACTGGCAATAGAAAATGGTATTAGGGCAGAACAGATCCCGGGCGCCTCAGCTGTGATAACCGGCCTTGTTCTATCCGGCATGCCGACAGACAAGTTTATCTTTGAAGGATTTCTGCCAAGCAAACCCGGCTCCAGAAAGAATCGCCTCAAACAATTCTTGACTGAAAAAAGGACAGTTATCTTTTACGAATCACCGCATAGGCTGGTCAAGATGTTGCAGGATATTCATGACGTATTCGGAGATATAACAGTTGCATGCATGAGGGAGTTGACTAAGAAGTTTGAAGAAGTAAGGCGGCAAAAGGCAAGCGAGCTGATAGCTCATTTCACAGACAATAAACCACTTGGGGAATTCGTCATTTGTTTTAACCTTAGAGAACGGCCCACAAAGGAACACCCTGTATAAGCGAAATGAAAATACATAAAACCGCGATTGTTAACAAAGGAGCAAAGCTAGGCAGAGGCGTGGAAATAGGGCCTTGGTGTATTATTGAGAACAACGTGACCATAGGTGACAATACAAAGATTTGGCAAAATGTCTATATAGCAAGCGGTACAAAAATAGGGAAGAACAACAATATTCATATGGGGGGCGTATTAGGCCACGAGCCTCAGCACTTGTCCTACAAAGGAGAAAAAACAGGTCTTACAATAGGCGACGGGAATATAATCAGGGAATACGTGAGCATTCATAGAAGCTTTACGAAAGGCCAGAGCACGATTATCGGGGACAGAAACTTTTTTATGGGATTTGCCCACATCGCCCACGACTGCAAAATAGGAAACGGGGTTATTATCTGCAATAGCGCATTATTAGGAGGCCATGTCGAAGTTGAGGATAAGGTTTTTATAGGCGGCGGCGCCGGCATCCATCAATTTTCAAGGATAGGCACGCTTGCCATGCTGGGCGGGTTCGCCAGGGTCACTAAAGACGTTGTCCCTTATATGCTGGCAGACGGTTCGTACTCTGAGATATACGGTATAAACATTGTCGGCATAAGGCGCGCGGAGTTAGACAAAAAGGCAACTAGGCAGATCAAAGAGGCGTACAAGATCCTCTATCGCTCCGGCTTAAATACCACAAATGCCTTAAAAAAGATTAGAAATCTTAAGGATTTAACAAAAGAAGTCCTGCATATAGTAGAATTTGCAGAGAAGGCAAAACGGGGGATTTGTAAGCACCGAAATAAAATTGTACTTGACGAAACCGATGCGGTGTGATATATTATAAGTACACTAAATCACCTTTAAATCTCGCACTGAGAGGCGGGGAAGGGATAAGATGACAAAAGCATATACAAATTCACAGTTACCTATTCATTAGTATAATGGATGGGTATTTTTTTTGAGAGGAGACCGTATGGTATTTGTACAAAAAGCCAAGATAATGGATAAAAACGCGGTGGATAAGGCCTTAACCAGAATAAGCCATGAAATCCTGGAGAAAGGCAAGGACACAGAGGATCTGGTTATTGTAGGGATCAGGAATAGGGGAGAATTTCTTGCCAAGAGAATAGTAGGCATACTGAAAAAGATCAAAGGCATCGATGTCCCCCTTGGAATTTTAGATATAACCCTCTACAGGGATGATTTGACGCAAGTTGCGGAGCAGCCTGTGGTTAAGGAGACAGTAATAAACTTTGATATGAATGAAAAGAGGATAGTCCTGGTGGATGATGTGCTGTTTACCGGGCGCACAATCAGATGCGCGCTTTCGGAATTGATAGATTTTGGAAGGCCGAAAAATATCCAACTGGCGGTTTTGATCGACAGAGGGCACAGGGAGCTTCCAATAAGGGCCGATTACGTGGGCAAAAACGTGCCGACCGCACTTAACGAGGTCATTGAAGTGAAACTGGAAGAAGCGGACGGGATCGATGAGGTGTTGATATGCCAGAAAAAATAGGGTGGGAAAGAAAGGATTTATTAGGGCTTGAGGACTTATCAAAGGAAGAGATAGAGCTAATTTTAAACACGGCAGAATCCTTTAAGGAGGTTTCGGAAAGGCCCGTCAAAAAAGTCCCGGCGCTTAGAGGGAAGACCGTAGTGAATTTATTCTTTGAGTCCTCGACAAGGACAAGGACCTCTTTTGAGCTGGCGGCAAAGCGCTTGAGCGCGGATATCGTAAATATTGCCATCCAGGCCTCAAGCGTGTCCAAAGGGGAAACGTTTAAAGACACGGCGAAAAATATTGAAGCGATGAAGATAAACATAATTATCATGAGACATTCGGCCTCTGGCGCCCCCCATATGCTTGCCCGAGTCGTTAAGTCCAGCGTCATAAACGCGGGCGATGGCTCACACGAACACCCGACACAAGCACTTTTGGATATGTTTACTATTAAACAGAGGAAAGGTAAAATCAAAGGGCTGAAGGTGAGCATTATTGGAGATATTACTCACTCGCGAGTGGCGAGGAGCAATATTTGGGGTCTGAAGAAATTAGGTGCAGAGGTGACAGTCTGTGGGCCAAAAACATTAATACCGCTCGGGATAGAGAAATTAGGGGTCAAGGTTACGTATAGTTTAAAAGAGGCCCTGGATGATGCGGATGCCGTGAACATATTAAGGATACAGCATGAAAGGCAGCAAAGCGGGCTTTTCCCGTCATTAAGAGAGTATGTGAATAAGTTTGGGATAAACAGGGACACGTTACAATACGCCAAGAAGGATTTGATTATTATGCATCCCGGCCCAATAAATAGAGGGGTTGAGCTAACCTCGGAAGTTGCCGATGGGCCTTATTCGGTGATATTGGATCAGGTAACAAATGGTATTGCAGTTAGGATGGCAGTGCTCTATTTAATTGCGCAAAGGAGAGCCTAATGAAAATATTAATAAAGAATGGCCATGTTGTGGATCCGGCCAACAAGATCGATGGCCAACTAGATGTATTCATTGAGGATGGCAAGATAAGCGCAGTTTCAAAAAATATAAAGCCCAACAAAGCGGAAGTCATAGACGCAAAAGGGAAGATTGTTGCACCGGGTCTCGTGGATGCGCATACTCATTTAAGAGAACCCGGCAGGGAAGACGAAGAGACGCTTTTGACCGCTTCAAAGGCAGCAATAAAAGGCGGATTTACGTCCATATGTGCCATGCCTAACACTACACCGCCGTGTGATAACCAAGGGGTTGTTGGCTTTATCTCTTCGGAGGCAAAAAGAATGGGGTTGTGCAATATCTATGTGATCGGGGCAATAACGAAAGCCCGCAAAGGGCAGGAGCTATCAGAGGTCGGCGAATTAAAATTGGCCGGTGTTGTGGCCCTATCCGACGATGGAAGCTCCGTAGACAATAGCGAAATCATGCGCAGGGCCTTAGAGTACACTTCGATGTTTGACCTCCCGATAATAGCCCACTGCGAGGATAGGATACTTTCGGAAGCCGGGGTGATGAACGAGGGATTTGTCTCAACGCTCCTGGGGTTACGCGGGCAACCCGCAGTTGCGGAATCTACAAGGGTTGCAAGAGAGCTTGAGCTTTGCGCGATAACAAAGGGGAAATTACACATAGCTCATGTAAGCACAAAGCGATCCGTAGAATTGATAAGGGATGCCAAGAGGCGTGCGATAGAGGTGACCTGCGAAACATGCCCGCATTATTTTACGCTCACAGATGAGGCAGTAAAGACGTTCGATACAAACACAAAGATGAACCCGCCCTTGCGGGGGAAAGAGGATTTAGAAACTATTAAACAGGCCCTGAAGGATGGCACGATCGATTGTATCGCAACGGATCACGCACCGCACACGGAGGACGAAAAAGACACTGATTTTAATTCTGCACCATTCGGAATAATCGGGCTTGAAACCGCCCTCTCACTGGCTATTATGGAGTTATTGGATAACAAGGTCTTGAATTGGACGGCCCTTATTCAGAAGATGTCGGTTAACCCTTCCTTGATCCTGGGACTCGATAAGGGACACCTGTCCGTTGGTTCCGACGCAGATGTCGTAATAATTGACGCAGACAGACGCTGGGAGGTTACAAAGGAATCGCTTGAATCCAAAAGTAAAAATACACCGTTTTTGGGAAGGACACTGAAGGGCATGGCGGTTACGACAATTGCAGGCGGAAAAATTGTATACAGTGCATGAAATGCATCTATTTTTAAAATATAGTTTGTGTATTTTAGGAGGGGCTGGGTGAGATATTTCATTGCCGATTTCCATATTCATTCAAAATATTCCCGCGCTACAAGCAAGGAAATGGATGTAGAAAATTTATCGAAGTGGGCAAAAATAAAAGGGGTATCTCTATTAGGGACAGGCGATTTTACGCATCCCGACTGGCTTGCGGAGCTTAAGGTGAAACTCGAGCCGGTGGAGCACGGAATTTTTAAGCACAATAATATCTACTATATGCTCACAGGAGAGGTCTCTAATATCTATTTCAAATCCGGCAAGTCCAGGAAGATACACAATATAATCTTTGCGCCAGGCTTTGAGGCCGCTCGGGAGATAAACAAGTATTTAAAAGGATTCGGAAACCTAAAATCCGACGGTAGGCCTACGCTGGATTTAGAATGCGACAAGATGGTGAAGGCCCTTTCCGGTATTGATCCTGACATATTTGTTGTGCCAGGGCATATATGGACACCATGGTTTTCGCTGTTTGGATCGAATTCCGGATTTGACGCAATTGAAGATTGCTTTGGGAGTGAAACCGGCAAAATATTTGCTCTGGAGACAGGCCTTTCAAGCGATCCGGCTATGAATTGGCGCTGGTCTAAATTAGACGCGTTTTCCTTGATATCCAACTCTGATAGCCATTCTCCGTCAAGGATTGGGAGGGAAGCAAATGTTTTCAAGGAAAAATTTACATATAAAGGGCTGATTGAGATTTTAAAGAAGAAGGATAAGGAGCAGTTCCTTTTTACGGTGGAATTTTTCCCCCAAGAGGGCAAATACCATTGGGATGGGCACAGGAATTGTAACGCCAGGCTCTCTCCTGCTGAGGCAAGAAAGATAAATGAACGCTGCCCCGTTTGCGGAAGACATATTACGGTAGGTGTCATGCATCGGCTGGAAGCCCTGGCAGACAGGCAAGAAGGGTTTGTGTTGGAAAGCGGCCCCACTTTTAAGAATTTGATTCCGCTCGACGAGATAATTGCGGAGGCAATAGGCATCGGGAAAGAAACAGCCGGGGTACAGCGTGAATACAACACGCTTATTCAAAGACTGGGGAATGAGTTTGCAATCTTACTTGAAATCCCAGAAGAGAAAATCATAAAGAGCTGCTCACCCAAAATCGCAAGAGGGATATTAAAGGCAAGAAAAGGTGAGGTTGAGGTTTTGCCTGGGTACGACGGAGAGTATGGCAAGGTAAAGATCCTTAAAGATGAAGAAGGCAAAGGGGAGAAACAATTAAGCTTCTTTTAAAAATTAAATATGAAACAGATGCCCACACATAAGAAAAATAGACCGTCTAGTAAAAAGAAGGCCATTATTTTAAATAACGTAAAGGTTGCCGATGGCTATTTTAAGCTATCACTTGATGCGCCATGGATGGCGCAGGCAAGGCCCGGGCAGTTTATGCAGGTAAAGATTGGTGATGATTTCAAGACACTTCTACGAAAACCATTTGGATTCCATAGAATTATTAAAAGCGGCGACAGGAAATTGGTCGAGATTTTATACAAGGTCATTGGGCCCGGCACAGAGGCTTTAAGCAAAAAGAATTCGAGAGGATCCTTGGATATAATAGGGCCCCTAGGCAACGGATTTGATGTATCAACTGCTAAAACTCGACGACAGGCTACCCACATACTGGTTGCCGGCGGGATCGGTGTCGCGCCGCTTGTAGCGCTAGCAGAAACATTAGCGCCTAAAGGCAAAGTATATGCTTTGATCGGGGCATCCACAAGATCTCATATTCTTTGCGAAAAAGAATTTAAAGATTGCGGGGCTGAAACACTAGTTACAACAGAGGACGGCTCGAAGGGCAAGAAAGGGCTTATTACCGATTGCCTAAAAGCCTTACTATCAACAATGAACCACCAGCTATCAACCATCTACGCCTGCGGCCCGAAAGCCATGCTGAAAGAAGTATCGCGTTTGTCTAAGAAGAAAGGAAGTCCATGCCAGATTCTTCTTGAGGAATACATGGCCTGCGGGGTAGGGGTATGTCTGGGGTGCGCGGTGATGACAAAGGAGGGGTATAAAATGGTATGTGAGGATGGGCCTGTGTTTGAGGCAAGTGAGGTAATATGGGCATGAACACGGCTGTAAAAATAGGGAAGATTTGGTTGAAGAATCCAGTGATGGTAGCGTCGGGCACCTTTGGCGTTGGAGAAAAGTATTCAGATTTTATTGATATAAATAAGATAGGCGCTATCGTTACCAAGACCATAACATTAATTGCTAGGGTAGGCAATGCTCCACCCAGACTTGTTGAGACACCGGCAGGTTTATTAAATTCTATCGGGCTTGAGAATAAAGGGCTTAAGGATTTTGTTAATAATAAAATACCATTTTTAAAGAAATTGAAAATCCCAGCGATAGTGAGCATCGGCGGCAAAAATAGAGGAGAATTTGTAGAACTTTCAAAAAGGTTAAGCGATTGCGGCATAGATGGGATTGAGATAAATATTTCTTGCCCTAATGTTAAAGCCAAAACCAAAAAATTAATTTCGCAGGACAAGAAAGAAACGTTTGAATTAGTCAAATCTATCCGGAAATCAACAAAACTTACTTTGATTACGAAACTCTCGCCGAACGTTACGGACATAACAGAGATCGCGAAGGCAGCACAGGATGCCGAAAGCGACGCAATCTCCTTAGTGAACACATTTCTCGGCATGGCTGTAGATGTAGAGACTCAAAAGCCTAAACTAGGGGCTGTCACCGGCGGATTAAGCGGCCCGGCGATTAAACCGGTTGCATTACGGATGGTATGGGAGGTATTTAACAAAGTTAAGATTCCAATTATAGGCATTGGTGGTATAATGGATTATAAAGATGCCTTAGAGTTTATTGTCTGCGGGGCAACCGCGGTGCAGGTTGGCACAGCCAATTTTATAAATCCTAATGCAACGATAGAAATCATAGGCAAAATGAAAGGGTTTTTACGGAATAACAAAATAAAGGATATCAAGGCATTAGTGGGAAGCTTAAAGCACAATGGATAAATTGATAGTCGCCCTGGATACGGATGATTTAAAATCTGCAGAAGATATAATAGATAAATTATATCCGACGGTAAAAGTGTTTAAAATAGGCAGCCAGCTGTTTACAAACGTCGGCCCTGCCGCTATGGAATTAGCGAGAGATAAGGAAATTAAGATATTTCTAGATTTAAAATTTCATGACATACCGAATACCGTTGCCAATGCATCAAGGGCCGCAGCAAAACTCGGTGTCTTTATGTTCAATTTGCATGTCCAGGGCGGTTTCAATATGATGAAAAAAGCAGTCGCTGCCGTTAAGGAAGAATCAAAAAAATCAAACATCGCACCCCCGCTTGTTTTAGGGGTTACTGTCTTAACTTCAATCGGCGATAAAGACCTAAGGGATCTTGAAATAAGAAAAGGCGTAAAATCACAGGTTACATACTTGGCGAAGCTGGCTAAAGACGCAGGGCTCAATGGCGTTGTAGCTTCGGCAGACGAAATACAGCCTATAAGATGGTTATGCGGGGACGATTTTATTATCGTTACGCCGGGGATACGGCCTGAATGGGCAAAGAAAAATGACCAGAAAAGAACAGCTACACCAAAAGAAGCAATAGAGCTCGGGGCGGATTATATTGTGGTCGGAAGGCCCATATTAAATGCTGACGACCCCAAGGCTGCTGCAGAGAAGGTCATAAAAGAGATTTTATCTTAGGCTAAAATGGAAAAAGAAAAGATTCTAGAAATATTTAAGACGACCAATGCATTGCTAAAAGGCCACTTTAAACTCTCAAGCGGACTGCACAGCGAAAAATATTTACAGTGTGCTTTAGTGCTGCAATACCCAGAACACACCAGACAACTTTGCAAAGAACTGGCACTGGAATTTAAAGACGACAAACCTTCCGTTGTCGTTGCACCTGCCGTTGGCGGGGTCGTTGTCTCTTTTGGGGTTGCAGACGCGCTTGGCTGCCGTTCAGTATTTACGGAAAGGGAAGACGGGGAAATGACCTTAAGGCGCGGATTTGATATTCAGCAGTCTGACAGGGTGTTAGTTGTAGAAGATGTTGTTACGACAGGAACCTCGACGAAGGAAGTAATAGCGGTTGTTAAACAGAGGGGTGCGAAAATAGTTGGTGTCGGCTCATTAGTTAACAGGTCTTGCGAAAAAGTGAATTTTGGTGTAAACTTTAAATATCTAATCAAATTAGATGTAGAAACGTTTAAACCGGACGAATGTCCTCTTTGTAAAAATGGTATCCCAATTGCAAAACCAGGGTCAAGGAGATTTTAGATGAGCGGGCTAGATGGCACAATGGATATCATGCTGCAACGCCTGCTTATAGGCTTTGCAGCCACTTTAGTCTTCGGAATAATCGCCTTCTCAACCGAGATGGTAGATGATTCCGGTTTTTTCACAGGCGTCCTTTTATTCACTTCAGTCTATGTCTTCCTGGATTGGCAGGCCTATGTTATCATTGTGCCTTTCTTTTTTATGACCGGCAATGCAATAAATGCTGAAAATAGATACAAGCGCGACAGGGGCGAGTTCGAACTGTATAAGGCAAAACGGCCGGCTGCGCGCGTGCTGGGACGCTCCTTAGCCGGCACGATATTCGCGGGAGCGTTTTTTATGACGGAGGAAGGCGTGTTCAAAGTGGCATTTGTAGCAGCTTATTCAGAAGCCATATGGGACACGGTCTCAACAAAGCTGGGGCAGCTTCTTAATAAGAAGGCAGTGAATATTATGACTTTTCAAACAGTGCCCCACGGTACCGCGGGCGGGATTTCCCATCATGGTACACTATGTGGCGCAGCAGCCGCTTTGGTGTTAGGCCTCGCTGGCGCATTAACAGGCCTGATTAAATTCCACGAATTGCTTATAGTGATGGCAGGTGCATTGGCAGGCATGCTTTTTGATAGTTTTTTAAACGCATTCTCGCATCAAAAGAAGCATATACCGAACGAATTGATAAATTTTTTAGGTAGCGCATCGGCAGGCCTCATCTGTATCCTGCTTATCCTTATAATGCAGCCGCGGTAATAATACCCCACCGCCGATTCCATATTCCAAACCCAGGAATTACAGAAATAGGTTGCATTTCCCTATCCCTTAACATATAATTATAATAATAAGATTCTAGGATATATCTTAACCTATATAACGTAAGATATGGTCAATATATAATAGGGGTGGATCATGAGCGAAGAACTTAAAGGATTGATAGAGAAAATACAGCAGGAAGGTGTTAAGGCAGGTGAGGATAGGGCAAGGGATATCGAGCAGCAGGCAAAAGGCCAGGCCAAAGATATTGTTGAAAAAGCCAAGAGAGAAGCAGAAAAACTTATCGCAGAGGCTAAAGACAAAGCTGTCAAGACAGAAGAAAGCACAAAGACCTCGCTTAAACAGGCAGGGAGGGATTTGCTTCTTGGTTTAAGGAAAGAGATTAATTCCATGTTGGATAGGCTTATTTCTTCACGTGTCCGGGAAGCACTAAACCCGGGCGCATTAGCTAAAATCATAACCCTTCTTGTCAAAGAGCATAAAGAAAAAGGGGATATCATAATATCGCTTAAGAAAGAGGATATCGAGAACTTAGAAAAAGGCTTCTTGGGCGAACTTAATGAAGAGACAAAAAAAGGAATAACGCTAAAGCCATCGGAAGATATCCACGGGGGTTTTATCATTAGTTACGATGGGGGCAAGTCGCATTATGATTTTACAGATAAGGCCCTCGCAGAATATATAGGCCAATACCTTAAGCCGAAACTGGACGAAGTCCTGAAGGATACAGCCACTAAAGACAAAAAGACACAAAAGGACAAATAGATGCCCGCGTATTACACTTATTTGATATCCAGCCTACCCATGCTCCATTTAGGGAGCAAGGCCCCGTTTTCCTTTGAGAAATTTATTGATATCTGCGAAGGACTTATATCCGATAAGGATGTTGAGATTCTTAAGGCGAGCCCACAGGTTGATAAGTATGCCGATAGTGGAACTCAAGCCCCTACATTTAAGAAATGGCAAAAATTTGATACAGCCTTAAGGAATGAATTAGTAAAGATACGATCAAGCCGCAAAAAATTAGACCCTGCCAGATATTTACGCGGCGAGTCTGGATATACAGAATCTTTTATTAGCCACAGCGCTATGAATGTATATAGAAACCCTTCCATTCTTGAAGCCGAGAGGGCGCTAGATCAGGAAAGATGGCGCCAACTGGATGAGTTGAGCACCGGGCATTATTTTGATATAGATTTTCTAATAATCTATGGCCTTAAGTTATTGATATTGGAGAAGTGGGAAATGGTTCGTAGCGCAGATAAGTCGCGCACATTGGAAGACGTGTTAACAAAGGGTTAAGGTATGACATCAAAAAGGACAGGACATATAAGAAAGATCAGCGGCAATATGGTTATGGTTGAATTCGTTACATTCGTAATTCAGAACGAGGTCGCTTATATTATTCACGGTAAAGAGCGCCTTAAGTCTGAAGTCATCCGCGTAAGAGGGAAAACTGCAGAGATGCAGGTCTATGAAAATACAGGTGGGCTCGAGATAGGGGATCAGGTTGAATTTACGGGGGAACTGCTTTTCGTAGAACTTGGGCCCGGACTTTTAGGGCAGGTATTTGATGGTTTACAAAATCCACTTCCACAAATTGCTGAAGAGTGTGGTTTCTTTTTGAAGAGGGGTGTTTATTTTGAAGCGCTTCCAGATGAGGCACAGTGGGACTTTACGCCTATCCGCAAAAAAGGCGATAGATTACGAGCCGGTGACAGACTAGGTTCTGTTCCGGAGAAGATATTCAAACACTACATCATGGTTCCATTTAACCTCCAGGGCATACTTGAGGTTGTCAGCATAGTAAAGCCTGGCAAGTATAATTTAAAACAGCCTATTGCGCAACTCAAGGACAAGGATGGTAAGCTGCACGAGGCTTTTCTTCAGCAATTATGGCCTGTCAAGATGCCTATCCAGGCATATGCCGAAAAATTAAGGCCACGCGAACCCCTTGTTACTAAAATGCGCCTGATAGATTCTCTCTTTCCTGTTGCGAGAGGCGGGACCTATTGCATACCGGGTCCGTTCGGAGCGGGGAAAACTGTTTTGCAACACCTGACCAGTAAGCATGCAGAAGTTGATATAGTTATTGTAGCTGCCTGCGGAGAACGCGCAGGAGAGGCAGTGGAATTGCTTAAAACCTTCCCTCAAATAACCGATCCAAGGACCGGCAAGCCCTTAAGCGATCGCACGGTTATAATTTGCAATACAAGCTCCATGCCTGTTGCGGCAAGGGAATCAAGTGTATATACAGCAGTTACTATTGCGGAATACTATCGCCAGATGGGATTAAACGTATTGCTTTTAGCCGATTCCACATCCAGATGGGCACAGGCGATGAGGGAAATGTCAGGGCGCTTGGAAGAGATCCCGGGTGAGGAGGCATTCCCTGCATACCTAGAATCCCGCATCGCGTCATTTTATGAAAGGGCAGGCGCGATAAAATTATACGATGGCGAAATAGGGTCAGTTACGATCGGTGGGACAGTAAGCCCTGCGGGCGGAAATTTCGAAGAACCGGTTACTCAAGCCACATTGAAAGTAGTGGGGGCCTTTCACGGTCTTTCGCGTGAACGGTCAGATGCCCGTCGATATCCCTCCATCGATCCCCTGATAAGCTGGAGCAAATATAAAAGCTTCATTGATGAAGAGCAGGTTCGCAGGGGGCATCAGATTCTACGAAAAGGCCACAATGTCGCGCAGATGATGAAGGTCATAGGGGAAGAGGGCACGTCTTTGAACGATTTTGTTGATTATCTTAAGGGGGAGTTTTTTGATTTTGTATATTTACAGCAAAATGCCTTTGATAAAGTTGATGAATCTACATCAGCAGAGAGGCAAAAATATATATTTGGTTTTATTTATCGCATACTCAATTCGGAATTTGATTTCGAAGATAAAGACCACGCGCGGCAATTTTTTCAAAGGCTAAGACAAGAGTTCCGCGGGTGGAATTCTGTTCAATGGAATACCAATGAGTTTAAAAAGATCGAGAAGGAAATTTCAGCATTACTGGAAGAAAAACTTACTAAAGACACAGAGGAAAAAATCAGTGCATAAGGTTTATACAAACATCATTCAGATTGCAGGGGATGTTATAACTGTTGAGGCAGAAGGCGTCGGATATATGGACATAGCCGAGGTTACTACTCAACGCGGGGTCTCTCTCGCTCAGGTCATACGTCTTGATGGGAAAAGGGTGTCCTTGCAGGTCTTTGCCGGAAGCCGCGGCATATCAACGGGAGATAAAGTACGGTTTTTAGGACATCCCATGCGGGTAGCAAGCGGTGAGAACTTACTTGGGCGCATCTTCAACGGCAGCGGCATACCTTTGGACAAAGGACCTACTATTTCAGAAAACGTGATTGATATAGGCGGACCTCCGGTAAATCCCATCAAAAGGATAATCCCTAATAAAATGGTACGTACCGGGATACCGATGATAGATATCTTTAACTCGTTGGTAGAATCGCAGAAACTACCGATATTTTCTATAGCAGGGGAACCTTATAATGAACTATTGGCCAGGATTGCCATACAGGCAGAGGTAGATATTATCATTTTAGGGGGGATGGGACTCAAGCATGACGACTATCTCTTTTTCAGGGATATGCTCCAGGAGCGCGGGGCGTTATCTCGATCTATCTTCTTCATTCACACGGCAGCAAACCCTACGGTAGAATGCCTGCTTGTGCCTGATATAAGCCTGGCTGTTGCCGAGCAGTTTGCCGTAGAAGGCAAGCGCGTGCTTGTTCTTCTTACGGACATGACCAATTTTTGCGATGCGTTAAAGGAAATATCCATTACAATGGAACAGGTTCCTTCAAACCGCGGATATCCGGGGGATTTATACAGTCAGCTGGCGGCGCGCTATGAAAAGGCCGTTGATTTTGATACCGCGGGATCAATAACAATATTGGCCGCTACTACAATGCCCGGAGACGATGTAACGCACCCCGTACCGGATAACACGGGCTACATTACAGAGGGCCAATTTTACCTTAAGGGCGGAGTAGTAGAACCGTTTGGGTCGCTAAGCCGTTTGAAGCAGCAGGTAAACGGTAAGACCCGCAGTGACCATAGGGCCATAATGGATACAATGATCCAGTTATTTGCCGGTTATCGCGAGACCTTGGAAAAACGCGCGATGGGATTCCAGATGAGTTCTTGGGATAAAAAACTTTTACGGTACGGAGAACTTTTTGAAAAGAATATGATGTCGCTTGAAGTCAATATCCCGCTGGAGAAGGCGCTAGATATGGGCTGGAAGATTATGCACGAGTGCTTTACGCCTGAGGAGACGGGGATAAAGAAGTCGTTGATAGATGAATACTGGCCGAAAGGCCGATGAACTTATGGCAAAGATTAAATTTACAAAGGGTGAACTAAAAAGACAAAGAGATGCCTTAAAGCAATACGAGCGATATCTACCCACATTACAGCTTAAAAAACAACAGTTGCAAATAGAAATCCTCAATCAACTGTCGATTCTTGAAGAAAAAGAACTCCAGGAAGAGAAGATAAGAGAGGCAATAGAAGTTTGGTCAGGACTTCTTACTGATTCAGATATAGATCTGCGTGAATGGGTTAGACCTAAGGAAGTAATTACTGGTTTAAAGAATATAGCTGGAGTAGGCCTGCCACTTTTTGATCATGTGGAGTTTGAGCTTGCCGAGTATGACTTATTCGTTACCCCTTTATGGGTTGATGCTGCCATCGATGCGCTCAGAGAGCTTGTGTCAGTTCGCCAAGAGATCGCTGTTGTAAAAAAGGGGATAGAAATCTTAAGACACGAACTACGTATTACAACCCAGCGCGTTAATCTTTTCGAAAAGGTAAAAATCCCGGAGGCAAAGGAAATTATTCGGTTGATTAAAATTTATCTAGGAGACCAAATGGCTAATGCCGTAGGTCGTAGCAAGATTGCCAAGAGGAAAATTGAAGAAGCTGTTTTGGCAGAGGTGACGGCGTGATTGTCCCGATGAAGAAGCTTACAGTAATTGTACAGGCAAAGGATGCAGATTCCACAGTGAATAAATTGCGTAAGCTCGGGGTTCTTCATGTAGAACACCAACAGGCCCCAAAGGGGAAAGATATCAGCGTTCTTCAGGATGACATGGTTTTAATTAATGAGGCCATGGGGATTTTAGCACAGCCGGAATTTTCACAAAAACACCCTAAAGCTAAGCCATTAAGTGATTGGCAATTCACTTCCAGGCACATTGTCGATTTATGGAAAAGACTAGATCAGCTTAAGGAGTATTCGAGAAACCTCAAAAAGAGGATAAGTCAATGGGAGCCCTGGGGAGAATTCGATCCTGACACAATACAGGCTTTAAAAGAAAAAGGCGTCTATATAAGGCTGTATCAAATTCCCGTAAGGGATTTAAAGAACCCCCCTGCCGGGGTTATTATAAAACGGCTGTCTACTAGCAGCGGAGTTGCCCTTTGCGCGGTAATATCGCAGGATAAAATTGATATCCCATTCAAGGAGTTTGCGCTACCAAAGGCGGGCCTTGAGAAGGTGCGGGCGAGATTGTCAGAAGACATGCAAGTCGCAGAATCAATCAAGCTTGATATTAAAAAATACACATGTTATATAACAGACCTCATGCGCATAAGAAAATCTCTTCAGAAAGACCTTGAATTCCAACAGGTTTTAAAAGGCTTAGGGCAATTCGGAAGCCTTGTGTATCTGCGGGGATATGTCCCTTACGATGCGGTAGAATCGTTATTTAAGACCTCTAGAAGTGAAAGATGGGGGATGACTGTAAGTGAGCCGTCCGAGGAAGACAGGGTCCCTACTTTGATCCGCAATCCACGCTGGGTTTCTATAATCAGCCCCGTTTTTAAAGCAATAGAAGTAGTCCCGGGATACCGGGAACTCGATATCAGTTTGTGGTTTTTGGTATTTTTATCCATCTTTTTTGGTATGCTGATCGGAGATTCAGCCTATGGCCTGATCTTTTTTATCCTGACGCTATGCGCGCATAAAAAATGGGGTAGCAAACTTGCTAATAAATCCATTTTTATCCTTCTTTATATCTTGAGTTCTTGCGCTATTCTATGGGGCCTGTTTACTGGAACGTTTTTTGGACAGTCATGGCTGCCAGGATGGGCAATGCCTCTTATCCCAGCGCTTCGGAACGATAGATATATACAAACGCTTTGTTTCTTTCTGGGCGCGTTCCATTTAAGCATAGCGCATTGTTGGCGGGCTATCATAAAATTACCATCTCTCATGGCCTTAGCCGAGCTTGGCTGGATTTTGATATTGTGGGGCGCCTTCTTTCTTGCGAAGGCGCTGATTATTGGAGATGCCTTTCCGGCATTCGCAAAATGGCTTTTCATCGCAGGGCCGGTTTTGGTGGTCTGCTTTACAAAATTACACAGAAATGTATTTAAGGGAATTGGTGCGGGGATTGGAAACCTTCTTTTGAATTTTGTAAATAGTTTCACGGACGTAGTCTCTTATATTAGACTTTTTGCGGTTGGCTTAGCAACTGTGGCTGTTGCAGATGCCTTTAATAAGATGGCTATGGATGTGGGTTTTAATAGCCTTATGGCAGCATGTATCGCATCTTTTATCTTGCTATTGGGGCATATTTTGAATATAATACTAGGACCCATGGCTGTTTTAGTGCATGGTGTAAGGCTTAATGTGCTTGAATTTTGCAATCATACGGAGGTTAAATGGAGTGGTTTCTCATATAACCCCTTGCGTGAGGAAAGATAGAGACCAAAATTTACAGTATGGACAGGTTCCAGCCCGGATAGTTACTATGCATGGGAACCTGCCCAACACACGATCCACAGTACGGGACAGGTTTGTAGCGGTCAAATAGCTTGACTAAAAACCTGTCCCACTAAGATGCGAGGAGAACAATAGCCATGGAGACGCAAATATTAGTGCAATTTAAAGATTTAGGATTAGGTGCGGTATTAGCGTTCGCTGCTATGGGATCAGCTCTTGGCACAGGGTTTGCCGGTATGGCAGCTGTAGGGGCATGGAAGAAGGCTTTTGCGCAGAATAAGGCGGCGTCATTCATGCTGGTTGCTTTTGTAGGTGCGCCTTTAACCCAGACTATTTATGGAATGATAGTAATGAATAAAATGGCCGAGCTTGCCATCAATGGAAGCTATATGTGGGGTATCGGCATATTGTGTGGTATAGCCATAGGCCTTTCTGCCCTTATGCAAGGAAAGGCGGGGGCTGTTGCAGCAGATGCTATGGGGGAAACCGGAAAAGGGTTTGGTAATTATATTGTAGTACTAGGGATTATTGAGACTGTGGCACTTTTTGTTATGGCGTTCGCTATGGGCCTGCTAGGTAATTTGGCAGGCGCGTAGCAATGATATATAGTTCAGGGCGGGTAGTTCAGTTGGCTAGAACGTCTCGTTTACACCGAGAAGGTCACAGGTTCAAGTCCTGTTCCGCCCACCAGTTAAAAAAAACTAAACGCGTTGCAACCGCAGCGCTAGGAACGGTTTTTTCTCATGGGGTCGTCGTCTAGCCTGGTCAGGACATCGGGCTGTCAATCCGAAAATCGCGGGTTCGAATCCCGTCGACCCCG